>CAIKKJ010000178.1 GCA_903827955.1 uncultured Verrucomicrobia subdivision 3 bacterium
GCGAGCGTGGCCACGGAATTGCCACTCGGCTCCGCGCCGTCGTAATCGTCCTTCACGCGCAGGATCAAATCGTTGGTGCCAGCGGGGCTTTGCCAGAAACCGCCGTTCGCCGGGTCGTAAAATTTGGCGAGCATCGCGGTGCCGAGTTCGCTGGCGAAATCCAGATGCTTTAGTTCGAGCGTGGCCTCGTAAAGCTCGATGACGCCCGCGAGTTGAAACGCATAGGCTTCGAGCAACTGGACGGAGTCGCGTTCACCATCGCGCCAGCGGTGAAAGAGCGTGCCGCTCTGGCCGCCATTGTCTGATTCCCATAGATGTTTGCGAATGAACTGTAAATTTTTCTCCGCCGCCGCGCGGTATTTTTCCTCGCCCAAGACAACGGAGGCGCGGGCGAAGGCGCCGAGCATCAGGCCGTTCCATGAAGCAAGAATTTTGTCATCGAGATGCGGGCGGATGCGCGTGGCCCGGACGGCGAGCATTTTGGTTTTGGCGGAATTCAGCAAAGGCAAATCCGCCCCGGCAACGTTGGGCTTTGCAATGCTCAATACGTTCAGTCCCGGCAGCGGATCGGGATGGCTGTGGTCAACAAAGTTGCCCTGCTTGGTGATGCCGAAGTATTGCGTGGCCACGATGAATTCTTCGGGCGAGAGCAGTTTGGAAAGTTCATCGTGCGTCCAGCAATAGAATTTCCCCTCCTGACCTTCGCTGTCCGCGTCTTCGGCCGAATAAAATCCGCCGTCGGGATGCGTCATGTCACGCAAAACGTAATCCAAAATGTCGCGGACGACTTCCGCGTAGCGCGCGTCACCGCTGACGAGAAACGCGTCGAGATACAACTGCGCGAGCTGCGCGTTGTCGTAGAGCATCTTCTCGAAATGCGGCACGAGCCATTCGGCGTCCACGGCATAGCGCGCGAAACCGCCGCCGAGCTGGTCATGGATGCCGCCCGCCGCCATCTGGTCGCAGGTTTGGAGAACCATGCGCTGTGCATCCGCATCACCGAAGCGTTTCGCGGCGCGCAACACGAGCAGCGGAATGCTCGGCTGCGGAAATTTCGGCGCGCCGCCAAAGCCGCCGTTCACGGAGTCGAAGGCTTCCTTGAATGATTCCACGGCGACGCGAATCGTCTGCGGCGTGAGCGGGGAGTTTTCTTTCGCATCGCGAGCGGTGATGAGTTCCAGCCGCGCGTGTAGTTCGTCGGCGCTAGCGCCAATCTCCATCCGCCGCTCGCGCCAGAGCTGAGCGATTTGCTGGAGCAAACTTAAAAAGCTGGGGCGACCATGCCGGTTGTCGGGCGGAAAATATGTGCCGCCAAAAAATGGTTTCAAGTCCGGCGTCAGAAAAACATTCAGCGGCCAGCCGCCGCTGCCGGTCGTGGATTGCACGAACGTCATGTAAATCTTGTCCACATCCGGGCGTTCCTCGCGGTCCACCTTGATGCTGACGAAATGCTCGCGCAGATAATTTCCGACGCGCTCGTCCTCAAAACTTTCGCGCTCCATGACGTGGCACCAGTGGCAGGTCGAGTAGCCGATGCTCAAGAAAATTGGTTTGTCCTCCGTGCGCGCCTTGGCGAAGGCGGCGTCGTTCCACGCGAACCAGGCCACGGGATTGTGCGCGTGCTGGAGTAGATAGGGCGATTTTTCCTGCGCGAGCGAGTTGGTGTGCGTGTGTGTCACGCGACAGAATTAACAGAATTGAACAGAATTAAAACCGGCAAAAATGAAATCGTCTCGCCCGCGCGGCTCGGCTACGCTGGTCGCGTGTTGTGGAAAAAAACATGGCAGCCGGAAATCGTGCTGACGCTGGCGGGCGGCGTGCTGATGGCATTTTTCGGCGGCAACCTGGCGGTGGAGCTGCTGCGGCATTTTGGCGTGGCGGGCTTTCAGACGCTCGATGACACGGGCAGTGTGCTGCTGGCGACGCTGAGTTTTCACGGCGCGGCGATTGTCGCCGGTTTTTTGTTTTTGAAATTTCACGACCTCGGCTGGCGTGATTTTGCCGGCTTAAACACAATGGGCTGGCAATGGCAGCTGCCGCTGGTTGTGTTCGCGCTGCTGGCCGTGGCGCCGGTCATGTTTGACCTGAAATGTTTTTCTGACATCGTCCTGACCAAACTTGGCCGTGGCATTGAAGACCAACGTGCGGTGGAAATCATCCTTAACGCCAAGTCCGTCGGGATGAAAATTTATCTCGGTTTTTTTGCCGTGGTGCTGGCACCGCTGGCGGAGGAATTTGTTTTTCGCGGGCTGCTGTTTTCCGCCGCCAAGAAACTTGGCTGGCCGAAATGCGGCTGGGTGGTGGTGAGCCTGCTGTTTGCGGCCATCCATGCGAGCGTGCCGATTTTTTTGCCACTGTTCGTGTTCGCGCTCGTGCTGACCTGGCTGTATGAAAAAACCGAAGGGTTGCTGGCGCCGGTGCTGGCGCACAGCGCTTTCAACGCGGCAAATCTGGGGCTGCTGATGCTCGCAGAACACCTTGGCCTGTCACATTCATGAACGAATTTGAACTCATCGCCCGTCTGACGAAATCGCTGCCGACGAATGAAAGCGTCGTCGTCGGCGCGGGCGACGACTGCGCGGTGCTGGACTTGGGCGTGCCGGAGAAATTGGTTTTATTCAAGACGGACGCGGTGGTGGAAGGCGTCCATTTCACGCGTGAAATGCCGCCGGAAAAAATCGGACGCAAGGCGCTCGCCCGCTGCTTGAGCGACATCGCGGCGATGGCCGGCACGCCGACGGCGGCGCTGGTGACGATTGCGTTGCCTAAAGATTTTGACGCGGAGTTCGTGGCGAAGATTTACGACGGGCTGAATGCGCTGGCGGAAAAATGTGGCGTGGCGATTGTCGGCGGCGAGACGACGACGAATCCCGAAAGCATCCTGATTTCCATCGCGCTGCTCGGAACCGTGCCGCGCGGGAAACAGATTTTCAGGAGCGGCGCGAAGGTGGGCGACGCAATTTTTGTGACGGGCGAGCTCGGCGGCTCGCTGGCGGGAAAACATTTGGACTTCGAGCCGCGGCTCGACGAGGCGCGCTGGCTGGCGGAACATTTTCACATTCACGCGCTGATGGATTTGAGCGACGGACTGGGCGGCGACTTGCGTCACATCTTGAGCGCTAGCAAAGTGGGCGCGCAGATTTTGAAGTCGGCGGTTCCGATTGCGCGGGCGGCGAAACTCGCGGCGCGGGAAAATGCTTCCGCCAAGCCGCCGTTCATCGCAGCGCTGACGGATGGTGAGGATTTTGAGTTACTGTTCACGCTATCGAGCAAGAGTGCGGTGAAGCTGGTGGACGCTTGGAAGAAAAAGTTTCCCGAAGTGAAGTTGAGTTGCATCGGGAAAATTGTGGCGGGCGAAGGCATTTTGATCCGCGACAAGATTGGCACGCATACTTTTAACGCCCATGGCTACGTTCATTTCCCATAGCCCGTCGGAAACGGAATCGCTCGGCGAAAAATTCGGGCGGGCGGCGGCGCGCGGCTGGGTCATCGCGTTGAGCGGCGATCTGGGCGCGGGCAAGACGCAGTTCGTGCGCGGGGTGGCGCGCGGGCTGGGCTGCGCGGGGCGGGTGCATTCGCCGACGTTCACGCTGGTGAATGAATACGGCGGCGGGCGGCTGAAATTATTTCATCTCGATTTGTATCGGCTGGAAACACCGGCACAAATTTTGAGCGCGGGCATCGACGAGTTTTTGTCGCCGGAAGGCGTGAGCGTGATTGAATGGGCGGAGCGATTAGAAGATGGAAGATGGAAGATGGAGGATGGAAAAACATTTGTGCGGGTGGAAATTGAAGTTGTGAGCGCGACGGAGCGGAAAATAATTTACGAACAATTGCCATGACTATTCTCGCGCTGGAATTTTCTTCAGACCGACGGAGCGTGGCGCTGGCGCGCGGCGGCGTGGTGCTGGCTGAGGCGGCGCAGCAAACGGAGTCGCGCGCGACGGATGCGCTGGGGCTGATTGAAAAAGTTTTGGCGGAAGCGAGCATTTCGCGGGAGGAAATTGATGTCATTGCGGTCGGTCTCGGCCCCGGAAGCTACACGGGCATTCGCGCGGCGATTGCGGTGGCGCAGGGCTGGCAACTGGCGCGGGGCATAAAGCTGCTCGGTGTGAGCAGCGTGGAAGCGCTGGCGGCCCAGGCGCAGGCAGCGAAGATTTTCGGGCGGGTGAATGTGGCGGTGAATGCGCAGCGCGGTGAATTTTATCTTGCAGCTTGGGACATTTCCGCCGATAGACGGGCGGAGGTGGAGCCGCTGCGGATTGTTCCGGCGGCGGAGGTGGAGCAGCGCCGTGCGGCGGCGGAGATTGTTTTGGGCGCGGATTTTCCCCCGGCAGCGGCGTCTCTGGCGTGGCTGGCGGCGGGGCGGAACGATTTTGTGCGCGGGGAAGAATTGTCACCGGTCTATCTGCGAGAAACGACTTTTGTAAAAGCGCCGCCGGTTCGCTGAATTTGATTCGGGCGCGGACAGGGCCTGCCACATTTCGGGACGGCGGGCTTGCGAAATATGGGGAAGCGTGGATTATTGGCGGGGTTGGCATGGCAAATGGTCTATTGGCGTCGGGATTTTGGAAGTTAACTTTTGGGTCATGCGAATGAAGGTCAAACAATCAACTGTGCGACTGGCGCTCCGGCGTTTGGCGACGGGGCAGGTCTTGGCTTTAGCCGTTCGCCGCCGGGCGCGCGCGTTCACTTTGGTGGAGGTGCTGATTGCGTCGGCGATTGTGGGCATCGTCTTCGGCGGCATCATCAATTGCTACATCCAGTCTGGCGTTCGGATTCAGTGGACCGGTTATTCGCTGGCGGCGCAGTCGCTGGCGAGTCAGCGGCTGGAGCAGGTGCGTGCGGCGAACTGGGATCCGACTCTCGGCATCAACAACCTGACCAATTTGAACCTGACGTCGGCAAGCTATGACGGTTCGACGAAGACTTACACGGGCTATTCCACGGCGATTTTGGATGTGCCCTTCTCCAGCACAAATTACACGATGGCGACAAACTTCATCACGGTGCAACTGCTGTATGTCAGTGGCATCTCCAATATCCAGATGCAGTTCGTGCGGGTGGATACGGTCTGGCCGTTTTATTTTCGGCGGGGCAACCTGCTTTTCACCAACACGGTTTCCACGATGCTCGCGCCGGATGACCGCCAGCTTTGAACGATGAATTTTTTTCCACCAACTGGATCCAGTTCGTCGCCCGCTCGCCGGCGGCAGCGCGGCATGACCATCATCGAAATGATGTTCACGATTCTGTTGATGGGCGTGGTGATCGCCGGTGTGTTGAGCGCGAATTTTCTTGGCCTGCGGGAAGGCCGCCTGATGGAGAGCAAAGCGGGCGCGAGCGATGCTGCGCGCCGTTCCATCAATCAGATGCTTTACGAAATCCGTTCGGCGAAGGGCTTTGACATCGGCACGGTGTCCGGGACGAATTTTACCGCCATCACGAGTGGCAGCATGCAGGGCACGGGACTGAAGCTCTACACGATTACGGTGAGTTCCAACCGAGTGGTGGATGCGACGCGCTATGTGCTCTATTATTTTGACACGTCGCAAATCGCCAGCGCGAACGGCATCTTGTGGCGGCAGAACAGCACGAATGGTGCGGCCAGCATCGTGGTCTCCAACCTGATCAATACGTTGTATTTCACGAGCGAGGATTATCTGGGGGCCACGCAGGCGGTGCGCACCTACAAAGGCATTGTCCACTGCACGCTCCAGTTCAGCCAGTTTCAATACCCGCTCACGCCGGTGGGGACGAACGGGTTGTTCGACTACTACCGGATTGACTGCCGGGCGACGCCGCACATTCCTGACGGATCATGAAAATCACTTTTAATAAAAACCGACCGAAGCAGGGTTTCATCCTGCTGTTGGTCATCATGCTGGCCGCGTTCAGCATCATAATTCTGGCGGGCGTGATGAACCGCACCGCCACCGTCTCGCTGCTGAACCTGCGCAGCACGCAACTCAACACCTTGGACAGCGCGGCCGAGGCGGCGGTGGAAAAAGTTTATGCGCGCATGGCTTATGATTTTCAGCAATACGGGCCGGGGCAGGTGACCAACTACATGGCGACGGTTCCCTACAGCAGCCTTTTTCCCAGCGCCTCGGACAATGCTTACTGGTCGAACTTTACTTTTTCCGATCCTGTCTCCGGCGCGGCGGGAGCCGTCTATGTCGGCTATGTGACGAACTACACCGGGCCGCTGCCGTCGCAATTCACGAACCAGTTTGCTTACAATTCGCCCATCTACCGCATCGCGTGCAATGTGGTGAACACCAATACGCTGGTGCCGGGCGTCATTGGCACGGCGCAGGAAGACATCCTGCTGGCGCTGGTGCCCATCACGACCTACGCGATTTTTTACAACGGCGATCTGGAGTTCAGCGACTGCGCGCCGATGCTGGTCAATGGCCGGGTGCATTCCAACAGCAACATTGCCGTGGGTGCCGCCAGCAGTTCATCACTTACCTTCAATGACAAGGTGACGGCGGTCGGTTCCTTGTCCGCCCCGGCGCGGGCGGGCTATAGTTTTTGGACCGTGCTTGATCCGACGACCTGGCTGACGACGTTCAATAGCGGCTACGTCACCAACAACCCGGTCGTGAGCATTGCTATCTCGATGACCAATACCCATTCCATAATCGACATTCCGCCGGTGGGCGAACAGGTGATGTCCTCGCAGGGTCAGGTGCGTTTGTATAATCAGGCGCACATGGTATTGATGGTGACGAACTCACCGCTCGGCGGGTCGCCGGAAGTCATCTTGCGGATGCAGACCGCCTACAACGGCAACCTCCCTGGTGCGGACACCTCGCCCATTCTAAAAGTGATGACCAATGCCACCGAAGTTTACCTGGATACGAATTCGCTCATCCAACTGCCATGGCTCTCGCTGACGAACACGTTTGCTGACCAGCGCCAGAATCAGGCCAGCCAGTTCATCACGCAGATTGACATGGCCCAGTTGGGAAGCTGGTTCAGCACCAATTCACTGGCAATCGGCAAGTTCAATAGCACCAACGGCCTTTTTCCAACCATCTTGTATGTGGCTGATCAGCGCAATCTCGGCACGAACAAACAGTCGGCGGTGCGTCTGGTCAATGGCGCCAAGCTGCCTCGGAACAATGGTCTGGGTTTCACCGTCGCCACGCAGAATCCCATCTACGTTCTGGGCGATTACAATACCACCGTCAACGGCAGCACTTTCTCCAGCGGGCTGGGTTCCACCACCAACGGGTCATCCTCGCCGGCGGCCATTTTGTCCGACGCCATCACCATTCTATCGCCGAGTTGGTCGGACGCCGCCAGCGCCGCTTCTTATACAACGCGTAATGCCAGCAGCATGACATTCAATGCCGCCATTGTCACCGGCAACGTGCCGTCCACCGGCACCTCTTCCACCACTTTTAGCGGCGGGGTTCACAACCTCACGCGCTTTTTGGAAGATTGGACGGGCGATACGTTGACGCTCAACACCTCCATTGTGGTGCTCTACACCAGTAAAATTGCCACGAACCAATTTCAGATGCCGGGTGCCTACTATAAACCGCCGACACGTAACTGGGGTTTTGATCAGACTTATTACAGCCCGAACAAGCAGCCGCCCGGCGTGCCGTGTGCGCTGGTGCCCATCCGGTTCAACTGGAACAAGCCGCCGCCGGGCATGGTGGTGAACAATTGAACGCGGGAAATTTTGTCGGGCAGTATCTGACACCAGAAATGTGCTGGAGAAAAATGAGGACAATTTTTGTCACGTTCATGGACGGGACGGGAATGATTCCGACGGAATGCGCCAGCCGGTCAAACCCGTGCGGTTCTGGTATGGCGGGTGCTGATTTAGGATGAGATATGCGACTGGGATTGAAACATGGCCGTAGAGTGTGTGCTGGCGAGCTGCGCCAACCGGTCGGTTCGGTCAGCCGTGAGGCGGGTTTTGTGCTCTCGCTCTGGGAGGTGTTGATTTCCATCGTCATCGTCGCTCTGGTATTCGGAACCATCATCAACGGCTATCTCATCGGCGCCAAAAAAGCACAATGGACGGGTTATTCGATGGCCGCCCAGACGCTGGCCATTCATGCCGTGGAGCAGACGCGGTCGGCAGTTTGGGACATTGCTTTGCAGAAAACTGAAGTCACGAACCTCACGTTGCTCAACAAGTCCCTGACTTTTTCCGGTGTGAACTGGGTCATGAGCGGCTACACGACCAACGTGATGGACATCCCATGGAAGGGGACAAACTATATCGTGGCCACCAATTACATCACCATCCAGACGCTGTTTCAAAACGGCACCAGCAATCCGTGGGTGCAAATGGAGTCGGTGCGGGTGGACACGGTGTGGCCGTTTGACGGCTGGGGCAACTTTAGCGTCCAATACTTCACCAACACGGCCTTCACCTACATTGCTCCCGATAACCGTGATCCTGCCAGCTTGGGCGGCTCGGATGATTGACCATGCATCTGCCAAGACATCACATTGAAAAAAAGCACCGTGGCTGCCGCCGGCTCGCGGGGGGGACGCTCATTGAAACTATTTTTGCGGTGTCACTCTTGGTGGTGGTCGTGATGGCCTTGATGAGCGCGCATCTCATCGGGTTGCGTGAAGATCAATGGGTGGAAAGCAAGTCCGGCGCAAGCGACACCTCGCGGCGGATTTTGAACCAGTTGCCGGTGGATGTGCGCTCCTCAAAAATGTGGTTCATCGGCAGCATAAGCGGCACGAACTTCAACATTGTCACGAACAATTCTCAGGCCACGGCGCTGGAGCTTTTTGAGACCACCAACGGCAGCCAGGCCATCATCTACTATTTTGACTTGAGCAATTCCAACAACAGCGACGGCCATCTCCTGCGGACCACCAGCACGAACTGGAATCCGATTGTCGTCTGCTCTAACTTGGTGAATTGGCTTGGCGGCGGTTACAGTTTTAATGTTGAGGACTACAATGGCAGCCCCGCCACCAACGATGCGACTACCAAGTCTTACAAGCGCATCATCCACGTCGCCCTCCAGTTCTGCCAGTTCCAATATCCGCTTACGCAAGTCGGCACGAACGGGCTTTATGACTACTACAAGATGGAGTTCAAGGTCACCCCGCATCTGCCCGAATAATCCACCGCCATGAAAATCTCTCCGGCCTCCATCTCCCGCCGCTCCGGCTTCGCCCTGATCATGGTGCTCATCATGGTCACCATCAGCCTGATGATTCTCGCCGGGGCGATTAACCGTTCGCAGACCGTGGCCATTCTGAACCAGCACAACATTGATTTCACCGTCTGCTCCGCTGCCGCCGAGGCGGCGGTGGAAAAAGCCTTCGCGCGTATCGCCTACGATTTTCAAAGCTACGGTGTCGCCGGCGTGAGCAACAACTGGGCGTCCAGCATCTATCAGAACAATGTTCCCAAATCCACGGAGGATGCCTATTGGAGCGGATTTATTTTTTCCGACGCGAACGGTAACACCGGCAAGACCTATGTCCGGCAGGTTTCCAGCTACGGCGGTCCGTTGCCCTCGGCTTATGAAGGTTTGTATGCCGCGCCCGGTTCACCCGTCTATCGTATCGTTTCGAACGTGACGCGCACCAATTCCAACACCGGCGTCATCGGCACGGCGCAGGAGGATGTCCTGCTGGCCATGGTGCCGCTGAATACCTGGGCGATTTTTTACAACGGCCTGCTGGAGTTTTCCCAATGCGCCACGATGATCGTCAATGGTCGCGTGCAGGCCAATGGCGCGATATACGTCGGCACCACCGCCTCGCTCACCTTCAACAGCGGTGTGAGTTGCACCTCCACCTTGACCGCGCCACTGGTGGACGGTTTGAGCAGTGGCTGGACGCCCGGCACGCCTTCAACCTGGAACACGACCTTCAGCGCCACGCCCGGCTATTCCACGAATGTCGCCAGCGTGACGGTGTCATTGAACATGACCAACTCGCATTTTCTCATCGACCTCCCGCCTGCCGGTGAATCACCCGTTTCTACCGTCGGTCTTCAGCGCCTCTACAATCAGGCGCAGATGGTGTTGATCGTCACCAACGACTTGAGCGGCTCCGGCAATCCCACGGTGTCGTTGAAAGTTCAAACCAGCATCAACGGCGCCGTGCCGGGCAACGATTCGTTGCCGACTATTTTGTATTACACCAACGCCTCGCCGGCCAATCTGCTCACCAACCTGCCGTTCCTGAGCCTGACCAACGTCACCTACGACCAGCGCGAATATAAGACCAATCTTTTCACGCAGATTGACATTGGAAAATTTTCCACCTGGATTGCCACCAACACGGCCGTGCAGAACAAACTTCCGTCGGTCAACAACCAGTATCCCACCATTTTCTACATCGCCGACCGACGTAATGCCAACACCAACCAGTTGCCTTCCGTCCGGCTCATGAACGGCGCGCAGTTGCCGGCCAACAACAATTTCGGTTTCTCCGTCGCCACACAAAACCCGCTTTACGTCTGGGGCAATTACAATACCCAGATCGCCGGCAACACGAACAGCTCCGCCGCCAGCACCAACACCGCTTTCACCGTGCCCGCCGCCGTCATGGCTGATTCGCTCACTGTGCTGTCGCCAAACTGGTCTGATTCGGACGGCTATACGACCTATTCGAAAGGCGGCGTATTTGCCGCCGCCGATATGACCATCAATGCAGCGATTGTGACTGGCACCATTCCTTCAACGGGGACGAACGGCACGACGTTCAGCGGTGGGGTGCATAATCTACCGCGCCTGCTCGAAGATTGGAGCAGCCGCAATCTCTGGCTTAACACTTCCGTCCTGCGGCTGTGGGACAGCAACATGGCCACCAATCAGTTTCGCAATCCCTCCGGCTTCAGTCCCACGCCGATCAATCCTTACTACAATCCGCCCACGCGGCATTACAGTTTTGATTTGAATTATCTCGATCCCGCGAAAGTGCCGCCGGGAATTCCCGTGGCGCTTGTGCCCATCCGGTTTGCGTGGGGCGTGCCGCCACCCGGCATGACCAACTTCACGCCGGTGCACAACTGACGAAAAAAGTTTTCCGCCGCTTACGGCTGCAAGAATTTTTCCACGTCACCCTGAAGTTTTTTCAAGTCCGGCAGGTTGATATACATCATGTGCCCCGCGTCATACTCCGCGTAGAAAATATTCTTCCGCTGTTCCGCCGCCAGCCCCATGTGTTCGAGGCTTTGCCGCATCGTGTCGATCGGGCAGACCAGATCGCAACGGCCGCCAACCACGAGGAGTTTCAGATACGGCTCCTGGTTCATCACCGAGGCCAGCCGCTCGCTGGCATTGGCGTAGCCATTGCGCACACCGTAATTCCACGGCTGCACGCCGGCGATGAGTTCATACGGCAGGTCGTCTTCAAATTTCAATTCGCTCCGGGCATAAGAATTCATCGCCGCCGAAAACGGCCCCGTCACCGCCGCGCTCGACGGATCAAAGCCCGGCCCTTGCGCCGCCGCGTCGCCATCGCGACCGGTCAGCCGCGCATCATAGGCGCCCAGAATCAGGCCTTCGTTGTGCAGCAGTTGTTTGCGGAACGTTCCCTCATCAATCCGCAGGTTGTTGTCCTTGATCACCTCCGAGGTCAGCCCCGTCAGTCGGGAAAGTTCCACGACCACTTTTTGTTTTTCATCCGGCGTCACCGCCGCGCCCGCGTGCAGCGCGGATAAAAATTCCCCATTGGCAAATTCGCGCGCTTCCGCCAGCGCCTTGCTCAGGTCCGCCTGCAAATCCGGCGGCAGTTTTTTATGGAAATGCGCCGCCGCCGTGTAGGCCGGCAGGAGCAGCGGATACGGCAGGTCATTGCCCGGCACGTTGTAAATGGTCGCGAAGTCCAGCACGCCGGAAACCAGAATCAGGCCATTCAGATAAAGCCCATAACGTCCGCGCAGATGTTCCGCCAGTCCGGCCGCGCGGAAAACGCCATAGCTTTCGCCCAGCAAAAATTTCGGCGCGAGCCAGCGCTCGTGCCGCGTCGTCCAGAGCCGAATGAATTCGCCGACGCTGTCCAGGTCGCCGTCCACGCCGAAAAATTGCTCGGCCTTTTCATCTTTCGCCGCGCGGGAAAATCCCGTGGCCACCGGGTCAATGAAAACCAGATCGCTGGAATCGAGGATGGAATATTCGTTATCCACCAGCGCGAACGGTGGCGCGGGCTGCGAGCCGTCCTCGTTCATCTTCGCCCGGCGCGGGCCGAGCGCGCCGAGGTGCAGCCACACGGAGGCCGAGCCGGGGCCGCCGTTGAAACAAAAAGTCACCGGCCGTTTTTCCGATTTCAGGTTTCCATTTTCCGCTTTGTCTGTCCGTGTGTAGGCCACATAAAAAACGGACGCGCGGGTTGCGCCGTCATTTTTCAAAATGGGCAGCATGCCGGTTTCGGCGACGTAGGCCACGCGCTGGCCGGCGATGGTCACCGTGTTCGTCACGCGCACCGGTTCCTTGGCAGCGTCGGGAATTTTCGCGGCGGCGAAGGAATTCGTTGGCGCGGCGGGCGCATTGGTGGCGGCGGGTTCGGCGGCGCGGGCGGAAACGGCGAACGCGGCAAGCAGGGGAAAAAGTGTTTTTTTCATGGGCGGCATCAGGTGTTGTGTGCGACATCATGCGTGGCGGCGGAAAAATTATCAACCCGCAAGCGAAATCTTCCGTGCCTTTGCTCCGGCTGTGTGGAACTTGTGAATAATTTTCCAAAAATGCAGCTTGCTAGCAAAAACTCTTTATGATACAAAGGAATCAGTTTAGGGGAAAAAAGGATGACCAAATACCAGATATTTTTCAAAACAAGGTGCCGTGCTTTGCTTGGATTAAGTGTTTGAGATTGACCGTGAGAGGGTTTTTACGGTCAGTTTTGTTTCTAAAACGTCACACCACTAAACCGCCAAAACTGATATATTGCTTTGAGTCGGAGAAATCAAAACTACTGAAGCTGAACCATGAAAAAAATAACTGCCCTAGCCCTGTATTCCTTCCTGCTGGCCATGACATCGCGTGCGGATGTGATTCTTCAGGAAACATTCAATTACACTAACGGTCCGATTTCTGTGACCAGCACCAATGGCACCGGATCCACGACGATTTCCAACTGGCTTACCCACAGCGGCAGTATTGATGCCTTTGTCAACAATCGCCGATTAGAAGTTGGCACTTCCACGGCCTACCTAGGCGTATCGGCGACGCGTTCAGGTGACGTCCACCGGGTCTTTACCAATAGCGTAGTTACTGGCACCACGCACCAGCAGCTTTTCGCCAGCTTTATAGTAAATTTTACTAACTTGCCAACTGGAGGCGGTGCCTATTTTGCGCACTTCTATGTGAATAGCTCAACCTTTCCCTGTCGTTTTTGGGCATTGACCAACGGCACCGTGCTGCCAAATACATTTCGAATGGGGATACAAATGGGATCAGCTTCGACACCGAATCAAGTCTTCCCGGTGGACTTGGCTTTGAATACGGATTATCAAGTCGTCATGGGCTACGATCCTGCTGGGTTGGATGCCGCCACAATTTGGATTAATCCCATAAGCTCCTCCGGTTTGTCCGATGCTTCCCTGACTACCAGTGATGCCTATTCGCCTGGCACTAGTTATGTGAACAGTTTCGGCTTTCGGCAAGCTTCTGGCTTCGGTGGTTTTTTGACCGTATCAAATCTGGTGGTGGCTACTACCTTTGATGAAGCGGCGACCAATGTGCTTTCAACCAACGCAGTTGCGCCGAAGATTGTTTACCAGCCCACGGGCGTGCAATCTAACTTTCCTTCTGCCGTCCTTTCGATTTCTGCTGTAGCGAATGGTCAGGGGTTGGGCAATATGACCTATCAGTGGCAGGTGGCTAGCGCGACCAATGCGGCGGGTCAGTTGGTTTCTCCCAGCAACGTCACTGATGGTGGAGATATTACAGGCTCGGCCACGAACATCATTTCTTTCTCCAGCGCTGTGGTTGGCGACAGTGGTTATTACGATTTTGTGGTAACCACGCCCTATGGTTTGTCTGTCACCAGTTCGGTGTCCAAACTTGCCATCGTGGATGGACCTTTTCCGCCGCTTATAACTTTTCAGCCCGTCAACGTTACCGGTTATCAAGGATATCCCGCCATTTTGAGTGTCAGTGCAGCTAGTCCTCCCAGTGGCGGGACAGTCAGCTTCACTTGGTATTCCAATAACGTGGTGGTTTCTTCCAGCGCCGTCAACAACGGGTCACAAACTGATAGCGGCCTTAGCTCGACCTACGGCTTTACCAGTGGTTTGACAAACTACTCCGCTACCTACAAGGTGGCGGTGACCAACTCTAATGGCGGCATCGTTAGCAGTAATGCGGTGTTGTCGGTAATTCTTCCACCTTCGGTTTCTATTGCCTTTCTGCGCACATTGGTGGATTCGGCCAACAACTGGCAGTCGACCAATTCCAAGATTGCTTATCAGGCTACGGGTATTATCACTACCTACACCAACATCACCACCGGCAATACGGCTTCTTACTATTTGCAAGACGCCACGGCTGGCATCAACATCTTCGCCACATTTGGCAGCACCTTCCGCCCGGCGCAGGGTGATGTCGTAACCTTTGTTGGCGTGATGTCTAGCTTCAGTAGCGGTTTGGAATTATTCGCCGATCCGATTGCTGGCGACCCGAGTTCAAGTGTTCCTTACACCTCATATTCTATTGTCAGCAATAACTTCCCACTGCCGACACCGTTGGTGGTTCCCTTCACCATCACCAACAACGGCTATGCGAATATGAACACCAGCATCGCTGGAAGATATGTTCAATTGACTAACGTCTATTTTGGACCGCTCGCCGGGACAAGCATTACCAACGGATTCTACACGGTAAGTAACAGCACGGGGCAGGCATTTAAACTCTGGTTTTCATCTCAGGACATGGATACTTTCAGTAATACCTTTCCTAGCTTCGCCTATTCCGTCTCCGGCGTGATGTTCGGGAGCATGAATCCAAACGTTCCCATCAACGGCACACCGAATCCTAACTTCGCCGTGGCGGTGACCAAATTCTCGGATATTAACACCAACGTCGGCGTGACGCCGGCTAGTGCCAGCCTTTGTGCCGGTAGTTCCGTCACGCTGGCGGTATCGGCGACTCCGCAGGATCCTTCCTACGCCCCGCTCAATTACCTCTGGAGTTCAGGGGCGACGACAACGTCGATTACCGTGACCCCAGCCATTACCACCAACTATACCGTCACAGTTTCGAACTCTGACAACACTATTCTTGTGGGTAGCGTTTTGGTTCCGGTGACGGTCAATCCGTATCCAGTGACCCAAACCATTAAGGCAACCAGTGCTACCATTTGCTCCAATTCCGCGACCATCATCAGCCTGGCCGGTTCTGTAACTGGAACGACCTATCTGCTCCAAACCAACGCGTTTGCCGGTGTGGGCACGCTTTTCGGGACAACCAACGGAACCGGATCCGCCATTGCCTTCACCAACGTGTTCCCGAAAGTCTCCACGACCTATTTCGTCGTCGCGACCAACAGCAGCGGTTGCGCCCTGACCCTTGGCTCCACCAACATCACCGTCGTCCCGCTGCCCGTGACGCAAGCCATTAGCGCGAGCAGTGCGAGCATCTGCTCCAACTCCCCGACCACGATTAGCCTCGCGAGTTCCGCCGTGGGCATCAACTACCTGCTCCAAACCAACGCCAACGTCGGCGCAGGCACCGTCTATAGCTTGGTGGCCGGCACCGGCGCGGGCATCAGCTTCGCCGCCGTGACCCCCAAGACGAACACGACCTATTTCGTGGTGGCCACCAACACCTCCGGTTGCAGCTTGACGATTGGCTCCACCAACATCACCGTGAATCCGTTGCCCGTGACGCAAGCCTTCAGCGCCAACAAAGCGAACGTCTGCGTCGGCACACCGATCACCATCAGCGTGGCCAGCTCCGTGGTAGGAACCACCTACCTGCTGCAAACTAACTCCAACGTCGGCGTCGGCACCGTGTATGCCAGAACTAACGGCACCGGCGTTGCCGTAACCTTCGGCACCGTGACACCCGCGGTCTCCACCACCTACTGGATCGTGGCCACGAACAGCACTGGTTGCGGCCTGACCCTTGGCTCCACCAACATCACCGTCAACGCGTTACCGACCACTTCAGGAATCACTGGCTTGACGAATGTCATTGTCGGTCAGTCGGGCGTCGCCTATTCCGTCACCGCCACCGGCGGCTCAACCTACGGCTGGACCGTCCCGGCGGGCGCAAGTTTCACTGGCGGAACCGGCAGTTCCATCAACGTGACCTTCGG
Organism: uncultured Verrucomicrobia subdivision 3 bacterium; assembly: GCA_903827955.1. Classification (GTDB taxonomy): domain Bacteria; phylum Verrucomicrobiota; class Verrucomicrobiia; order Limisphaerales; family UBA11358; genus UBA11358. The sequence goes on from CAIKKJ010000178.1 coordinate 16,264, forward strand.
ATCAATCAGCGGCAACGTATCCGTGACCGAAACCAACGCCTCCGGTTGCACCGGCAGCACGGTGTCAAAATCCGTGACCGTGGTAGCCCTGCAACCTGTCACCATCACCGGCATTTCCGGTTCCAGCATCAACTACACTGGCGGCGCTGGATTGCAATTCATCCTTCTCTCGTCCGGTGATCTGACCACCCTACCGAGCGTTTGGACTCGCTTGCTGACCAATGCTTCCACGCCCGGTGCGTTCACCATCCCCGCGATGAATTCAACCAACCAGTTCTATCGCATCAAGAGCGAATAAATTTCCGCTCGTGGGTTAATTCAAAAGGCCGGGTCGCAAGACCCGGCCTTTTTTATTTCCATATTTTATTTCCGTAGCGCGGTTGTAAAAACTTCAATGGCCGCGCCACGGTTGAGCCTGCTGAAAGCGTTGCTGCATCGCCGCACATTCATCCGCCAAACCCCGTTTCCCGCCGGCCGCTGCCAAATCCTTCGCCGTCCGGGCCGTGCTCATGGCCTCCGCAAACCGGCCAACCTCGGCATACGCGGCGGCAAGCGTTTTTAATTGCTCCGGATCTTTGTTTTCCGTCAGCTCACAGGCACGTTCCGCCATCTTGACCGCTTCCGTGCCGTTGCGGAAATCTGGGTTCACATCGGTGGAAAGAATCCACGCCAGTCCGGCCAGCGCCTCGGGATAATCCGGCAGCGCCAGCAGCGCGGCGGCAAATCCGCTCATCGCCGCGCGGGTTTTTTGCGTGTGCGCCAGTGCTCTGGCAAATTCACAATGCGCCTTCGGATCCGGCGAATTGGCCGCCACCGTTTTGGAAAATAATTCCACCGCCTCCGGCCACTGCGCCTGCTGGTTCAACGCCAGCGCCAGATTGAACATCGTTTCGGCATTCGTTGGGTTTAGCCGCAGCGCTTCGCGCAGTTGCAATGTGCCGCCAGACAGGTCGTTTTTTTGCAGCAGCAAAATGCCGAGGTTGTTGTGCGCCAGCGCCAGCTTGGGATTGAACTCCAATGCCGCGCGGTAATGTCCGATGGCTTCGTCAAACTTGCCCTGCGTGTGGCGGATGCGCGCGAGGTTGTTGTGCGCTGGCGCGGACTCAGGATTGATGGCCAGAGCCGCTTCGTAGTGCGCGGCGGCTTCGTCGTATTTTTTTTGTTTGCCCAAAATGATGCCGAGGAAGATGTGCGTCTGCTCCTGCATCGGTTTGAACCAAAGTGCTTTTTCGTATTCCGCCACGGCTTCATCGGGCCAGCCCAGTTGGTCGAAGGCATTGCCGAGAAAAAAATGCGTCTCGGGAAAAGTCGGCTTGTAGCTCAAGGCTTGGCGATACAGCGCAATGGCCTCGTCGAATTTATTTTGCTTCGCCAGCTGGCTCGCGAGCACGGTGATGGCCATGTAATTTTCCTGCGTCACTTGGTTCGCGTGGTCGAAGAGCGCCCAGGTGTTTTTCCAGTGGCGTAACTGCAGGGAAGTTGCCGCCAGCATCAAAATGACCGCCGCGCCGGCCGCGAGGCGTAAAATATTTTCCCGTCTCACCAATTCCGCGACGAGCCACACCAGCGGCACGAACAATCCAATCAACGGCAGGTAGGTGTAGCGATCCGCCCACGCCTGGTCGCCCACCTGCACCAGCCCGATGACCGGCACGAGCGTTCCCAGAAACCACAGCCAGCCGAATAAAATCCACGGTCGCGATTTCACATTCGCCAATGCCAGCATGGTTACCAAGAGCAAAACCGCGACTGAGAAAACCACGATGCCCGTATCCACTGTCACGACATAGGGGTAATACACTGCCAGTTTCACCGGGAAAAATAGCGCCCAAAAATAATGGTCATACGCCATCGCCGTGTGCGCCAGTCGTTGCGCGATGGTCAGCCCGCCCGTTGAGACGATTGCCTGTGCCTGTGCTGCCAGCGTCAGCACACACGCCCCGACGCTCAAAATAAAAAATGGAATTTTTTCCAATACGAGCGGCCCGAAGTTTTTTATTTTTAATTTTTCATTTTTAATTCTCCCCAGCGGCCAAAAATCCAGCAGCAGCAAAACAAACGGCAGCGTCACCGCCATCGGCTTGCTCATCAGTGCCAGCACGAAAACCAGCAGCGTGGCCGCGTAAAAGATTTTGGACTTTGGACTTTGGGCTTTGGACAGTTCCGCATACCGCACGTAGGTCAGCAGCGCGAGCAGCCAGAAAAATGCGCACAATACATCCTTCCGTTCCGCCACCCACGCGACGGACTCAACGTGCAGCGGATGCCACGCGAACAGCGCCGCCACGGCCGCGCTGCGCCAGACGAAGCCAGTCATCCGTTTCATCAGGGCGAAGAGCAGCAGTGTATTTGCCGTGTGCAACAGCATGCTGGTCAGGTGATGACCCCAGGCACGGGCGCCGTAAAGTTGGCAGTCCGCCATGTGCGAGAGCCACGCGAGCGGATGCCAGTTGCCCGCGTGAAAACCAAACGCCCACGCCAGTCCGCTGGCCGTCAGCCCGGCCTGCACATGGAAATTGTCGGTGACATATTGCTGGTCATCGTATTCGACAAAATCGCAGCGCAGCACCGGCAGGTAAAGCGCCAGCGTGAACGCCGCCAGCAGCAGCCAGACGGGGGGAATTTTTTTTGGGGTGCGTTCGGGTGTCGGCATCGCGGGGGATGATGCTCCGAAGCGGATTTTTTTCAATCGCAAAGCCGCCGTCCGCAGGTGGTTTGTCACGGAAAAGCCGCCGTTTTTTTAAGGGAAAACTTATTCACAATCCTTGCCTCCATGACAATTTTTCTGGTAACTTGGGTTTAAGGAAAAATGCTATGCCGCTGTTCGTTGATGGCACAGCCTAAAGCCCGTGAAACTCGAAATATGAAAACCCAACCCAATGCCCGCGTCCGCATGCAGGCGTTCACTCTGATTGAGCTGCTGGTCGTCATCGCCATCATCGCCATCCTCGCCGCCATGCTATTGCCAGCGCTGGCAGCGGCAAAAAAGAAGGCGCAGATGGCCAACTGTATTTCCAACACCCATCAATGGAATCTCGCCGTGCAAATTTACGCCGGCGACTCCAGTGATCGCACGCCATGCGATGGAACTACAACTCCTGCTGGCGCGGCAGGTTATGGCCAATATGGCTCGGATGGCGGCCACTTGGGACCAACGGATGCCGCCGGTCCTAACGATCCCTACGCTTGGTTTAACCAGCTTCCCCAACTCGTCGCTGACAAGCCGCTCACCTATTACTACAACCAGCCAGGCGGGAACATCATGCAAAAATATCCCTTTCCGGGGAATGGCAAGGGCAAGATGTGGATTTGCCCCGCCGATCAATATGTGGATGCGGATATCAACGGTGGCTTTCGGGCTGGCGGCGGCGAAGGAATTTTTGGTTATCAGATGGACTTGGATTTAAAACTTAAAACCGACATCAAAAATGGTGTTCAGGGCAATGGCGTTGACTGGCCAAATGGGCCAAAAATTACCAGCATTCCGATTCCTTCCGCGCAAGTTTTTCTGTTCGATGCCAAATTCAGTCCCACTTTAGAAGGCAATCGTAACAGTGGCACCTATCCGGCTGGTCGGTGGGACTACTTTACTGAACGCCACAACAAGGGAGGGGTCATTGGTTTCTTGGATGGCCACGGAGCTTTTTTTAAATACGATTATGTTTTTAATAAATCTCCCACCCCCACTTCCCGCAACGAGAAACTAAATCCGGACATCTACTGGAATCCGCATCGCAATTAATTTAAAAAATAATGGTGGTCAGCTAAGATTTTAACTTTCGCTTTCCGCCAAAAAAACCGGAGACGCCTTACGGCCTCTCCGGTTTTCGTTTTAGATTTTCTTAAACCCCCGCCGCAATCGCATCGCCCATCTGCGAGGTGCCAACGCGCTTTGCGCCGGTCTCGGCGGCGTTGAAGATGTCACCCGTGCGGTTGCCGGCTTCAATCGCTTTCGTCACGGCGTTTTCAATTGCCGCCGCCGCATCGTTCAAACCAAAGCTCTGCCGCAGCATCATCGCGCTCGACAGAATTTGCGCGATAGGATTCGCCAGATTTTTGCCGGCGATGTCCGGTGCGGTGCCGCCGGCGGGTTCGTAAAAACCGAAAGTCTGGTTGCCATTCGTTGCGCCGAGGCTCGCGCTTGGCAACATTCCCAGCGAACCGCCGAGCGCTGCCGCTTCGTCGCTCAAGATGTCGCCGAACATATTTTCGCACAGCATCACGTCGAACTGCGTGGGCTTGAGCATGAGCTGCATCGCGCCGTTGTCCACGAACATGTGTTCCAGCACCACGTCGGGATAATTTTTGCCGACGCGCGTGACAACTTCGCGCCACAGGATGCCGTTTTCCAGCACGTTCGCCTTGTCAATGCTCGTCAATTTTTTCCGGCGCAACTGCGCGGCCTTGAACGCAACGTGCGCGATGCGTTCGATTTCCGGCGTCGTATAAACCATCGTATCAATCGCGCGAAAATTGCCGCCGCCGATGTCCTCGGTTTTTTTCGGCTGGCCGAAATACATGCCGCCGGTCAATTCGCGCACAACCAAAATATCGATGCCGTCGCCCTGACGCTCTTTTGCCAATGGACACGCGTGCGAGAGAACTTTCGGTAACTTCACCGGCCGCAGATTTGCGAACAAACCAAATTCTTTGCGCAACCGCAGCAGCGCGGCGCGTTCGGGTCTTTCTTCTTTCGGAATCGTCGGGTCGCGGTCGGGTAAACCGACGGAGCCGAACAAAATGGAATCGGATTTTTTGCACAGAGCGAGCGTGGCATCGGGCAGCGCCTTACCGGCGGCGTCAATGCCCGCCCAGCCGACGGGCGCAGCGGTAATGTTGAGGGTGAAGCCGAATTTCTTTTCCGTGGCGCGGAGCACTTTGATGGCCTCGGCCATGACTTCGTTGCCGATGCCGTCACCGGCCAGCGCTGCGATGTTGTAAGTTTTCATGAAATCGAGCACACAGTTTAATTTTTTGGCGCGTCGTGACAATGGAATTTTATTCGACATTCTTCCATTGCGATTCAAAATTTGTGCATGACCTTACGGAAGCGCATCATCTTTATAGCCTTTTCAGGACTAGTCGTAGTTGGTGTCTGCGCGGCATATCTGTTTTTTCAGTTTGCACGACCGGTTGGCAGTGGCCCGGCCGGTCCGGCCGTTGAGAAAAAATTATTTTCGTCAGCGTGGACAAGTCGGCCAGTTATGTTGGTTGGGTTGGGCGATAGCGTCACGGCAGGGTTTGGCGCGCGTAAGGGGTATTCCTATTTCAACCGGCTGGTGAAAAATACGGCGGATGAATTTCCAGAGCTGGATCAGGTTTGTCTGACTTCCGTATTTTCAAATCTTCAGTTCACAAACTTGTCCATTTCCGGCAGCACATCATCGGAAGTTCCCGCGCGGCAGCTCCACTTCCTGCCCACCAATGCGCCGGATGTTTTTGGCGTGGTGGTCATGACGACGGGCGGCAATGATATCATCCACAACTATGGCCGCACGCCACCGCGCGAAGAGGCGATGTATGGTGCGAGCAGGGATGAAGCGAAACCGTGGGTGGAAAATTTCGGGCGTCGCCTGGAATCAACACTGGTGCAAATTGAAAGCCGTTTTCCCGGCGGCTGCGAAATCTTTCTTGCGAATATTTTTGATCCGACGGATGGACTCGGCGATGCGGAGCGCGCCGGTCTGCCTGCGTGGAAGGATTCAATGCAAATTCTCGACGCCTATAACGCGGTCATCGGCCGGGCGGCTGAAACGCACGCAAACATTCATGTCGTGGACATGCGCGGTGCGTTTCTCGGCCACGGAATTCATTGCACGCAATTCTGGCGTGGAAATTTTGACTGGCATGATCCGCATTATTGGTATTTCACGAACCTCGAAGACCCGAACGAACGCGGCTACGATGTCATTCGCCGTTTGTTCCTGTTGGAAATGGCCAAAAACAAAGCTCGTTTCAAGTAAATGCTACTCCCTTACAAAATCGCCACGCTGCTTTACGTTTTCAACGAGCGCGATGAAATCCTGCTGCTCGAACGCGCGCAGGAACCGAATCGCGGCTTGTGGAGTCCGTGTGGCGGCAAGTTGAAAATGGATATCGGTGAATCGCCCTACGTTTGCGCCTGCCGCGAGGCACACGAGGAAATGGGTTTGGAAATTTCGCCGTCGGATTTGCATCTCGTCGGACTCGTCAGCGAACACGGCTTTCAAGGTCAGGCGCACTGGCTGATGTTTTTGTTCGAGGTGAAGGTGAAATTGAAAGCGTTGCCGCCGCCGATGAGTGAAGGGCGTTTTGAATTTTTCCCACGCGAGAAGATTTTTAGCTTGAACATTCCGCAGACCGATCGCGAAAAAATCTGGCCGTGGTTTTGGCAGTTTCGCGGCGGGTTTTTTGCGGCGCACTGTCATTGTCACGCGGACGGTCGGAACGACTGGACGTTGGAGGAAACGAAATGAGCGATCCGATTATTGATTTACACAGCGACGATTATTTCATGGGCGAGGCACTGCGCCAGGCCGCGAAGGCTTACGAGCGCGAGGAAGTTCCCGTTGGTGCGGTGATCGTGCGCGAGGGGAAAATTATCGCCCGCGCCTTCAACCAGGTTGAGTTGCTCAAGGACGCCACCGCGCATGCCGAAATGCTCGCGCTCACGCAGGCCGAGAACGCCGTCGGCGATTGGCGGCTGACCGACTGCACGCTCTACGTCACGAAAGAGCCTTGCCCGATGTGTGCCGGAGCCATTGTGCATACACGGCTCGCGCGCGTCGTGTTTGGCGCGGGCGACCCGAAAGGCGGCGCGGCCGGCGGCGCGTTGAACCTGCTGCAATTTCCCACGCTGAACCATCGCTGCGAAATCACGTCCGGTGTGCGGCTGGAGGAATGTCGCGAACTGCTGCGAAGTTTTTTTGCCGAGCAGCGTGCCGTCAAAAAAAATAGCGAGGAAAAATAGACCGTCGCCTTTTTACTTGCACCGCGCCAGTGCATGGCGGCGCGGATTTTCGGTGCGGCGGGCGATGGGGACTTTGATTTCCTGCACGGAATTTTTTCCGGCGCGACCGGGATAAACGCCATCCGCCTTGTCACCAAAAACACCCTGATACAGCGCGTCCACAAACGACGGCGCTTCCGTCGCATTTTTCAAAACTTGATTGATGCCGGAAATGATTTCATCACGCCACTCGTCGGCCTTCGCTGTTGGCGTGATGTCCGTCTGGCCGAAAAAGCGGAAGGCCTCTTCAATCGAACGCAGCGCGCCGACGCGTCCGTCCGCCGTGATGGAGCCACGGGAAAACGCCTCATCGGTGGAGGCCGTCGTGATGGCGTCCACGCCGAGCGTCGAACACATCGCCGCGTGCAGGGCAGTGGTCGCGGCGGATTGTTCTTTCTCCTCCGTGTGCGTCATGAAACCGATCGGCTCGCCCGGCCAGATGGGAAAATCCGCAATGGCTTGCAGCGCGCGGATTTTCGCGAAGTTGTAATCCACGTAATTCTGCTCCATCAACTCGTTCACCATGATGTAGGGCCCGTGGCAGAGCAACGGTTTCAAAATCGGCGTGGCGCCGAGCCGTTTGCCGAGCGCGGCCATCACCAGCATTCCTGCGAATGCCTTGTGCGGCGGCACACCAGCGAGTTCTTCATTGGTCGGAATATCGAACGGCATATTGTAACGTTGCGCGATGCGGATGGCATCCACCCCATCCACCGTGAGCCGCGCGGGATCGGTTCCACCGCAAATCGAGCCATAGACGATGTTGATTTTCGTCATGTCCGCGCCGAGGAAGCCGGAGAGCACCGCGATCTCCGGCGTGTTCAGGCCGCGATGCGCGCGCACCGTCCAGAGCGTCGCCTTATCGAGCGAACGTTTAATGAGCGAGAGATTTGCGTAGGTGACGGGCGTGCCATCTTCCGCGTTCGTGAGAAAACCATCCATCAAACCTTCCGTGCGCGCGCCCCATGCCGGATCGAAATGCAGCACGCCATCCGCGCCCCAGCTTTCCGCCACTTTGATGTGCATGCCGTCCATCATCGGGCAACCGGTGCCATATTGCACGAAGACGAGCGGCTTGGTGCGTCCGTGTTGCAACACGCGCGGATGGAAATTTTTCTTCGCGATGTCTATCCGCCGATGATAGGCGTCAATTTCCTTCTGCGTGATCTGCCGCACGCTCGAAGGACACGTATTGCGCTGGAAAAAATCCACGATGTTCTCATCGCACTGCGCCAGATAATCTTTTGTGAACGGCAACGCGGTGTAATTTTCCACCGAGCCGTGGACATACTGCAACTGCGACTCCGTGATGTGCGCGCGGACGACGCCGGGCGAAGTTTTGTTGGAAGTCCAGTCGAGGATGCCGTCCACGATTTCGTTGAGCAATTTGCGCGTGGTGGAATCTTTCACCTCGTTGCTGTGTGGGAACGGGAACTTCGGTTTGTTTTTGATCGGATGCGTTACGTGCCGCGCGAGTTCGGGATTCTTTTCGATCAGCGCATGAATTTCCTCGATGCGCGTGTGCGGCCCGTAACCGGCCTCGAAGCCGAGGCTCTGTGCGAGTTCGTTCGTCACCGCCATGCCGCCGATGGCCACGCGGACCTTGCCAAAAATCCCCTGCGCCGTGAGCACCGTGCGCACGCGACGGAAAAGCTGTTCCACGCCGTAGCCCACCGTGCGACCGACAAAAATCATGTCGATCTTTTCTGCGATCGCCGCCTCGCCGATTTCCTCGACGGTGATGTCGGGCGGGAGCAGCACGCACTGGTAGCCGAGCGCCTCGAGCTTGCGCTTGATGAGTTTCAGGCCGGCGTCGTGCACCGGATCGAGCGGGGCGAGGAGAATTTTCATGGTGTGATGGGAGGGACGCTGCGCTGCGGCGTCCCCGCCCGGAGCGGAGCGGAGGGCGGAACGAGCGTGGTAAGACAAGCGTTCTGGCCATTCGTTTCCGTCGCCTGACGCTGCGCTCGGCGACGGGGACAGCGCAGCGCGCTGTCCCTACCAGAGTTTTGTTGGAGCCGCGTTTTCATTCCTTGAGCCACGTGTAAGTGTCGCCGGGTTTGTTCATGTAGGCGCGCACGCGGAAATGCGCGCCGGGGCCGTTGAAATCCAGCGAGACGATGACGTGCCGCGCAAGGCCGAGCGATTGCATAAGCTTGCCGACGAGTTCCTTCGCCTCCGCCTCGCTTTCGCACAGCACGAAGCTCTCGATGTCCAAAGCATCAACGATGGTGTCACGGGCGGTGGTCATAAATTTAAGGTGTGGCTTGCTGCAACGATTTCAAAGTCTTTGCGCCTCTTTTAACAAATCGTTTACCGCTTGAACTTCGGTGTAGTTATATTTTGAGAAATAAATATCTCCTTCGTCAGTGCACAACCAAATCCCGCCAATGATGAGCGGCAATGAAATCACCATCTCCTTAACTTTGACGGTGATTTGCATTGTTGGAACATTAATAGTGCGCGGGCTGGCAAACACAAAATCGAGGTGTGACTGTTTTTTAACATCCTCTAGTTTTTGCGGCAGGTTCTTATCCATGTAGCCACAACTGGACAAAAGAGCGACTGACTTTTCAACTAAGTTGGTTTGTCCTTTCGGTGTCAGATCTAATTTTATGACACAACCAACCTGCACGTTGTCTTGTGCCTGAACGCAAAACACTGTGGCAGCTGCAATGATGCCGAATAGTATTTTTTTCATAATTGTTGAGTGGACAATTTAATTGAGATGTTTCAGCAGCCTTTGTTCAAAGAATTGTTTCACTCGGAATTTTCACCTCAAACCACCCCCGCGTGTTTGCAGGTGATGTTCATCAGGCCGACCATTGCTTTGACTATCAGCCGGGTTTGCTTTTCCAGCAAGTTGCCGTCGGCGTCCAGCGTGCCGAGGCCCATCGAGATGAAAATGTTTCCGTCGTAGGCGATCGTCGGGATGATGCCCATCTGCGCCATGCCGGCCTGGAAAATGTTCGTGCCGCCATACATGTCCTCGATGGAAAAGATCGGGATGCCCTGCTGGCCGTCTTTCCACGTGTTCTCGTAATTGACCTCCACCGCGAGGGAATTTTTATTCGCGCTGATGACGATGTCCTTGTGGAATTTTTTCGGCAGCGCCTTGAATTCGTCCTTCACGATGGCGAGCAATTGGCCGAGCGGCTTGGTCATCACCTGCGGTTTGTCGCGGAGAATTTTCAGCGCGGCGATGAGGCCGACGAGGGCTTCCTTGCCGGGATCGTTCGTGACGTAAGCGGCCTTGCCGTAGGAATAGCCCGTGCCGAAACGGTCCGAGTGATAACCGAGCGCGCGGCGGATGGGCACCATCAC
>CAIKKJ010000179.1 GCA_903827955.1 uncultured Verrucomicrobia subdivision 3 bacterium
AGCATCCACCCCAGCCACACGGCGACGAGGCAGAGGGCGACGGAGCCGAGGATGTTGCCGCCGGCGCGCAGCCATTCGCCGTGTTGCGTGAGTTCCAGGGTTTGCAGGCTGAACGCGGAGAAGGTGGTGAAGCCGCCGCAGATGCCGGCCATGAGAAATCTTTTCGCCGTGTCCGACGTAGCAGGCAGCGTGGCGAAAAATCCGATGGCGAACGAGCCGAGGACGTTGATGAGCAGCGTGCCCCACGGAAAGCCGTCGCCTGCGCGCGCGGTGACGACGCCGTTCAGCCAGAAGCGTCCCACGCTGCCAAGCGCGCCGCCGAGGGCGACCCAAAGGTAGATGACCATGCGTTTATTTGGCGAAAGTCCGGCGCGGATGTCAACCAACTTGGAAAGCAATCCTCCGCGCGGTCATTGCAACTGCAATTTGTAGAAGGTCTGCGGCTGGATGGGATTGACTGCGTTGGTTAGCGTGAGTGAGAAATTGCCGCTGCCGTCGAATTGGTTGGTGGCGACGGGCAGCCATTGCGGCGCTGCCAGATTCGTGGCGGACAAAATCACAAACGGCCAGCCATTTGGGCCGCTCGTGCCGTTGATGACAAGGCTGCCGCCGGTGAGTTGGAGGCTTGATATCGCCGGCGAGTTCAGCGCGACGACGGAAATCATCCCGGCTGTGGCCAGCGCGTTGGTGTTCCAGAGGAGGTTTGTGGCGAGCGTGGGCAAAATCAAATTATTGAATGCGCCGACGTAATTCGCCGCGTTGAACAGTTGAAAACTATCGCCGTTCGTCAGCGTGCTGCTGCCGACGTTGGTCAAAACCAGCGTGCCGCCGGCGGTCAGCGTGCCGCCGATGTTCACGATGTTGTTGGTGAGCGGCGAATGTTGGATTTGCATCCAGGTTGTGCTGCCGGCAGCGAGCGTCAAATCGTTGCCGATGGCCAGGTCGTTGAACGTGCCACCCGGCAGGAGCGTGCCGCCGGCCGCCACGATGACGGAACCATTCACGCTGCCGGTGCCTTCCAGATAGGCGTTGTTTTGAACCAGCACATTGCCGGCGCCGGTTGCCGCGCCGCCGGAATTATTGACGAGCAGAATGGCGTTGGTCACGGTCGTGTTTCCCAAATACGTGTTCGCGCCCTGCAGATTCAAACTGCCGCCGGCCAGCGAACTTTTTACGACGAGCGCGCCGCTGCCATTGTTGCCAATCGAACCGGCGAAAGTAATCGAATTGCCGTTCAGGTCAATCGTGCCGCCGCCCGCCGCCACAGCAATGCCTGCCGTGCCGATGGAAGTTAGATCGGCCGAGCCATTGTTGCCGGTGAAGTTAGCCGCATATTGCAACGTGCCGCCGTTGAAAGTAAGGCCGCCGTAATTCGCGCCGCCGAGGGCATTGATGCCGCTGATGTTCAGCGTGCCGCTTTGGAGCACGGTGCCGCCGGTAAAATAATTGGCGTTGGTCAACACCACCGTGCCGGTGGCAAGGACGGCGGCGTTGGCCGTGCCCGCGCCGGTGCCGGGCAACAGGCCAGCGGTATTGCCGTTGGCGCTGGAGGCGGGAATGCCGATCGTCAGCGGGCCGGCATTGGCCGCGCTGCCTATCACGCCGTCCACGGTGAAAATATTTCCCGCCGTCGCGGCGAGGGCGCCACCGTTGGCGAGCAGGTTGATGGGACGCAGCGCCGTTCCGCCGTTGTCCAACGCGAACGTGCCGTTGGCGGCGAGCGTGCCGCCGTTCAAATTCACCGCCATGCCGAAGGCGGGCGAACCGATGGAGCCGTTGCCCGCGATCAGCGTGACGCCGCCGTGGAGATAGGATTGGTTGGTGTAGCCGCTGGCGGTGTTGGCAAGGACGACGGTGCCGGGCCCGGCCTGAACGTAAGCCGCCGCGCCGTTCTTGGAATTGACCACCTGCGAGTTGAGGATGAGTTCACCGGCAATATTGTTCTGCCAGACTACCAGCGGGCCGGGATAACTTGAACTTCCGCCGCCGGGGCGCAGGTTGCCGCTGTTGATCGAGACGTTGTAGGAACCGACGTTCGGTGTCACCAGTATGTCGGAAAGCGTCAAGGTCGAGCCGTTGCCGGTGGCAGCCACGGAAATGGTCGCACCGACGCTGGTGTTGAACCGCAGGCTCGTGAGATAGGGCTGCGCGGACCAGCCGGTGACATTTCCAACGACATCCAAATTTCCAAAAGTCCCCGCCGTGCCGCTGGCCGCCGTGTAGAAACCGGAGATCTGGCTGCCGCCAATGACGGTGAAGGGCGAGGCGGTTCCAACTGTCGCCGCGAAATCATAAAGTCCGACGGTTGCAAAATTCGCGTCAAAAAACGCAGTGCCGTTGCCACCGACAAATGCGCCGTTGCCGGCGGCGGTGGTGGTGATATTCGCATTCGAGGCAATATTGATGCCGCCCGCGCCAATCGTGGCCGGGCCGAGGAATTGAATCACACCACCCGCGTTCGCGGTGAAGCTGGCGAGGTTGACCGTTGGGTTGTTCGCGCCGGAAACCGGCGCGGCGGAAATTGCCGAAGCGCCTGCGTTCAAAACGGCCGAGGAAAATGTCTGGCTGCTCGCGGCGTTGCTGCTGCCGGTGACTTGCAGCGTGCCGCCGGCGAGGGTCAGGGCATTGGCTGGAATAAGATTCGCCGCCGGTGCATTTGACGCCGTGAAATCCAGCGTGAGCGCGCCCGCGCTGACAGTGACGCCGCCAGTGAACGAGTTGCTCGCGTTTAACGTCAGCGCGCCCGGTCCGGATTTGCTCAAGCCACTGGTGCCGGCGACGGGTGCGCTGATGGTCGCGGAATCATTGACGACATGGATGCTGGGGCCGGTTCCCAAGGTGAGCGTGTTTGTGCCGACGACGGTCCAATTATAAGTTGATGACGTGTCGCCGAATTTGAGTTGGCTGATGGTGCGCGCGCTGTCGAGCGTCACGTTCACATTTCCGGGAAGAGTCAGCGTGCTGAAATCCGCCAGGCTCGTGTTGCCGGTCGGAACTTGTCCGCCACTCCAATTTGTCGTTGCGCCCCAGTTGCCGCTGGCGGGCAAAATCCAAATCCCGCTGCTATTGGCGAATGGCGTCGCGCTGGCTTCCGGAGAATTTCCGCTCGCGCCGCCGGAACCCGTCGCGGTCACGACGAAATAGTAAGTCGTGCCGTTCGCCAGACCGGTGTTGGTGTAAGTGATGCCGGCATAACCGGAAATCACCGTGGTGGTTTCGTTCGCGATGCTGGTGCCGCGTTTGATGGTGTAGCTCGTTGCGCCGGCCGTCGCACTCCAGGTCAGTTTGATTTGGGCGTTGGTCGCCGTGGCGGTCAGGCTTGTCGGGGCGGCTTGTTTGGGATTAATTGAGTCGGTGGCGTAACTCGAAACGCCTGCCGAGTTCATGGCGGCCACGCGGTAGTAATAAATCTGGTTGGTCGCCAAGCCGCCGTCATAAAAAGTTGTGGTGGAAACGCTCTGAATAAACGTAAACGGCCCGCTGGCGCTCGTCGCGCGATACACCGTGTAGCCCACGGCACCGGCCACGGCGTTCCAAGTGAAGCTGACATTTTGTGCGGGGTTCGTGTCAATGAGTGACGTGATGAACAGCGACGCCGGCGGAAAAGTCGGCGGCGAGGGCAGGGGAACGGCGACGACACCGTTTGAATTGGTGCTCGTGCCGCCCGTGCTTGTGGCCGCGACGGCGTAACGGTAAATGCTGCCGTCCGTCGGCGACGTGTCGGTGTAGGTTGCGTTCGTCACATTGTTCGCGAGCACAATCGTGCCCAAAACATTCGATGCGCTGCCGCCGTTATTAAAAAGCGTCGAGCGATACACGGTGTAAAAATTCGCGTTCGAGATGGCGTTCCAGTTCAGCGTGACGCTTTGATGCGCGACACTGCCGACGGTCAGGCCGGTGGGCGTGGCGGGCGCACTCGCCGAAATGCCCGCATCAGGTGCCGCGCTCGCTTGGGGTGAATTGGTGCTGCTGTTGACCGGATTGACCGAGCGCACGACGTAGTAATAAGCCGTGCCGTTCGCCGCCGTGGTGTCGAGATACGTTGCGTTGTTGAATCCGCTGCCGCAAACCGGACCGATCACGCCGTTGGTGATGGAGACGTAACCGCTGCCAGAAGTTGTCGAGCGGAGAATGTTATAGCTCGTCGCACCGGGCTGCACCGGCCAGCAAATCAAATTGCAATTGTTGCCTGCGTAAGCGCGCGCACCTGCCGGCGCGGGCGGAATGTAGCCGGGCAATTCGAGACGAAGGTAATCATACATCGAGTGATTCGCCAGGTAGCCGCTCTTGCGCATCGTGATGGTGATCGTATTCTGTCCCACGCGTAAATTACTGCTGGTAACGGTGAGTCGGGTGTCAGCAAAAAGCCCGTGGTTGCTTTCGCGAATGGACGCGTCGCTGCCGCTGCCGGAACTGTCGTAGGCTGGATCATAACCGTTGGCACCGGCGATTTCTGTGCCGTTGACGTTGACCTTGAGCGGGCCTTGATAGGACGACGCGGTGGCGATGTAGAGCGAGCCGTTGCTCACTGGCGCGGACGGCAAATTGAAAGTGATAGTCGAACTGGAAGGACTATTGTTACCCCACGGATCGTAAGCACCTGTGTTGTTGATGACGACGGGCTGGATGAAATTCCAATCAGTTGTCCAGCGGCTCTGGCCGACGATGTAATTTGGGCCACTTGGAAAATCGAAAGGATACTCCAGAAATTTTGTCCACACGGGACTCGGCGCGGTCGCGCTCGGCCCGATGTCGCCGACCCACCAGTCTTCGCCGTGCCGG
>CAIKKJ010000180.1 GCA_903827955.1 uncultured Verrucomicrobia subdivision 3 bacterium
ACCGGCGCAACGCCTTCATCGGGCTTATCCACGAATGCGCCGGCGGCACCGACGGGCATGATAGTTACGAGTTCGGGGCATCACAGCGTGGCATTAAGTTGGAACGCGTCGGCGGGGGCGAACTACTACAGCGTATATCGGACGACGCTGTTCACCAATTTTTGCGGTGGCAACAACGTGTGTGGGACAATCATCTTGAATAACGCGAACACGGGGACAAGCTACACGGATACTTCACCGACGGACGGTAGCACCTACAGTTATTATGTAACGGCAACGAGCGCGGGTGGAACGAGTGGCAGTTCCGCTTCAGCGTCGGCGATTCCGGTGCCAGTGCCTCCGGTGAACGCGCCGGGACTGGCGCGTGGCAACTTTGTAAATGGAACGAATATATTTATAAGCTGGGCTCCCGTGGCCGGGGCGGTTGGCTATGTCATCTATCACTCGACGCAACAGGGGGTTTTCACCTGGCCGGATAGTTTTGAACGGGCCATTGTTGAGACGAACTATACGGATTCCGGGGTGGATCCGACCGCCAATCATTTTTACCAGATCACGGCGGTGAATGAGGGCGGCATCTCGCCGCCGGCCACTATCATGGTGCTGTTGCCGCCGATCGCCTTGGGGTTGACGACGTTTGCTGGCAATCAGCAGGTAATGTTGAATTGGAGTTCTCAAGTGGGGGCGACGAACTATGTGCTGGCGTTTTCGACGACCAACGGCGGGCCGTATACCTTGTTAGTTAACACGACGAACACGAGCTATGTGAACATAGGCTTGGTGAACGGGACGACGTATTATTACATCGTGTATTCGCAGGGGCCGAACGGGCAGAGTCCCGTATCGGCGCAAGCCAGCGCGACTCCCTCAGTGGCAGCAGTCATTGGCGTGTTTTGGACTAACACGGTGACCAGTTCAACTCAGGCTTGGAACGTGAATGCCAACTGGAACAACGGGGCGGCATATCCGAATGGAGCGTCGGCGGTGGCGGTAGTCAACTCGGCCATCGGCGCGAACCAGACGATCAATTTGAACCAAGGGATCGTGCTGGGCGGCTTGTTCATGGGAAGCGGCGGCGGGGCATTCACCGTGGCGGGCAATGGAGGCACGCTGACTTTCAATAATTCGCCGGGCGCGGCGTGGCTGACGGAATCGCCAGCGGCCAGCGGAGATATAATTTCATCACCTGTGACGGTTAATGGCAGTTTGCGAATCACCAACACTTCGGTCAATGATTTGACGCTGGCGGGCAATATCTCCAGCGCGCCCAGCGGCATCATCATCAACGGCGACGTGGTGTTGAGCGGCGTGAACAGTTACACCGGCGGCACGGTAGTGAATAGCGGCAATCTGAATTTTTCCACCAGCGCGGCCATTCCCGCAAGCGGGGCGGTGACTTTGAACAATACCGCCAACGTAACCTCCGCAGGCACGGTGCCGAACATGGTGGTGAACGGGAACAACAGCTTGACCAGCGGGAACATTAACACTTTAACCCTCAATAACGGCACGCTGACGATGTTGTTGAACGGCTTGGTAACCTACGGCGGGACGATTTCCGGCACCGGGCGGATCGTGTTGGGCGGGGCCACTACCTCTTCGCGGTTCACGGGATCGCTAGGCGCAGCGAATGTTATTTTTGATTTGGGAACGAACGC
This sequence comes from uncultured Verrucomicrobia subdivision 3 bacterium, assembly GCA_903827955.1. Taxonomy (GTDB): domain Bacteria; phylum Verrucomicrobiota; class Verrucomicrobiia; order Limisphaerales; family UBA11358; genus UBA11358. The sequence continues at coordinate 1,659 of CAIKKJ010000180.1, forward strand.
GGGCAGCCTCTTCGAACGCAACAACAATCCGGCGGTGGCGCTGGGCGGATTAGTAGGCGGACCTAGCACTCAACTAGTTGGAGACTGTAATGCAGGTGACCATCCAATGACTTACACCATTGGCGGCGCGAACGTGGATACGAAGTTCGACGGCATGATTACGAACGGCTATTCGGGAAGCGCGGCCGTCACCAAAACCGGGACGGCCAAGTTGATACTGGGCGGCAACAACCCATACACTGGAGCGACCACGATCAACCAAGGCAGTCTGGTTGGCGTGGTCGGCGGGAATTGCAGCAACAGCGCCGTGACCGTGGCGGCGGCCAGCGGCAAGACTGCCACCTTGGAAATTTCCATTGCGAATAATTCGAAGCAATGGACCTGCGCCAGCTTGACGGTAAATAATGGCGGCAGCAGTTCCAGCCTCGACTTCAATTTCGGGACGGTCTCGCCCAGCACCACGGTCTCGCCGTTGCGAGTGAGTGGCGCGGCGACGTTCACCACCACGCCGTTGGTGGCGGTGGAGTTGTTTGGCAGCAACCCGGTCACGCTGGGAGGCCAATATCCCCTGATGACTTGGACCAGCGTTTCCGGCACGGTGCCGACGAACGTGACAATGAAAGCGCGCGGAGCCAGCGGCCACTTGATGGTGTCGGGCAGCACGCTGTATCTGGTGATTGACAGTGTGGTGAACGTGGAGCCGTTGCGGTGGGTGATAAGTCCGGCCGGCGTCTGGGACACGAGCAGCGTCAACTGGGTGGACAACCAAGGCGATCCTACGGTTTACTTTGCGACAGGTGATCAGGTCCTCTTTGATGACACTTATGTGACCAACGCCGTCGCAGTAATATTGGATAGCCCGGTGACGCCGGTGAATATGAAGGCGGCCAATTCAGCCTACGATTACACAATTACCGGGGCCGGATCCATCGGGGGGACGGGCGGTTTGGCCAAGAGCGGCACCGCCACATTGACGCTGGGGCTGGCGAACACCTTTACGGGAGGTGTGAGCGCCAATGGCGGGACGCTGACCCTGGACTTTTCGGATCCGAACGCGCCTGTGTCGAACCTCATTCCTGCGGGCAACGCGCTCACGCTCGGCGGTGGCAATTTGAACGTGCATGGCAGTGCTGGCGAAACCAATGCCCAGACCTTCAGCGGCACCACCTTGGTTCCGGGGGCGAGCGCCGTCACCGTGACGGCCAACGGATCGGTTGCGCTGGGAGCCGTTGGTGGCGGGAACAACCCGCCGACGGGCGGCAGCGTCGTCTTCAATGGTCCGGCCACAATAGGATCAAACAATGTGACAGTCGCGGCCACCGGCACGATCACAACCACGACGGCGGGCGGCACCGGTAGCGCGCTGGGAAGCCTCGGCAAAAACGCCGGCAGCGGCGGCACCGGCAATGCCTGGGCCACGGTGGGTCTTTACGACTGGGCATCTACGTTCACCACGAACGGTGTCCAGAGTAGCAGTCCCTACACAATCATCGGCGGTTCGCAAGTCCCGGGCTTTTACACGGCGACCACGCCCACTGGCGGAACAGGCGGCATCAATAATGACTTTGTCGGACAGGAAGTTCCCCCCGGCACTGTAGTCAGCACCATTGCCAACTGTTATACTGTGCGGTTTAATTCACCGCACGCACCGTATTCAACGGCCAATCCAGTTCAGACTGGCGGTATTTTGATTACGCCCAGCATGGGAAATGTTAACGCGGCTATTACCTCATGGCGGGCTCTCAACAACGTTCAAATTGTCCAAAACAACACCAACGCCGTTTTTGTTCTGGGCGGCGTGATCCAAAGCGGCACGGGAGCTATCATCAAATCCGGAGACGGCACTTGGTTCTTTGACCCGCTCGCGGGCAACAATATTCCAATGAACTATGTTGACGGAAGCGACAGTTATCAGGTGAACAGTCCCAATTATTACAACTACTCGGTTAACAGTTCGACCACTCTAGCTTCTGAACTTTTTCTCAACGGCGGAGTCACCGTGATCAACAGCAACACGGTGCTGGGGCAGGCGACCACGCAGGGGACAATACCCGGCAGCGGCGGCACGGTTAATTTAAATGGCGGCACGCTGATGAGCGACCTCATCAATGTTAGCTTGATAAACACCGCCGCTGGCAATGCGAACCGTCCGATGTTTCTTGGCGGCAATGGCGGTGGTCTGGCGGCGCAATTGAACACCACCATGACAGTGGGCGGGATAATTTCCAACGCCGTGACCTACGCTGGGCCGTTGACCATTGGCGTTGCCGGAAATCTGGTGGCCGGCACGGGTGGCAGCACGGCCAATCCGGCCTTGTATGCCAGTGGCACGGTGGATCTGAGTAACGGAGTCAACACTTACACCGGCGGCACCATCTTGCAAAGCGGGACGCTGAGAATCAATGGGATCAACAATCTTGGCGGCGCGGGAACTTATGGCGGACTTACTTTCAATGGCGGCACATTACAGTATGCGTCCGCAGCCAGCGGTTTTGGATCGCTTGATCTTTCGTTAGGCAACAATGGCATTACCCTTTCCTCCGGCGGCGGGACCTTGGATGTGAACGGCAACTCGGTGACGGTGGCCAATTCCATTGGTAACTATGGCGGTGGTGCACTGATCGTGATGAGTTCAGCGGCAAACGGCACCTTAACCTTGTCGGGAGCCAACACCTACACTGGCAACACGACCATCACGAATGTAACGCTGAACGTCAACAATGAGAGCGGCAGCGCGACGGGGACAGGCAATGTGACGGTGCAGAACAATGGCACTTTGAGTGGCGCCGGAAGTCTTGCCGGGAGTGTAACCGTGAATTCTGGCGGGACATTTGCGCCGGGTAATCCGCTCGGCGTTTTAACTATTGGCGACAATCTTACGCTGGTTGCTGGCAGCACGACATTCCTGCAAGTCCAGCACGCGCCGCTGACGAATGACATTGTGCAGGTCGGTGGAGTGATGACGGCAGGCGGCACACTAATTGTGACCAACACTGGCGGCACAGCATTGGCTGCTGGCGATAGTTTCCAAGTGTCCAGTGCCGCGAGCTACGGTGGAAGTTTTGCCGCCGTCATGCTGCCGGCGCTGGGGTCGGGACTAGTGTGGAACACAAACAGTTTGAACAGCGCCGGGGTGGTTTCGGTGGTGGCGCTGGTGCCGAAGATCAGCAATGTGGCCTTGAGCGGGACGAACCTGGTGTTGCAAGGCGGCGGCGGCCTGCCGAACGGGATGTATTACCTCTTGGGTTCGACCAATGTGACGCTGCCGCTGCCCGACTGGACGCGGCTGGCCACCAACCAGTTTGACGCCTTCGGAAACTTTCAGATTACCAATGTTGTTTCGCCGGATGTCGTGGCGAGATATTTTTCGATTCAAATTCAATGAACTTCATTTGGAAATTGTTTGCCGCCATTTGCATTGGCATATTTACCCTCGGCTGGGTGTTCGCATCGGCGGCTTCAGATTTGGAAAAAAATTTTGTCACGCCGCCGGACCCGGTCAAACCGGCGATTTGGTGGTATTGGGGTGAATCAATCACCACCGATCACGGCATCACGCAGGATCTGGAATCGCTCAAGCGGGTTGGGTTTGGCGGCGCGGTGATTTATGAGCAGGTGTTCGCCAACAGCCCGGATGCGCTAAAAAGCCTTTCGCCGGAATGGCTGGCGCGGGTGCGGTTTGCCGCCGCCGAGTGCGCCCGGCTGAACCTCACCTTGGAGGTCAACGTGAGCGACGGCTATGTGGCGGGCGGGCCGTGGATCACCCCGGCATTGGGAATGCAACGGCTCGTCGCCAGCGAAATAGCGATCGAAGGCGGGCGTCCGGTTTCAATGGTTCTGCCGCAGCCGCCCACAAAATTAAATTACTACCGCGACGTCGCGGTGCTGGCCTATCCGACGCCGGCCGGTGGCGAACCGGATGCCGTGCCAACGCCCGTTTGCACCAGCGAACCCGCCAAGATCAATCTCAAACAATTATTCAGCAACGATGGCCGAACCATGGCGCCTATCGAGCCGCCGAAAGACGGGCAGCCAGTGGTGGTTCAACTGGACTACGGCCGGCCCTGCACGTTGCGCAGCGTCACATACTCTTCTCACAACCACTCGAAAGCGCTCGTCATTGCGACCGAAGTTCCTTCGTCTTGGGCGGACAATGCTTATGGACAGGGTGTGGAGCCGATCCCGCCTATCGGCCGCCTGGAAGCGAGCGATGACGGACAAATCTGGCGGACGGTTTGCGAGCTGCCCGCGATGGGCTATCGGCAGGATAGCTGGCATCAGCAAACGGTTGCATTCCCGGCTGCGACCGCGCGCTACTTTCGATTTGACCTGAACGGCCGGAGCGAAGGCCAGGTCATGGGCGGCGTCGAATTGAGCGCGGAAGCCCGGATTGACCAGTGGGAAAAGAAATCGGGCAACGTCGTTGATTTTTCCTATCCCGATCACACGCCGGATTATGCCGGCAATGAAGTGATTGATCCGGCCAAAATCCTCGACCTCACGACCAATCTCGGCGCGGATGGAAAACTGACATGGAACGCCCCGCCGGGAAGTTGGACTATTTTGCGCCTGGGCCACACGCCAACCGGTGCCGGAACAAAACATGGAGTGATCAACAACCTTGGATTGGAATGCGACAAATTGAGCGCGCTGGCGGCCACCGTGCAATTTTCAAATTACGTGGGCGTGATTCTCCGCGAAGTGCGGCGCGTGCCGGGCGCGAAGCTGGCGGGCATTAACATCGACAGTGCGGAACACGGCTCGCAGAACTGGACGCCGGATTTTGCGGCGCAGTTCGAGAAGCGGCGCGGCTATTCGCCGCTCCGTTTCCTGCCGGCGATGATGGGCCGGGTGGTCGGCAGCCGTGAGGAATACGACAAGTTCCTGTTCGATGTCCGCCGCACCATCGCCGACCTGATGAGCGAGGAATACTACGGCACGTTCCAAAAGCTTTGCCACGCCGAGGGCATGACCGAAATGGCCCAGGCGCCCGGCATCGCCACCTGCCTGCCCAGCGACAACATCCAGGCGAAAGGGTGGACCGACATTCCCATGGGCGAATTCTGGATGGGCCAGGCCGACGGCACCATGGACTGCAAGGAAGCGGCGAGCGCGGCCCATGTTTACGGCAAGCCGATTGCCGCCGCCGAATCGTTCACCGGCAGCCATCCCGATTCCTGTCCGGGGATGATGAAGCCCTTCGCCGACGCGGCATTGGCGCTGGGCATCAACCGCTTCGTCGTGCTCGCCTATCTTCATCAACCTTGGGACGACCGCCTGCCAGGCGTGACCCAGGATCGCTTGTCTGTTCTCTACGACCGTCACAATACTTGGTGGGAAGACAGCACCGGTTTTTGGACATCGCTGGCGCGTTCGTCCGGTCTCATGCGTCAGGGTCATGCCGTTGCCGATATTCTGTATGACCTAGGCAGCGACGCGCCGCTCAAAATCGCCACCTGGCGGATGCGGCCCGCGCCGCCCGCGGGCTACGATTACGACGTTTGCGGCGATGAGGCAATTATTCAGCGCGCGACTGTGAAAGACGGGCGCATCGTGCTGCCCGACGGGATGAGTTACCGAGTGCTGATTCTCGCAGGCGGAAATCAGATAACGCTGGCAGCGGCGAAAAAACTTCGCGAACTCGTCAACGACGGCGCGACGGTTCTCGGCCCGATCAAACCAACCGGCTCGCCATCTTTGTCCGATGGAATGGCTGGTGACGAAGAGGTAAAAAAAATCGCCGACGAACTTTGGGGCGCTGATCCGCTCGCAACATCCGGCGAACGTCAAACCGGCGCCGGACGAATGTTGTGGGGCATGACCCCGGCACAGGCGCTCGCGACGCTCGACACGCCGCCTGATTTTGAAGTCACGGGAGGGGACACTTCCGCCAAAGAGCTGTTCGCCCATCGCCGGACGGCGGATGCCGACATTTACTTTGTGGCCAACCACCAGCCGCAAGGCGTGCAACTTACGGCGGCGTTTCGCGTGGCCGGGCGCGTCCCCGAACGCTGGGATCCCGACACCGGAAAAATTTTTGAAATCGCCGGCGGGCGGGAAATCAATGGCCGCACCGAAGTGCCGCTTACGCTGGAGGCAAATGCGTCCGCGTTCGTGGTTTTTCGCGAGCGGCAAAAGTTCGCCGAGACGTTGCGCATGGCTCAAACCAATCTCATTGCCGAAATGCCGGTGTTGGCGCAACTGACCGGCCCGTGGGAGGTGCGGTTTACGCCGGGTTGGGGCGCGCCGGCACAGGCCATCTTCACTAATTTGATTTCCTGGACGGATTTTCCAGATGCTGGTGTGCGTGACTACTCTGGTGCGGCGACTTACACGAAGGAATTTGAACTGCCAGCATGGTCGCCGGGTAAGCGCGTCGTGCTCGATCTAGGCGCTGTCAAAGTGCTCGCGGCGGTGAGGCTCAACGGTCAAGATTTGGGTGTTGCATGGAAACAACCTTACGCACTGGATGTGACCAGCGCATTGCACGTGGGCAAAAACTCGCTAGAGATCCGCGTCGTGAACACCTGGGCCAACCGTCTAATCGCCGATTCCGCGCTGCCGCCCGCGAAGCGCCTGACTTGGGCCACTTACAATCTATATCATCCCGGCGATCCCGTGTCGCCATCGGGACTGCTTGGGCCGGTCAAAATCATTATCGCCGATACCATCACCCAATGAGACACCAAACCGCCGATTCGCAGACAGCCCCCCGTCATGACACACTCGTGAAATCGGTCCGAATTCATATCGCGCGCTTGTTCGTTATTAAGTTATTTATTCACTCAGCTTATTACCAATATATGAAGCTTCTAAAACCTCTCTCAATAGTTATCTTGTGTGGCTCGCTCGGTTGTTTGCTGGTCAATCCCCAAGCCGCGCATTCACAAACGCCTGCTCCTGCTCCGGGACCCGATTCTGGGATGCTGCCGGTCACGGCAGGCCAGTTCGATCCCGACTGGCAATCCCTGCACCAATATCAAACACCCGACTGGTTTCGCGACGCCAAGTTCGGCATCTGGGCGCATTGGACTGCGCAATGCGTGCCGGAAATGGGCGATTGGTATGCGCAGTTTATGTATCTGGAATACAGGATCGACAGGAAGACCGGGATTGCTGCCACCAACCAAAATCCCATCTGGAAATTTCATCAGGAGACTTATGGCCCACAGTCCCAATTTGGATTCAAAGACATTGACCACATCTGGACGGCGGCCAGTTGGGAGCCGTCCAGACTCATTGATCTCTACAAACGCGCTGGGGCTAAGTATTTCGTGGCGCTGGCGAATCATCACGATAATTTCGATTGCTACGACTCCAAGTATCAACCTTGGAACTCGGTCAATATCGGCCCCAAGCGGGACATTGTCGGTGAATGGGCGAAGGCGGCGCGCGCGGTCGGGCTGCGTTTCGGTGTGACGGTTCACGCGGCGCGTTCTTGGGATTGGTTTGATGTTTCCCATGGAGCCGACAAAGATGGCCCTTACGCTGGTGTTCCTTATGATGGCAACCTGACCAAGGCTGATGGCAACGGCAAGTGGTGGGAAGGCTACGACCCCGCCGACCTCTATTCACCGGCGGGAGCGGCTAGGACGCCAGAGGCTCATCTGGCCTATAACGTGAAGTTCTATAATCGTGTCCTAGACCTCGTTCACAAGTATCAGCCTGATCTTCTCTACTTCGACGATGGGGTAATGCCGCTCAAAGCCGAACCAGGTGATTACGGTTTGAAAATCGCCGCCGATTACTACAATTCCAGCATCCATTGGCACGGTAAGAACGAAGCTGTGATGAACACTAAGGGGCTTGATCTTGATCAGCGCAAGTGTCTGGTCCGCGACATCGAGCGCGGAAAAAGCGAGACCATAGACCCTAACCCTTGGCAGACTGATACCTGCATTGGTGTCTGGCATTACGACCGCAGTTTATTTGAGCTACACAAGTATAAAACGCCTGATGCGGTGATTGGAATGTTGGTGGATATCGTCAGCAAAAACGGCAATCTCCTGTTAAATATTCCGGTGCGCGGTGATGGGACGATTGATTCCGATGAAACAGCCTGTTTGG
>CAIKKJ010000181.1 GCA_903827955.1 uncultured Verrucomicrobia subdivision 3 bacterium
GCTGACTGCGAGTTCGGATGGAAGCACGATCCTTTCCCGCCTTGCTATCGCGTCCCGTTCCAACTAATAAATTCATGTGAACCAAAATTTCACCTTGACTGCCTTCTCATGGAAGTCGCCGGAGCCAACCGCCGTTGGCGCGGTCAGTTCCGCTATCGCGGTTCACGCCGCGAGTCGGCGGTGGCTCAGCTTTTTTCGTTAGGCGGCTTGACGCGCTTGAAACTCTCAATCAAACATACACACGAACATCACACTAAAACCATGAACAAAACTATCGCTTTGCTTGGGCTTCTCATTGCCCTCACTTCATGTTCCACAATCGGCTCGCGGATGCGCGGCGTCAGTCCTGGCATGACAAAGCCGGAGGTTGTAAAGATTCTTGGCAAGCCGTGGACGGCTGGCGGAGCCGCAGGCGTGGAGGTTTTGCATTACAAGGATGACGGTTACTATTTTGTTCGTCTTGTTGATGGCAAGGTCGAATCCTATGGGCCGGAGAATCGTCGTCTGAATCCTGTGACCGATTCCAATCCACCAATCAAGAGATGAGGATGACCCAGCGGCCTAACCAGATTAGATGAGAAGGCAGTCGCCCGGCGCAAAGGTTGCGTTGGGTGTAACTTGACTGCCTTATGAAAACACCAAAACTAACTCCGTCCGTCGTTCCCACTTCGTCCGCTGCGGTCAGCAGCGGGTTCACGCTCGGCCTGGATCTTACTTTAATTTGAGATTGTTCGGCAGGAACAGGAGGCCGATGCCGCCGATGATGCCCATCAGGCCAACCGGCCCGAGCTTGACCCACGGAACGCCGTTCACGGGCTTGCCTTGTGACACAAAGGCGGTGACGGTGAGAAATATTCCCAGCACCAGCAGCAGGATACCGATGACGCGATACCATTTATTTTTTGTCATGGTGGGAAAGGCGGTTCACGCCTTGAGGACTTCGATAAAGGCTTCCTGCGGGATGTTCACACTGCCGATGGATTTCATGCGCTTCTTGCCTTCCTTCTGCTTCTCGAGCAGTTTGCGTTTGCGCGAGACGTCGCCGCCGTAGCATTTCGCGGTCACGTCTTTGCGGAACGCGCTGATGACTTCGGAAGCCACAATCTTGCCGCCGATGGCGGCCTGAATCTTCACCTGGAATTGCTGGCGCGGGATGACTTCCTTGAGTTTTTCCGCCAGCGTGCGGCCGCGGCCTTCGGCCTTGGTGCGATGCACGATGCAGGAGAAGGCATCCATCGGTTCGGTGTTTACGAGCATGTCCAGCTTCACCATGTCGCTCTCTTGGTAATCGGCCGGTTCATAATCCATGGAGCCGAAGCCGCGCGTGATGCTTTTGATGCGGTCGTGAAAATCAATCAGGATTTCGTTCAGCGGGATGAGTGAGGAGAGCATGACGCGCTTGGCGTCGAGCGTCTCGGTGTGATCCACGTTGCCGCGCTTTTCGGAGATGAGCGCCATCATGTCGCCGATGTTTTCGTTCGGGCAGATGACGAACGCCTTGACCATGGGTTCCTCAATTTTGGCGATGTAGGTCGCGTCGGGCATGAAGGCGGGGTTGTCAATTTCCTTCACCGTGCCGTCGGACAAATACACTTTATAGACCACGCTGGGATAGGTCGCGATGATGTCCATGTCGTATTCGCGGCGCAGGCGTTCCTGCACGATCTCCAAATGCAACAAACCAAGAAAGCCGCAGCGGAAACCAAAACCAAGCGCAACGGATGTTTCCGAGGAATAGACGAACGCGGAATCGTTGAGCTTCAATTTGCCCATCGAAGATTTCAACTGCTCGTAATCGGCGGTGTTGATGGGATAGATGCCGCTGAACACCATCGGATGAATTTCCTTGAAGCCGGGCAGCACGCCGGAAGGATTGCGCGCGTCGGTGATGGTGTCGCCCATCTTCACGTCGGCGGCGCTTTTGATGTTGGCGGTCATGAAGCCGGTTTCGCCGGTCTCCAATTTTTCGCGCGTGTAAGGTTTGGGATTAAAGCTGCCGACTTCTTTCACTTCCACATTTCGGCCGGAGTGCAGCAGCTTGACCATCATGCCGGGCTTCAATTCACCGTTGAAAACGCGGACGTGCGTGACCACGCCTTTGTAAGTGTCGAAATACGAATCAAACGCGAGCGCCTGCAGGCTGACTTCGCCGGTCGGTTTCGGTGGCGGCACGCGTTCGACGATCGCTTCCAAAATGTCTTCGATGCCGATGCCTTGTTTGGCGCTGCACGGAATGGCCCATTCGCTCGGCACCGCGAGCACATCTTCGAGTTGTTGCTTCGCCTGCGCGACGTTCGCGTGCGGCAAATCAATCTTGTTGATGACGGGAATGATGGTGAGGTTTAGTTTCGCCGCGAGATGATAGTTGGCAACGGTCTGCGCCTCGACACCTTGCGCGGCGTCAATCACGAGCAAGGCGCCTTCGCACGCGCTCAAGCTGCGGGAGACTTCATACGCAAAATCCACATGGCCGGGCGTATCAATCAGGTTCAGTTCGTAAGTCTCACCGTTGCGCGCCTTGTAAAGCATCGTGACCGGATGCGCCTTGATGGTAATGCCGCGTTCACGTTCAAGATCCATCGCGTCGAGGAGTTGATCCGACATGTCGCGCGTGGCGATAGTGCCGGTCATGTGCAACAGGCGGTCGGAGAGCGTGGTCTTGCCGTGGTCAATGTGGGCAATGATGCTGAAATTTCTGATGTGTGCGGCGTCCATTTCTTAAAACAAGAGCGCATCAGAATAGATGGAAAATGCATGAAGAAAAGTAAATTTGATTAGTGTGTTCAAGAAGACGGCGGTGAAATCCCGGCTTTTCGCTTTACTTTTCGGGCTGGTCAAACGGTTTGCAAGACCAGGCTATAGCTGTAGCCCCCGTTTCGCTGACGCTGGCTTGCTCGTTTGCGGTAGATAAAACTGCGACCTCGCCGGACAGGTGGTGCAGTAATTCCTGAACGCACCACTAGCCAGTCAACCGAGTTGATATTGCCGACGGTGCTTTGCAGCTATTCATTCAGTCCCCAATGCCGCCAGTGATTTTCCAGAATCGCTTCCAGCACCGGGCCGATTTCCGTCGCGCGCTTTTCGATGTGTTGCATCGTCAATTCAGCCTGCCGGGTGGCAGTCCGAGTGCGGAAGGTAATCAGCTTCACTTGCGTGCCCGTCGTAATCAACCGCGTATCTTTGGTTATGTTCAACGCTTGATTCATCACCCTTCAGTCTAGCAGAAAAATCCGGCGTGACAATCCACCGTTCTTGCATCCGCTGCTACAAAAACCGTCTGGCGTGTGCGCCTCAGGATGGATGGCCGAAGCGTTTCACATTGCTCGCACTTTTGAAAGCCGCGAAAATTAATCCGCTTGTGGCTAAGGAGTTTTTTTTGTCCGCGCGTTGTAAAGTCGCGTCGCCTCTGGCAAATCGTGCCACAACTTCATCGCCACGCCGAGGCCGATGATGGCAAATGGAATCATGAACAGCGGCCACCAATGCCAGTCGCGCGTGAGGCCAAGAAACGTCGCCGCCTCCCCTGCCCGTTCGCCCGGCACTAGATGGCCGATGAAAAAAGATTGGATTGCGCTGCCGAGATAGGTGCAACCATCCACGACTCCGGAACAAGTGGCTGTGGCTTTGCGGCCGCCAAAATCGGTCGCGGCCGTTCCGGCCATCAGTGAAGTCAGGCCGACGGATGCCATCACCACAAGCACACAGCACAAGCCGAGAAACAGCGGCACGGAAAAAAGATACGCCGCCATGAGAATGGTCAGGCCGATGACCAGCGCGGAGAGCATCGCCGCCGGTGGTGCGCGGCGGCTTTGAAACAGGTTGTCGGAAATCCAGCCGCCAAAAAATCCGCCGACGATGCCGAAGACGCACAGGAACAATCCCCAATGGTTGTAAAACAATTCGGCGCCCGGCTGCGGCACCTGTTTGGCGAAAACAAAATACCATTGCGTGATGCCATTGCGAAAAACTCCCGACGCCAGGCCGATAAGCGCAATGAGCAGCATAAGTTTGCTGGCAAAAACTTTTTTCAGCAAATCCGTTGCGGAAAGCTGAACGTGCATCTGGCCAGATGAAGCGTCATGCGTGTCGAGATGCGGAAATCCCGCGTCCTCCGGCTGGTCTTTGATGAGCCACACGTCCAGAATCACCCAAAATAAAATGATAACGGCGGGAATGAAAAACACGGCCCAGGTGGCGTCGAGCGCCTTGCCGTCCACGGTGGCGTTGGTCGCGAAAACCTTCTGCAGCAAATCATGAAACCAGCCACCAGCGGAACCAGCCTTGGTGAGCTGGACGATTTTCCCGCCCCAATCAAAGGCAAAATATGCGCCGATGGAAATTAGCGCGCCAAAAATGGCGCCGAACACGCCGCGCTCGCGGACATGGAACCAGTAGGCCTTGACCTTGATGATGGACACCGCGCCGTAGCTTTGAAAATACATGTTCAGCGCGTAGAGCACGGAATAAGCAGCGACAAGGTTGGTTTTTATTTTTCCGGTGACGACCAGCCATGTCAGCACGCCCAGCAAGATATTCGCGAGCGATGAGCCGATGGCGGCAATCAAAATCCCCTTCTTGCCACCGATCTTGTCCACGAGCGGGCCGTTGAGCAAAAAAGAAAATCCATAGACCGCCGTGCCGATGGCAAAAATCGTTCCGAATTCGGCGTTGGAAATCAGTCCGCCGAGCGCATTTTTGGAGACGTTGAGATTGTAGCGTCCCATGTAAAGGAACGAATACGTCATGCCCAGCGGAAACCAGTTGATGAAGCGGCGGAAGATGAACCAGCCGGAGTGTTTTAGCGGGTTGTTGCGAAAATACATCACGATGACCGTGATGAGCGCGAGGCCAACGATGGCATTCGCATAGTGGTCGAGAATGAAGGCGATGAATTCCATCTGGAAAAATCCGCCGCATAAAAACAGAGCGGAGTGCGGCGGTCAAAGCTATTCGTGCGGTAAGTTCAATGCGGCGCGCTTTTTTTCAGGCTGAGCCGGTGGGAAATGGAATACATCAGCAATCCGCCAACGACGCCAAACGGAATCATATAATAAAAATAGTAATCCCAGCCGCCGGGGCGGTCGAGCAGGATGCCGAGGACTTTGATCGCCGCCGCCGCGCCGAAGTATTGAAACGCATCAATGCAGCCGGAGGCGAACGCAGCCATCTTGCGGCCGCCGATGTCCATCGCCGCCGCCGGGCCGAGCAGCGAGTGGGTGGAGTTGACGGTGAAAGAGATCATCACAAAAAAGAAAATCGCCCAGTTCACGGAATGCAACTGAGATGCCGCGAGAATCACAAAGACTTCGATCAGATAAATTCCGGCGGCGACCGGCGCGCGGCGGGAGTTAAAAAAGCGGTCGGAAATCCAGCCGGACAGCAGCGAGCCGACGGAAGCAACGAAGGGAATGAGAAATCCAAGCCACTGAAATTTCGCGCCGGTCATGTCGAGGTGATGCACTTCCTGAAAAAAGCGCGGGAACCATTGGTCAACACTTTGCCGCACTGCGCCGGTGCAGGCGTAGGCCGCCGCCACGATCCAGACGATGTGATTGCCGGCGATGATCTTGAAGACCGTTTTGAGATTGCTGCGGATGTCGATGTCGGCGTGGTCGGCTTCGCCGGGAAAAAGATTTTTGTAGCCGCATTCCTCCGGCGTGTCTTTCACCACCAGCGCCAGCACGATGGCGACGACGCTCGCGACGATGGCCGGAATCCAAAACAGCCAGCGCCAATGCTGCGGCGGAACGTGCCACATCCCGATGAACGTGAAACCGGCGAGCAGCGCGGGCAACAATTTGTTCGCGACGAGCCGGCCGAGATTGATCATGAACCCAAAAATGCCTGCGAACGTTCCGCGTTGCTTTTCACTGAACCACGAGCTGTTGATCTTTATGAAGCCAGGCGCACCGAACGATTGCAGGTAGCCGTTCAATCCCCACAACGTCGAGAACAGCCACAACATCCCCCAAAACGAAGCCGCGCCAAAAAGGATGTTCACGGTGATCGTGCCGACCGCGCCGATGAGCATCGCGCGCTTGCCGCCGAGGCGGTCCGTGAGCAGGCCGTTGATGATCTGCCCGCATCCGTAGGCGATGAAGTTCAGCATCAGGATGGTGCTGATGTCGGACTTGGTGAAATGAAATTCGTCGGCGATGGCCTTGTTGGCGTAGGAAAAGTTGTAACGGCAAAGATAGAAACTCGTATACATCAGGCCTACGGAAGCCCAGTTCAATCCACGGCGGGAGTGGAATCCGGGTGGATATTTGGCGTGCGTGCCTGATCTCATCGGAAACAGTTTTACCTTGTTGCGGGAGGAGAACAGGATTTGCCGGGCGCGTCAAAAAGAAAAAAGCCACGGAAAAAATTCCGTGGCTTTTGAAAATGCAGTTATTCTTATTCGGCCTTGGCTTTCTTGCTGGCTTTGGCCTTGGTCTTGAGCTCCTCGGTGGTCGGGGCGACGATATCGCCACGGTGTCCGCGTTTTTCCGTGTGCGGCTTTTCTTCCACCACCGGGGCAGCCGGGGCGGCGATTGGCGTGAGGCTTTCCACGCGAATCTTGAGCGTGCTCTTCACGTCGGCGTGCAGATGCAGTTCGATTTCCTGTTCGCCGAGCGTTTTGATCGGATGTTCCAAGCGGATTTTCTTCTTGTCGAGCGCGATGTCAAACTGGTGCTTGAGCTCGTCAGAAATCATGCCGGCGGTCACGGCCCCGAACAATTTTCCATCCTCACCAGCCTTGACTTTGATGACGCAAATCAGCTTGGTGAAGCCCTTGGCCAGCTCAGTCATGGTATTGAACTCATGCGCTTCGCGTTCGGCCCGGCGCTGCTTGAGCGCTTCAAGCTGACGCTTGTTGGTGGAGTTCACCGAAACGGCGAGACGTTGCGGGAGGAGATAGTTGCGCGCGTAACCGGCGGCGACTTTGACCTGGTCGGATTCCCCGCCGAGGCCGACGATGTTGTGGGTAAGAATGACTTCAGTTTTTGCCATACTAAATTAGTTGATAGTTATTGTTTGATGGTTGAGAGGAAATCTCAACGGGAAAATTCAGAACGGAACGTCATCGCTCTCCGGCGGACCGTCGCCTTCGACTGGTTCGGCGGCGGGAGCATTTGCAGCGGCAGGACGCGCCGCACGCGGAGCAGTAGGCGCGCCGCCCTCGCCAGCACCAGGGGCGCTGCCGAGAAATTGCACGGTCTCGGCAATCACACCGAGTTTGCTGCGTTTGGCACCGGTTTGCTTGTCATCCCATTGATCCAGCTTGAGTCGGCCTTCAATCATGATCGGGCGGCCTTTGCGCATATATTGCCCGACGTTTTCAGCGGTGCGCCCGAACACGTCCACGTCTACGAAAGTGACCTCTTCTTTTTTTTCGCCGGCCTCATTCGTCCAGACACGGTTGACGGCAAGGCCAATTTTGGCAATGGCCGTCCCCTTGGGCGTGTAGCGCAACTCAGGGTCGCGCGTCAGATTGCCCATCAGGATGACTTTGTTGAAGCTGGCCATGACGGAAAATTATTTAGCAGCCTTGGGTTCCGGCGATTCCGTGAACAGCACGCGAAACACTTCGGTGTTCAGGGAAAACTTGCTTTGCAACTGCGCGATCACCGCCGGCGCGCCGGTGAAAATCACATTCGCATAAAAACCGGAGCTGTGCTTTTTGTCAGCCACGCGCGCAAACGGCTTGCGATCCATCTTTTGAATGGTTTCGACTTTGCCACCGGCGGCGACGATGTCGTTGGAGATTTTGTCGAGTGCGTCTTTGATGCCCTCGTCTTTGCCTGCTGTGTTCAAGATGAACAAACCTTCGTATCGTTTCATTTTATTTTCTACAATTAAATTTTTTCTTCTATCTTGCCGTTGAACAAACTCATCGCCTTGGGCAATCCGTCGTTCAACCAGCACTCAATCTGGCCGGACGCCCGGCTCAAAATCTTTTCCAACATTTCATTCTCGGATGCCTCAAATTTTCCGAGGACATAGCCGGCAATCTGCCGCACACCATCTTTGCGCCCGATGCCAATCCGCAACCGCGCAAACTCGCGTGAACCCAGATGCTGCTCAATGGACTCGAGTCCATGATGCCCGCCACTGCTGCCGCCTGGTCGCAACCGGATTTCACCAAACGGTAAATCTGCATCATCCACCACCACCAAAACCTGCACCAAACCCAGATGGTAAAAATCCGCTGTCGCCCCGACCGTTTCACCGCTCAAGTTCATGAACGTTTGGGGTTCACACAGCAAAATCCGCTTCCCGTTGCGCTCGGTCTTCGCCATGCGGGCGGTGAACTTTTTTTCGTTCACCCAATCCGCCTTCCACTGCACAGCCAGTTTTTCGACCAGTAAAAAACCGGCGTTGTGGCGCGTCTTCGCATACTCCACGCCCGGATTTCCCAATCCCACGATGAGAAAAACATTTTCCATGCGTGGGCAAAGCGACTCTCGCCGCTGAAATTATTTCTTCTTCGCGTCGGCCTTGGCCTCCGGCTTGACCTCGGCTTTTTTGTCGCCGGCTTTTGCGTCGGCCTTGGCCGCAGGAGCAGCGCCTTCCGCGCCCTCTTCTTTTTTCTCCTTGGTCATTTCGACCTCGCCCGCAGCCGGAGCGGCGGTAGCGGCAACTTCTTCCTCGGCGCGCGGCGCGGCCACGGCGAGCACGGTGAGGTGCTTGTCGCCGATGATCTGGACACCTTCCGGCGCCTTGATGTCGCCCAAATGAAAGGACTTGCCGATTTCGAGGCTGGTCACATCCACAATGATCTGATCGGGCAAATCTTTCGGAAGGCAGCGCACCTTGAGCTTGTGCAAAATGTGTTCCAGCGTGCCGCCGCCGGTCTTGACGCCTGCCGCTTCGCCGGTCGTTTCGAGCGGGACATGGACGGTCACTTTTTCGTCCTCGGCGACTTCGTGGAAGTCAACGTGCAAAACTTTTCCGCTCAAGGGATGATGCTGGATTTCCTGCACGAGCGCGAGACGCTTAGGCTTGGCGTCATTTTCGACGGCCAAATCCACGAGCAGATTTTCCGAGGCGGAATGGTTGATGAGGTCGCCGATTTCGCGGGCGTTGACCTCAAGATTTTGCGGCTTGATTTGGCGGCCGTAAATCGTGGCGGGCACACGGCCGGCGACGCGAAGTTTTTTGACGACGTTCTGGCGCACCTGGGTGCGGGGATAAGCTTTGAGTGCTACTGATTTCATTTTTCTTAAATTATTTTTTCCGGCGACGCTTAACTGGTGCGCCCGCCTTTAAATTCAAACAACGAGTTGACCGACGAATTACTGTGAATCCGCTTGATGGCCTCACCCAACAGCCCCGCCACCGACAACGTGGTTATGTTCACACCGTCAATCGCAGGGCGTTGGACTGTATCAGTTGTGATTAATTCGTCAATGCTAGATTTACGCAATCTTTCGATGCCGGTATCGTTCAGCAGGGCGTGCGACACGCAGGCCATTACGCTTTTAGCTCCTTTTTTCTTGAGGATGGCCGCCGCTGAGGTAAGGGTCCCGGCGGTCTCCGTCAGGTCATCCACCAGCAAAACATTTTTACCTTCAATCTCGCCGATGACCGCCATGCTCTCCACTTCGGTCGCGCTCTTGCGGCGCTTGGCGACGATGGCCAGTTCCGATTCCAGCGTCTGCGAATATGCGTGCGCCATTTTAATTCCGCCGGCGTCCGGGCTGACCACCACAAGGTCTTTCAAATTTTTCTTCTTCAAATAATCATACATCACCGGCGCGGCGTAGAGATGATCCACCGGGATATCAAAAAAGCCTTGAATCTGCTGTGCGTGCAAATCCATTGTGAGAATCCGGTTCACGCCGGATGCCACCAGCAAATTCGCCACCAGCTTCGCGGTGATCGGCACGCGCGGTTGGTCTTTGCGATCCTGACGCGCGTAACCATAAAATGGCATCACCGCCGTGATGCGCATCGCACTTGCGCGACGCAACGCATCAATGATGATGAACAGCTCCATCAAATTGTGGTTCGTCGGCGGCGACGTGGGCTGGATGATGAAAATATCCTCGCCGCGCACGTTCTCCTCGATCCGGACAAATGTTTCGCCATCGGGAAACGGTGTGATGGTGATCTTGCCCAATTCGGTGTCCATGGACTTGCAGATGGCGCGGGCCAGAGGCTCGTTCGCCGTGCCGGAAAAAACTTTCACAGGTAAAATGTTTTGTGGTTAAAAAAGAAAACCCGCCGGATTGGCGGATGAATCGCAACTCAATCGTAACAACCACCCTGCCCCGCGCAAGATGAAATTGAACCGTCCCCGCCCGAAGTTTTTTCTGTAGGGATATATTGGGGGACGCAAGGTCGGATATTTATTGTAGCCAGCAAAAATCACCATCTATTCTACGAGAGCGGAAGTAGATCTTTGACTGCGACCGAGAAAATTATTTGACACCTACTCATTTCAATATCAATCTATCCGCATCCGTTGATATGACGGACTCATAACGAGTGGTCGAGGGACTGGCCCGCTGACACCACGGCAACCGATTGGATTTAAGTTCCAGTGACAGGTGCCAATTCCAGCTCAAGCATCATTAGCTTGGGAAAAATGAGAAGCGAGCAACAACCGTTTTGTCGCCCCTTCTCCTTGTGAGTCGGGGCTTTTTTGTTTTAAGCACCGAATAGCCACAGAGGCACAGAGGTCACAAAGAAAATAAATGGTGGCCGCGCGCAAGCACCTCTGTGCGCTCTGTGTCTCTGTGGCAAAATTAATTTTATTATGAGTGAAAAGCATCAAGGTTACATGAAGGCGCTCAAGTGCCGCGAATGCGGTCGCGAATACCCGCTTGAAGCCACGCACGTCTGCGAATTCGACTTCGGCCCGCTCGAAGTCGCCTACGATTACGACCGCATCAAAAAATCTTTGACGCGCGCCGCCATCGAGTCCCGCCCGAAGACCATGTGGCGTTATCGCGAGCTGCTGCCCATCGCGGGCGAGCCGACCGTTGGCCCGCTCGTTGGCTTTACGCCGCTGGTCAAAGCGCCGCGTCTCGCCAAAGCCCTCGGCATCCGCGAACTCTACGTCAAAAACGACGCCGTCAACTACCCTACCCTTTCGTTCAAGGACCGCGTGGTCAGCGTCGCCTTGAGCCGCGCTAAGGAACTCGGCTTCACCACCGTCGCTTGCGCTTCCACCGGCAACCTCGCGAACTCGGTCGCCGCCAACGCCGCGAGCGCCGGTTTGAAGAGCTACGTCTTCATCCCGTCCGATTTGGAACAGGGCAAGATTCTCAACTCGCTCATCTACGGCTCCAACGTCATCGCCATCAAAGGCCATTACGACGAAGTGAATCGTCTCTGCGCCGAGATTGCTGGCAAGTTCGGCTGGGCGTTTGTGAACGTCAATATGCGCCCCTACTACGCCGAAGGCTCCAAGAGCATGGCGTAT
Organism: uncultured Verrucomicrobia subdivision 3 bacterium; assembly: GCA_903827955.1. Lineage (GTDB taxonomy): Bacteria > Verrucomicrobiota > Verrucomicrobiia > Limisphaerales > UBA11358 > UBA11358. The sequence continues at coordinate 11,414 of CAIKKJ010000181.1, forward strand.
GAAATCGCCGAACAACTCGGCTGGCGCGCGCCCGATCACACCATCGTCCCGATGGCCTCCGGTTCGCTGCTCACC
>CAIKKJ010000182.1 GCA_903827955.1 uncultured Verrucomicrobia subdivision 3 bacterium
AAAATCAAAACGGCCGTAGAGGCTGAAATCATCACGCTCCCACGAATTCAAAATTACCGGGATGGCGCTGGCGGGAATGCCGATGCGTTCCCACCAGTTGTGCTTGATCACCGCTTCCGCCGCATCAATGCAACGGAAATGCAGTTCGTTCGCGGCGGCTTCCAGTTCGCTCACTTCGCGCGACGTGAGTTCGTAGCACGTGGACTCATCCCAGTAAGGGCCGCTTTCGTGCGAATGAAACGTGAGGCCAATGCGCTCAACTTTTTCGCGCCAATCGGGCCGAGGCTGGCAGGTATGGCGTTTCATTTCAAGAATGAAATCCCGACCAGCCGCCGCCGGAGGAATACGAATGCCAGCCGTAGCTGTTGCCAAAGCCGCCGCGCGTCACGTCGGTGCGGGAATTTTCCGCGAGCACCACGGCCTCGGGCAGCGGCGAAGAGATGTTCGTGATGCTTTCAAACGGTGTCGCGCCCCATTGTCCGCCGTAAAAATAAAGCTGCTTCGCCGCGTCCAGATGATTGTAGGGCAGGGGAAACCACTTGCGGAATGGCGCGTGATAATAGCCCGCGCCCGGCACGTAGAAATTATTTGTGTAATAATTCTGTGTGCTGACCGTGGGCTTCTGTTCGCAGCCGGTCAGTGCCGCCGTGGACAGGCCGCCAAGCAGGATGAGCCGGATGCTTTTGCTCCGTTTCATGTTTGGAATTTTTTAGCCCAGCATGGACGCGGCGATAATGATGCTTACGCCGATAATTACCGCTGCCGCGACGATGGCTGCCGCAATGTTTTTGTGCTCGATGATTTCCTTGTGCAGATCGCCCGGGGTAAATTTGTCGAACAGTTTGTAGCCGATGATGGCGGCGGCGATGCCGATGGCGGCAAACAAAAGCACGTTGCCGAGGGACTGCAACAACGGGTGCGTGTGAAATCCCTGGAACGTTTCCGACCCCGGCAGCGCGTCGGCGGCAAACAGCGAAGGAACGGTGAGGATGGAAATGGCAAACGGCAGAAGTGGTGACGTTTTCATGGCGACGAGATTGTCGTCACGACTGAAAAGTTGCAATGAGAATTGCGCGGGAAAAATGGAATCAATCCTCGCGCACCAGCGGGATGAACTGCTGGGATTGCGGATCAAAGGCGTAGAGTTCCGCCGTGGCGATTTTGAAGAACCACGCGTGCAGCCGCAGGGTGCCGTCGGCAAGGCGGTTTTGCACGCACGGGTAGCTGTGCAGGTTGTCGAGGCCGAACAAAACATTTTCCTCGGCGGCGGCGTGTTCGCGAGCCTCGGGGTCAGTCAGGTGCGCGTATTCTTTTTTCAACGTCTCCAAAACGGGCGACGCCACCTTCAGCCAGTCGCGCAGGTGCGGCGAGGAATCGCCGATACGGGTCTGGCCGAGCAGCGCGGAGATTGCGCCGCATTGCGAATGGCCGCAGATGACAATGTCGCTGACCCCCAAATTTTCCACGGCAAATTCAATCGCAGCAGCGGTGGAATTCGTGTCGCCGCGCACGCCGGCGGGCGGGACGATGTTGCCGACGTTTTTCACGACGAACAAATCGCCGGGCTTGCTCTGCGTGATGAGTTCGGCGAGCACGCGTGAATCCGAGCAGGTGATGAACAACGTGTGCGGATTCTGACCCTCTTGCGAAAGCTTGCGGAACAGTTTGCGGTAATTACCGAACTGGTCGCTGCGGAACTTGTGGACGCCTTCGATGAGCCGTTGCATGAAAAATTATTGCGCGAGTGTTTGGTTTTTCGCGCGGGATTCTTCCATCAGCTTCACTTTGAATTTTTTCAATTCGTCCTGCAAGCGCGCGTCTGCCGTGGCGAGGATTTGCACGGCGAGGATGCCCGCATTGCGAGCGCCGTTGATGGCGACGGTGGCGACCGGCACGCCCGGCGGCATCTGCACCATCGAGAGCAGCGAATCAAAGCCGTCCGTGGATTTGCCAAGGATCGGCACGCCGATGACCGGCAACGTGGTGAACGCCGCGGTGACGCCCGCGAGGTGCGCCGCGCCGCCCGCGCCGCAGATGAACGCCTTGATGCCGCGGGCCGGAGCGCCGGTGACATAGGCTTCGAGACCGTGCGGGTCGCGGTGCGCCGAGATGACCTTGGCCTCGCTGGCGAGGCCGAATTCTTTCAAGGCTTCCGCCGCTGCTTTCATCGTCGGCCAGTCAGAATCGCTGCCCATCAAAATGCCGACTTGGGGTGAATTGTCTTTGCTCATGAAAATTTTAATTATTCTGTCGTGTATGGCGCGCGCAGAAATTAACAATTGAAAGTCTGCGCCGCAACTCTCATGCGTCCGTTGTTCCACCGGTTTTCACTGCGGCGGCAGCACCTCGGCCACGCGCAGGATTTTCACCGCCTTGCCGTTGGTCTCATCAATCTCGATCACCGCGCCGTGCAACCGCACGTTGTGGCGGGCAACGCCGAAGCGCTGTGGGGTATTGGTCAGAAACCGTTCCAGCACCGGCGCGATTTCGCGGCCCAGCACGCTTTCGTGTGGCCCGGTGAAACCGGCATCCGTCAGATACGCCGTGCCGCCGGGGAAAATCTGTTCGTCCGCCGTCTGCACGTGCGTGTGTGTGCCGACGACCGCGCTGACATGGCCGTCCAACATCCGCCCGAGGGCGATTTTTTCCGACGTGGCCTCGGCGTGAATATCCACAAAAATAATCCGTGCATGTTGGCGGAGCTGTGTCACCTCCTCGCGCGCGGCGAGAAATGGATTTTCCAGCGGCGGCATGAAAGTGCGGCCTTGCACATTCATCACGGCCACAGGGGGCAGGCTGCGGATCTTAAAAACATTCGCGCCGCGTCCCGCCGTGCCGGGCGGATAATTTAGCGGGCGCAAAAAACGCGGTTCTTTTTCCAGCAGTTCGGAAACTTCCTTTTGATCCCACAAATGATCGCCGGTGGTGATGACGTCTACGCCATAACCAAAAAGTTCCGTGGCGATGTCCGGCGTGATGCCGTTGCCGCCGGCGGAGTTTTCTCCGTTGGCGATGACGAAATCAAGCGCGTGCTGCTCCC
>CAIKKJ010000183.1 GCA_903827955.1 uncultured Verrucomicrobia subdivision 3 bacterium
AGGTTACAAGGCAGTCCTGCGTTTCAATCATGTCGGCAAAGGTCTCGTTTCTAAAGACGGCCAGCCGCTCACTTGGTTTGAAACTGCCGGCAAAGACGGAAAGTTCTTCCCTGCCAAGGCGGAGATTTCCGGCGACGCCATTGTCATCACCTGTCCTGAAGTTACGGAGCCTTGGGTTGTGCGTTTTGCCTGGGGGGAATCCGCCCGCCCGAATTTCTACAACGAGAATGGTTTGCCCGCAGTGCCATTCCGCACCGACAATCCGTTCACGCAGTTTTCAAAGTCAAAGAATGCGCCATAGGGCTTCCGATCAAATAGGCCGGTAAAACCGTTGAGACGAATAAAAAATTCGTTGTGAGCAATTCCAAAATGACAACTCGGCTGTGTTTGCTGCTGTCAATCTGCCTCAACGCCGGCGGTTTGATGGCCGACACCGGGCCGGGGACGCAGATCAAATATCTCTCCGGCACAGGCAAGGACGACGGCGTGAGGTGGGATTTCTACTGCACCGCTGGAATGCACAGCGGCGTGTGGACCAACATTGCCGTGCCGTCGTGCTGGGAGTTGCAGGGTTTTGGCGTCTATAATTATGGTGAGTTGTATAGTTTTAAAAAAGGCGAGGATACCATCAATCGCCCGGATTTTGCATCGGAGCAGGGGAGATACAAGCGGGAATTCTATGTGCCGGCGGACTGGCAGGGCAAAGTCGTGCGGATTGTGTTTGAAGGCGTCATGGTAAAGACCGAGGTGTTCGTTAACGGCCAGTCTGCCGGTCCGGCGCACGAGGGTTCGTTTTATGAATTCAAATATGGCATCACGCCGTTTTTGAAATTTGGCCGGACGAACCTGCTGGAGGTGACGGTCAGTAAGGTCGCGGACGATATGAGCGTGATGTATGCCGAGCGGCAGGGCGACTTTTGGAATTTTGGAGGCATTTTCCGCCCCGTTTTCCTTGAAGCGCTGCCGGCAGGCTACATTGACGGGACGGGAATTGATGCAATGGCCAACGGTGATTTCAAGGCGGATTTACACTTGAGCTCGGGCATCCAAGCGGATGCTACCGAAGTGACCGGACAACTCTTGGACAGCAGCAACCAGCCGGTCGGCGCGCCATTTTTTGCAAAAATGTCTAACGCTGCGCTTCGTTCCAATTCGGACACTATTCAGATAAGTTCACATTTCGACGGCGTGAAGCTGTGGACAGCGGAGACGCCGAATTTGTATAAGGTGCAGATCACGCTGTTGCAAAACGGTAAGCCGCAACACACGATTACAAACCGGTTTGGTTTTCGCACCATCGAGTTGCGCACGAACGACGGCTTTTATCTCAATGGCGTGAAAATGGTCATGAAGGGCGTGTGCCGCCACAGTCTGTGGGCGGATTCGGGACGCACGTTGAGTCCGGCGCTGGACTATGCCGACGCGCGGCTGATCAAGGACATGAACATGAACGCCGTGCGCATGTCGCATTATCCGCCGGACCGCTATTTTCTCGATGCGTGCGACGAACTGGGCCTCTATGTGCTGGGTGAACTGACCGGCTGGGGCGGTCACTACGACACTCCGATCGGAGCGAAACTCATCGGTGAAATGGTCCGGCGCGATGTGAATCATCCGTCCGTGCTCGTCTGGGACAATGGCAATGAAGGCGGCTGGAACAAGGCGCTCGATGGCGACTTCTCCAAATGGGACATTCAAAAGCGCATCGTGATGCATCCGCAATCGAAGGATCACGGCGTCAACGACTCGCACTATCCCGATTACGCCGCCGTCGTCCGCGACAGTGCCGGGCCGGCGGTTTTCTTCCCGACCGAATTTTTGCATGGCCTGTATGACGGCGGTCAGGGCAGCGGCTTCCATGATTATTGGGAAGTGATGAGCAAAAGTCCTGTCCTCGGCGGCGCGTTTTTCTGGGTATTGAGCGACGATGGAATTCTGCGCACAGACAAGGCCGGCATCATTGACAACTCCGGTAACTTTGGCCCAGACGGCATCACCGGGCCGCGCCGTGAAAAGGAAGGCAGCTACGACACCATCAAGGAAATCTGGTCGCCCGTGCAGATTGACGCGCCGACGGCAGGTCTGCAGCCCGGTTTACAAGGCACGGTGAAAGTTCACAATAGCTACGATTTCACCGATCTTAGCCAATGCACTTTTTCGTGGGAGTATCTCAAATTTCCCACGTCCGATGCCGATCGCGGCGGACACACGGTTCTGGCCAGCGGCGAAATTCCGGCTCCCTCGGTCGCACCGCACGGCACTGGCGAATTGAAATTTAATCTGCCCGCCGTGATCGGCGTCGAGGCGGTTTATTTCACGGCGAAAAATCCGGAAGGCCGAGATTTATGGACTTGGTCATGGCCAGTCACACCCGTCGCACCGATAGCTGCAAGCACGGCCACTGGAAAAATCACGACGAGGGAAACTGACGGGCAACTGGCTGTTCGCGCAGGCGACCTGATTTTTTCGTTCAACGAAAAATCCGGCTGCCTGACCCAGATTGAGCGCGGCGGGAAAACCATTCCCTTCGGCAACGGCCCGCGCTTCGTTGCCTATTGGCACGATCATCATAATCGTCGTCCGATCACCTATGACTATGTGGGCGGAACGAACACGCTCGCCAGCTTCACGACGCACGCGGACGGCGACGATTTGGTGGTGCAGGCGGATTACGATGGCGCGTTCAAGCAGGCGAGCTGGCGCATCTCGCCGGATGGCCGGGTGAAACTGAATTACACCTATGACTACGACGGCCCGGTGGATTTGCTCGGCGTCAGTTTTGATTTTCCCGAGGCGGACATGAAAGCCATCACCTGGCTCGGCTACGGCCCCTCCCATGTCTGGCAAAACCGTCTCCAAGGCACGCGCCTGGACGTCTGGCACAACGCCTATAACAATCTCATTCCCAGCGTAACTTATTCGTTTGACCCCAATTTCAAGGGTTTTTTCCGCGACTGGCGCTGGGCCACCTTCGACACGAGCGCGGGCCGGTTCACCTTCAGCACCGCCGCGAAGGATTCCTATTTGGGCGTCTATACTCCCAACGATGGGCCGGTGCAACCGCTGCTGGCGCTGCCCAAGACCGGCCTGGGTTTCTTTGATGTCATCCCGGCGATGCGCAGCAAATTCAGGGCGTTGGAACAACTGGGGCCGCAGTCGGCATCGAAACAGGTTTCTGGCGAACACACGGGCGAAGTAAGCCTGGATTTTGGTGGACAATAATCCTGTAAACATGAGAGCCGTTTTCCCAATGCGCGAAGGGAAACGGCCTCAAGTTGCAATCAAGCCAGCAAACATAAAATTAATTAAAGTCAAATTAGCATGAGACATAAAATGAAAAGCCGTCATCCGTCATTTGTCCGGTTGCTCACACTGGCCGCCGCATTTTTCACCCTGAAAGAAATCAAATTGACCGCGAGTGCTGATGGCTTGAAGTCGGCGACAGTTTCCGTGCAAACCCAGCCATGCACGCCGCGTCCAAGCGTGCCGTAATGGCAACATATGAAACTATTCAATTATTGTATTCTTACTCTACACCAAGGACCAATTTGACGGCTTTGAACTCCAGCTGGATACAACAATATTTCCGAGGCGGGTAACAGCGGCATCATGTTCCGTGTCACCAATGACGGTAACCGCGCGTGGGCGACCGGATCGGAGCCACGAAGCCGGTGGGCGAATGGAACCACGTCCGGTTGAATCGTGTGAACTAGGCAGTGCAGCAGTTTCGGCTTTTCCTAGTTTCCTGAAATTAAAGGCGTCGCCGAGAACCAGCTGGACGACGCTGATGGAAAATCGAGTGAACCAAATTTCACGGCGAACCCGGTTTCTTCGGCGGCTCTGGAAGAAGCTCGATGCGATCACCCGGAGAGGTGTTAAAACTCAACCGCTCACCGTCAAGCGTCTTGATTGGCTTCCCGTTAACGATCAGTTGCACGCGGGTTCCAGGCCAGGGATTCTGCACGAGGCATGAACGGCCTTTTTCGCTGACGATGACCACATCTTTTACCAGGCTGTCCTCAATTGCCGCGCTTACCAGAAAAGCACCGTAAGCCCGCAACGTATGGAACTGCGCATCGCGGTTCTTCGGCCACACTGGAAACAGCCGCAAGATTCCTTCATGGCTTTGGAGCAGCATCTCATTCACCGTGTTCGGAACGACGCTACAGTTCTCGATCATATGGCCCTCGTTGTGAATAATTCCATTGGGATGAAAGTTTAACTCGTGGAGCTTTTCCAAGATGACATCCCCATCGTATCCGAC
>CAIKKJ010000184.1 GCA_903827955.1 uncultured Verrucomicrobia subdivision 3 bacterium
CTGCATTCGCCCATCCACGAGGAACGGCTGCTGGCGTTGCTGATTTTGGTGGACGGCTATGCGCGGGCCGATGCCGCCGGTCGCGCCAAAATCTACGCGCTCTATCTGGAACAGCTCGACCGCGTGAACAACTGGGATCTGGTGGATACGTCCGCGCCTTACATCGTCGGGCCGCATCTGGCGGAGCGGTCACGGGAGATTTTGTTCCGGTTGGCGCGGGCGAAAAATCTCTGGCATCGCCGCGTGGCCATGCTCGCGACATTTCATTTCATCCGCCAAAATGATTTCGCCGATGCGCTGCGCCTCGCGGAACTGCTGCGCGATGACGAACATGATCTGATGCACAAAGCCGTCGGCTGGATGCTCCGCGAGATCGGCAAGCGGGATGTGGCGGTGTTGCAGAAATTTCTCCAGCAGCACGCCGCACGGATGCCGCGCACGATGTTGCGGTATGCGATTGAAAAATTTCCGGAACGCGAGCGGCAGTGTTTTCTTAAGGCGCGGAAAAATTGAGATTGCGGTTCACGCCTTCAAAAAATAACCGCGCTGTTTTTCGTTGATGGGCAGGCCGAGTTTTTCCATCACGGCCAGCATGTCTTCCCACACGCGGCGTTTCTCGCTCATGGCCTGGTTGCGCAGCAGATACGCCGGATGATAGGTAGGCATCAGCGGAATGCCGCGATACTCCTGCCAGTTGCCCCGCAGCTTCGTGATGCCTACGGTCTTGCCGAGCAACCCTTCCACCGCCGTGGCGCCGAGCGCGACGAGCACTTTCGGTTTGATCAAATCAATCTGCTCGTGCAGATAGGGTATGCACGTGGCCATTTCGGCGGGCGTGGGTTTGCGGTTGCCGCTGGAACCGGCGGGCATATCCGGCCGGCATTTCAAAATGTTCGCGATATAAACATCGCCGCGCGAAAGGCCGGTGGCGGAAATAATTCTGGTGAGCAACTGTCCCGCCGCGCCAACGAACGGCTCGCCCTGCAAATCTTCATCTGCGCCCGGTGCCTCGCCGACGAACATGAGCGGTGAATCAATGTTCCCCACACCGAAAACGACATGCTTGCGGGACGCGACGAGATTTGGACATTTCACGCAAGCCAGCACGCGTTCGCGCAGCGCGGCGAAGGCGGCGGATTTTTCGGTTGCTGGTTGAATCGCTGAGGCAACGGGAACCGCGACCGTTGCGGAAACCGGTTTTGCGACAGCGGGTGGCTGGGAAAATATTTTTGGCGCAACAACTAGTGACGTTGCCAGCCGCGCGGGCTGAGCCAGCGAGCGCAATGTTTCCGGAGCAACGGCGACGTGTCGCACGCCGCGCGCCTTCAGGCCTTCGAGGTGCTGGATGGTCGCGTCGAGCAGTTGGTGGTAATCCGCAGACATGGGCGCATCGTAACGGCTGCGCGCCGGTTGAACAAAAGTTATTTGTTCACCGCTGGCATCCACCATTCCGGCGGCTTGTTTTATTGGCCGATTTTGCTGATGCTCCGTCAGCATCCCATGAATTTCATCTTTCGAACTCTGGCCAGCTTCGTCATCGCAGTTTTTTTTGTATTACGAGCCAGCGCGGATATTCTGGCGGTGGATTCGCCTGCGCGCGGTGATTTTATATTGGCGGACACAAACATTGCGCCGGGCATTTTCATTGAAACCAATGCTGACCGCGCCGTTTTGCGCGCGGCAAATGACTTGGCCGAAGATTTTTTGCGCGTGACCGGAGCGAAACCGGAAATTAAAAATATTTTTTCACCGGCCGAAAAAATTCGCGTCATCATCGGCACGCTGGGCCAAAGCAAAATTATCGACCAGCTCGCGGCGGCGGGAAAATTGGCAACGAACGGCGTCAGCGGCGCGTGGGAAAGTTATGTTTTGCAGGTCGTGAAAAATCCGCTAACCGGTGTGGATTGCGCGCTGGTCATCGCTGGCAGCGACCGCCGTGGAACAATTTTTGGAATTTACCAGTTGTCCGAAATCATCGGCGTCTCGCCGTGGCGCTGGTGGGCGGACGTGCCGGTAGCGAAGAAAAACATCCTCGCAGTGCACGGCGAAGTTTTCCAACAGCCGTCGCCCGCCGTGAAGTATCGCGGCATTTTTCTGAACGACGAGGACTGGGGTTTGCGTCCGTGGGCGGCGAAAACGTTTGATCCGCAGACCGGCAACATCGGCCCGAAAACTTACGCGAAACTTTTTGAACTGCTGCTGCGGCTGCACGCGAATTATCTCTGGCCCGCGATGCACCCCGGCACGACGGCGTTCAACTCATTTCCCGACGACGCGAAAATCGCCAATGAATACGGCATCGTGATGGGCGCGTCGCATTGCGAGCAAATGTTGCGCAACAACATCAGCGAGTGGGATGAGAAAATTTTTGGCGACTATAATTTCGTCACGAACCCCAACGGTGTTTTGAAATATTGGGAGCAGCGCGTTCGCGAAAATGGAAGATTTGAAAATATTTACACCGTCGGGATGCGCGGTATCCACGACGGCGCGATGCCCGGCGGCGGCACGGAGCACGAGAAAGCCGCGCGCTTGCAAACCATCATCGCCGCGCAGCGCGAAATGCTCGCACGCAACGTGAACCCGAACGTCGCCGCCGTGCCGCAGATTTTTTGTCCCTACAAAGAAGTTTTGCCACTCTACCGCCTAATGACGAATCTGCCAGAAGACATCACGCTCGTCTGGCCGGATGACAACTACGGCTACATCCGCCAATTTTCCAACGCGACCGAACGGCGGCGCAGCGGCGGCGCGGGGGTTTATTATCACGTCTCGTATTGGGGCGGCCCGCGCGACTATCTCTGGCTCTGCACCACGCCGCCGGCGCTCATCGCCGAGGAGATGACGAAGGCGTTTGATTTTGGCGCGGACAAAATTTGGATGCTGAACGTCGGTGATTTGAAGCCGGCGGAGCTCGACGTGGAATTTTTTCTGAAGCTCGCGTGGAATCCACATGCGTGGAACGGCACGAACACTTGCGACCTATTGCAAAAACAGATCGCCCGCGATTTCGGCAATAAAAACGCGGCGGAAATCACATCCATCCTCGCTGAATACTACCGTCTGAATTTCCAGCGCAAGCCGGAGCACATCGGCTGGCCGAAAAATTTGTTCAATGCCAGCGAGGCGGCACAACGGCTGGCCGCGTGGGAAAAACTGTCCGCACGCGTGACGGCTGTGGGAAAAAATCTCGCGCCCGAATTGCACGACGTGTTTTTTGAACTCGTCGAATACCCGGTTCAGGCTGCCGCCTTAGAAAATGAAAAATTCCTCGCGCCGAAAAAATCCCAGGTCGCGCAAACTGAAATCACTCGGCTGACGGATTTTTACAACCAGCAACTCGTGACGGGCAAATGGCGTGGCATGATGTCGGACAATCCGCACAAGCGGCTCGATTTCAAAGCGCCAACGAATGCACCGCCAGCAGCAGGTGAAAAAACAAACCCATACGTCGCCATCGCCGCCGCCCGCGCCACAAAATTCATTCCGGGCCAGGACGCTCGCTGGCAAAAAATTTCCGGCCTTGGCTACGGCGGCGAAGCGGTTGCCATTTTTCCGACGACCGTGGCCGTGCGCGGCACGCCGGAGAAAGTTTTAGCCGAGTCGCCGTGCTTGCAGTTCAAGCTGGATCTAAAAACTGTCGGCGACTGGAACTTGGTTGTCCGCGCGTTGCCAACCTTTTCCGTTGAGACAGGCCAGCCGCAGCGCTACGCCATCGCGCTGGATGATGAGACGCCAAAAATCATTTCGCTGCCGTTGAGCCAAGATGAACACAATCGGATTTGGGGCGAAAATGTTTTGCGTAACGCCGCGCTCACCTCCAGCGTTCATCCGGTTGCCAGCGCCGGACAACACACGTTGAAAATCTGGATGGTGGATCCGGGCATCGTGCTGGACGCCGTGGCGGCAGTGGCGGGCGACGTGTCCGAACTTGGCTATGTCTGGCCGGTGAAAACGAAATCCAGCCGCTGAACGGGCGGTTTCGCCGCATCCACAATTTGGGCGATTGCCTTGCTGTCACCTTTGCCGGAAGCTATTCGTCCAAACCCACATGAAATTTTTTCAGGCCGTCGCCGTCATGGCGTTGCTGTCCACGTCCGTTGCCACGTTTGCGCGTTCGACGCAAAACTTTGACGCGCACTGGCTCTTCCAAAAATCCGACGCGCCCGGCGGCGAGCTGAATGAATTCAGCGACTCCGCTTGGCGCAAACTCGATCTGCCGCACGATTGGAGCATCGAAGGACCGTTCGCGGAAACGAATCTCACCGGCGGCGCGGGGGCGTTTCTGCCCAGCGGGCTCGCGTGGTATCGAAAACATTTTTCGCTGCCGGAAAATTTTTCCAATCAAGTTGTGCGCATTGAGTTCGACGGCGTGATGCAAAATTCCGACGTGTGGATCAACGGGTTTTATCTCGGCCGCCGTCCGTTTGGCTACGCGAGCTTCAGCTACGAATTGAACGGCCATTTGAATTTTGGCAAAACGGAAAACGTCATCGCCGTGCGCTGCGACACGTCGGCGCAGCCGGCCTCGCGATTTTATTCGGGCGCGGGGATTTATCGTCATGTCCGGCTGGTTGAAACTGCCCCAGTTCATATTGTGGAAAACGGCGTGTTCGTCAGCACGCCGGAATTTGAATCAAACCAGGCGACAGTTCACGTTGAAATGAAAGTTGTGAATGAGTCAGATGCCATCTGCCGCTGTTATATTGTCAGTTGTATTCTGGCGCCGGGAGAAGAACTTTCTGAAAGTGACCGGCATAGAAAGTCGTGGGTGGAAACTCCGCCGATGCCTCCTGTAACTGATGCGCAGTCCCGACTCCCGGAGTCTGCGCAGCCTCACATACCTTACATAACGCTCTTGCCTGGTGCTTCCACCAATTTGACGACTGATATTGTTGTCGAACAGCCGCAATTGTGGAATCTCGACAGCCCGAATTTATATCGCCTGATAACGCGCGTTGGTGCCGGAATATCCACCAACAATTTCAACCAAGTGAAAACGATGGCGGACGAAATCATCACGCCATTCGGCGTCCGCTCGGCGGAATTCACCACCAACAAAGGCTTCGTGCTTAACGGGGAAAAAGTTGTCCTCAACGGCGTTTGCCTGCATCACGATGGCGGTGCGTTCGGTGCGGCGGTGCCGCTTGGCATCTGGGAGGCGCGGCTGAAAACGTTGCGCACGCTGGGCGTGAACGCCATCCGCACTGCGCATAATCCGCCCGCGCCAGAGTTCTTGGATTTGTGTGACCGCATGGGCTTTCTCGTGATGGATGAATTTTTCGACTGTTGGACGGTTGGAAAAAATCCATTCGACTATCACCTAGTCTTTGACGAATGGTCGGCACGAGACGCCGCCGATGCCGTGCGCCGCGACCGCAATCATCCCAGCGTGATTTTGTATTCCATCGGCAACGAAATTCACGACACACCCAAGCCGGACATCGCGATTCCGATTGCCAGCAATCTCGTGCAAGTTTGTCACGCCAACGACCCGACCCGCCCAGTCACGCAGGCGTTGTTCCGCCCGAACGTCAGCCACGATTACGACAACGGCCTCGCGGATTTGCTCGACGTGGTCGGCACAAATTATCGCGACAACGAACTGCTCGCCGCGCAACGCGCCAAGCCCTCGCGTAAAATCATCGGCACGGAGCAGCGCCACGACCGGCAGACGTGGCTGTGGCTGCGGGACAATCCGTCGCACGCGGGACAATTTCTCTGGACCGGTGTGGATTATCTCGGCGAGTCGCGCGACTGGCCGCTGATTAATCATTCTTCCGGCCTGCTCGACCGCACCGGCGCAGTGAAACCGATGGCGTTCGAACGCGCGAGTTGGTGGCTGACAGCGCCGATGGTTCGGCTCGCACGCCGCACCGCGCCGAACGATCGGATGCCAACCGATCCCGGCTACGGCGGTCCGGAGTTGCACACGCAGGTGCAGTTCGCCGACTGGACCACGCGCAAACCCGCGCCGCACGACGAAACGGTGGAGGCATATTCCAACTGCGAGGAAGTGGAACTGTTTCTGAACGGCAAATCGCTCGGCGCAAAAACAATCAATCATGATGCGTCCCCGCGCATTTGGAAAATTCCGTTTGCGCCCGGAACGCTGAAGGCCGTCGCGCGAAATGAACGTGGCAAAGTTGTCGCCAACGACGAACTGCACACCGCAGGCAAGGCGAAGAAAATTATTTTATCCACGGAGACCAAAAAACTTTCACCGACCTGGGACGACGTGGCCATCGTGCGCGCCCGGGTCGTGGATGCCGACGGCACCACCGTGCCGCGCGCGGACAATTTGATCACATTCAAAGTCTCCGGCCCCGGCGTGATCGCGTGCGTGGATAGCGGGGACACCATCAGCCACGAACCGTTTCAAGCCAGCGAACGCAAGGCGTTTCAGGGCGAGTGTGTCGCGTTCGTGAAAGCCAGCGCCGCTTCAGGCAACGTCACCGTGGCCGCAACTGCACAGGGTTTGAAAGCCGCCACTGTTTCCATCAAGACTACAAAATGAAATCAACCCTCATTCTATTGCGCTTCAGCATCGCGACAATTTTCGTTTCGCTGCCGGCGATCACATTTGCTCAGCTCGTAGACGGCCAGCCGAAAAATGAAACGCAGATTTCCGCGCGCCGCGAAAATTTTCCGGCGAACACCAACTTGCCATCGCTGTTCCTCATCGGCGATTCCACCGTGCGTAACGGCCGCGGCGATGGCGGCGGCGGACAATGGGGCTGGGGGGACCAGCTCGCGCCGTTCTTTGAAACCAGCCGGATTAACGTCGTCAACCGCGCGCTCGGCGGCACTACCAGCCGGACGTTCTACCGCGACTTCTGGTCGCGCACGCTCGCGCTCATCAAGCCCGGAGATTTTGTCATTATGCAGTTTGGAACCAACGGTGGCGCCGTCAACGACGCCAGCCGCGCGCGCGGTGAACTTCACGGCATCGGCGACGAGTCGCAGGATATCACCAATCTCGTCACGAAAAAATTCGAGACCGTCCGCACCTTTGGCTGGTATGAGATGAAAATGATCGCCGAAGCCCGCGCGAAAGGCGCGACGCCGATGATCTGCTCGCTCATCCCGCGCAACTCCTGGCGCGATGGCAAAGCAGCGCGCTCCGGCTCAAATAGTTCGGCGAGCTGGGCGGCGGAAGCGGCGCGCGCCGCGAATGCACCGTTCATTGACCTCAACGAAATTGTCGCGCGCCAATACGATTCGCTCGGCCAGGAAAAGGTGGGCGAACTATTCGTCACCAACGCCGGACCGCACACCAGCCTCGCAGGCGCGCAGACGAATGCCCTTTGCGTCGTGTCGGGGCTGAAGGCGTTGAAAGCAAATCCGCTGGAGAAATTTTTCTCGGCGAACGCGGACGGCGTGATTGCCGCTAATTTGAAATCTGAAGCGAAATAAATTTATGAACATTCGCCCGACTGCTCTGGCGGTAGGATTAATTTGTGCGACGGGCATGCTGTTCGCTGCCGAAGACGAGCGTCCGGTTGTGGACGCATCGAAAGTCGCCGTGGAAAAAATTCAGAATGCCAAGCTGCCCACATTTCACATCGTCGGCGATTCCACGGTGAAAAGCGGCGGCGTGAACGGCATGGTCGGCTGGGGCGAACGCATCAAGCCGTTCTTTGATGCTGACAAGATCAATGTCGTCAACCACGCCATCGGCGGGCGCAGTGCGCGGACGTTTTTCACCGAAGGCCGCTGGCAGAAAGTTGCGGAGACCATCAAGCCCGGCGATTTTGTCATCATTCAATTCGGTCACAACGACCAGGGCCGCATCGGCGATCCGGCAAACAAACATCGCGCCGACGGCAAGGGCATCGGCGATGAAGTCGTCGAAGATACTTTGGCCGATGGCACGAAAGAACTCGTTCATACTTTCGGCTGGTATATGGCGAGATTGGTCACCGAAGCGAAGGCGAAAGGCGCAACGGCGATTATTTGTTCGCCCATTCCGCACAAGCAACGCTGGGAAAACGGGCGTGATTTTGAAACGCTCGCTGGCTGGGACAAGGAAGTGGCCCAAAAAAATGGTGCGCTGTATTTTGACCTCACGATGGTTATCACCGATGCCTACAAAAACGAGAGCGCGGAAAAAGTCGCGACGTTCTTTGCCGACAAGGGCACGCACACCAGTGATCTTGGTGCGCAGTTTAATGCGGCGCGCGTCATCGCTGGGTTGAAAAGTCTGCCCGGCGACCCGCTGGCAAATTTTTTTTCAGAAAAGGGTAGGGCGATTGAAACTTACAAGCCGCCAGCCGAAACCATTTCAACCAATTTGCCAGCCCGATGATTTAACATGAAAAAAATTTACGCCGTTGTCGGCGGAACTTCATTGATTGCAGCCGGGCTGTGCGCGCAGGACGATTTCAAATTTAATTTCAGCGGCAAGCCGCAGCCGGGCTGGGTGCATGTTGCGCCGACAAATTATTACTCCGTCAAAACCGGCTTTGGCTTCGAACCCGGCGCGGAGATTGGCGGCGGAGATTTTGCCGCCAGCGAAAAACCGTTTCTCTTTTCCATCGGCCTGACAGAGGGGAATTACGCGGTGACGGTTTTGCTCAATGACAAATTCGACGATGCCGTGACGACCGTGAAATCAGAACAGCGGCGGCTGATGCTGGAAAAAGTTTCAGGAACGGACGCCCGGACTTTTATCGCGAACGTGCGCCGACCAAGAATTTCCGATTATGGCAGCGTGCATCTGAAACAGCGCGAGTTGGACACCGAGACGGTGGATTGGGACGAAAAGCTGACGCTGGAATTCAACGGCAAACATCCGGCGCTGCGCTCGCTGATCATCGCGCCGACGAATGTGCCGACGGTTTTCATTGCGGGTGATTCGACGGTTTGCGACCAGCCTGCCGAACCGTGGAACAGTTGGGGCCAGATGCTGCCGCGATTTTTTAAACCCGAAGTCGCCGTGGCGAATTACGCGGAATCCGGCGAGAGCATCAAGAGTTCGTTGGGGGCGCAGCGATTTGAAAAGATTTTCAGCCTGATGAAAAAAGGCGATTACCTGTTCGTGCAATTCGGCCACAACGACATGAAGGACAAAGCCACGAATGCGCTGGCCATCTACAAATCCAACCTGAAGAAAATTGTCGCCCGCACACGCGAACTGGGCGGCACGCCGGTGCTGGTCACTTCCGTGGAGCGCAAGAACGGCATCGAACACGACACGCTCGCTGGCTATCCGCAAACGGTGCGCGATGTCGCGAAGGTAGAGAATTGTGCCTTGATCGATCTGCACGCCATGAGCAAATTTTTTTATACGGCGCTCGGATCCGATTTGGACAAAGCGTTTCAGGA
>CAIKKJ010000185.1 GCA_903827955.1 uncultured Verrucomicrobia subdivision 3 bacterium
CGCGCGCATCAAGGCGCGCACCGAACATCTCAAAGGCGTGAAGATCGCCATCATGGGCTGTATTGTGAACGGTCCCGGCGAAATGGCCGACGCGGATTTCGGCTACGTCGGCGGCGCGCCGACTAAAATAAATCTCTACGTTGGCAAGACGCCCATCAAGTTCAACATCCCCGAAGCCGAGGCGGTGGAACGGCTCGTAGATCTTATCAAAGAACACCATAAGTGGGTCGAGCCGGAGCAAACCAAATCGGCAGTTCGCCAATAGTGCGGACGGGTCATATTTTCGCATGGATGTGCGGCTGGATTTGTGCGGACGATTAGCGCACACTGCGGCCACTTATTCCCATGCAAAAGCCTACCCTATCTTTTTGGCAAATCTGGAACATGAGTTTCGGATTTCTCGGCATCCAGTTCGGCTGGGGGTTGCAGATGGCCAACATGAGCGCCATTTACAGCTATCTCGGAGCGGATGCGGATTCACTCGCCATGCTCTGGCTGGCCGCGCCGGTCACGGGCGTGCTCATCCAGCCATTGGTCGGACAATCCAGTGATCGCATGTGGACGCGGTTGGGGCGGCGGCGTCCGTTTATTCTGGGCGGCGCAATCTTGGCGTCGCTCGCGCTGGTGCTGATGCCGAATTGTCCGTCCGTCTGGATGGCAGCAGGGCTGCTCTGGGTGCTGGATGGAACCATCAATGCCAGCATGCAACCCTTTCGGGCGCTAGTGGCGGACAAGCTGCCGGACGAACAAAATTCGCAAGGCTTTGCAATCCAATCGCTCTTCATCGGCCTCGGGGGAACGATCGCCTCGGCCTTGCCGTGGATGTTGACCAACTGGTTCGGCGTGGCAGCTGACAACACGCCCGGCCACATCCCGCAATCCGTGCGGCTTTCGTTTTACATCGGCGCGGCGGCATTTTTTCTGGCGGTGCTGTGGACGGTTTCCAGCACCACTGAATATCCGCCATCCGATGCGGAGTTGAAAGCTATCCGGGCCCGGAAATTTGACTGGACGCTGGGCTTGGGCGACATCTTTGCGCTGGTTCTGCACCTGCCCCGCCGGATGTGGGAGCTCGGCCTCGTGCAATTTTTTACCTGGATCGGGATGTTTGCGATGTGGGTTTATTTTTCCCCGGCCGTGGCCAGCCATATTTTTCATGCCGCCAAAGGCTCGCCGGAAATGGAGGCCGCCGGCGCGTGGTCCGGCTTTTGTTTCGCCGCCTACAACGTCGTGTGTTTCTTTTTCTCCTTCGTGCTGCTCTGGGGCACGAAGTATACCGGCCCCAAGGTGATGCACGTGCTGTGTCTGGCCGTGGGCGCGATTGGGTTGGCCACCGTTCCGCTGGCTGCGGAACAACATCAACTGCTGTTTTCCATGACGGCGGTGGGCATTGCGTGGGCGAGCATTCTCTCCATGCCTTACGCCATGCTGGCGCCGGCGCTGCCCAAGGAAAAAGTCGGCGTGATGATGGGCATGTTTAACCTCTTCATCGTGCTTCCGCAGATCGCTGCGTCCAGCCTGCTGGGCTACATCCTGAAAACCTTTCTGCACAGCGACCCCATGAATGCGCTCGTCCTCGGCGGCGCGAGCATGGGCTTGGCCGCACTGCTGACCTTGCTGGTGGTGAACTTCAAAAAATCCGGCGGCGAAGCGGTAAAGGTAGTCGGCGGCAGCGGCCATTAAATTTCGCGCAACTCCGGGCATGCTTTCTCAGCGCCGCTGATAAGCCCTGAGCCGCCAAGGTTCGCCTTTGGCACGCGCGGGAAAATTGCTATCTTATGCGCGATGTCGGACATTGTCCTCACCACGCTCAACGCCAAATTCAGCCACGCTGCATTCGGATTGCGTTATCTTTTCGCCAACCTCGGCGAACTGCAGCCGCGTGCGGTCATTGCCGAGTTTGACATCAACCAGCGCCCGCTGGAAATCGCGGAAAAAATTCTTGCGCGCAATCCAAAAATCCTCGGCCTTGGCATTTATATCTGGAATGTGGCGGAGACAGCCGAAGTCATTTCGGCGGTAAAAAAAGTCCGTCCTGAAATCAAAATCATTCTTGGCGGCCCTGAAGTCAGCTACGAAACCGCCGGGCAGGGGATGGTGGACCTCGCCGACCATGTCATCACCGGCGAGGCGGATTTGAAATTTTCCGAAGTGTGTCGCGCGCTGTTGAAGCCCAATCCTGACGAGCCGTTGCCCAAAATCATCGTCGCCGAACTACCAGAATTTCCCCGCCTCCAACTGCCATACGATTTTTACACCGAAGCGGACATCGCCCATCGGATCGTGTATGTCGAGGCTTCGCGTGGCTGTCCGTTCACCTGCGAATTTTGTCTGTCGTCGCTCGACATTCCTGTGCGGCAAGTGCCGCTCGATAAATTTCTCGCCGCGATGCAAAAACTTTTGGATCGGGGACTGAAACAATTCAAGTTCGTGGACCGCACCTTCAACTTGAACATACTCACCAGCAAGGCACTGTTGGAATTTTTCCTCGCGCGCTACCAGCCGGGAATGTTTTTTCATTTCGAGATGATTCCCGACCGGCTGCCTGCCGAATTGCGCGCGGTCATCGCCAAGTTTCCGCCTGGCTCGCTGCAATTTGAAGTCGGCATCCAGACGTTCAATCCTGAAGTCGGCTCGCTCATCAGCC
Source organism: uncultured Verrucomicrobia subdivision 3 bacterium (assembly GCA_903827955.1). Classification (GTDB taxonomy): domain Bacteria; phylum Verrucomicrobiota; class Verrucomicrobiia; order Limisphaerales; family UBA11358; genus UBA11358. The sequence goes on from CAIKKJ010000185.1 coordinate 2,648, forward strand.
GCCGGCAAAATTATGATAGGCTGACGGAAAATTTTCAATTTCTGCGTCAGGAAACCAGCGTTCACATCCATGCCGATTTGATTGTCGGCCTGCCGGGCGAAACCGTGGACAGTTTTGGTGCAGGCTTCGATCGCCTCATTGCCCTCGGCCCGCAGGAAATTCAAATCGGCATATTGAAACGGCTCCGCGGCACGCCGATTATCCGTCACGACGCGGAATGGCAGATGGTTTACAACGCGCATCCGCCTTATGACATTTTGCAAAACCGCCTGATTGATTTTGCGACGATGCAGCGGCTGCGGCGGTTTGCGAAGTATTGGGATTTGATCGGCAACAGCGGAAATTTCGTCGCGACCCTGCCGTTGGTGTGGCGTGACGGTTCGCCGTTCGCCAGTTTTTTCCGGTTCAGCGACTGGCTTTACGCGCAGCTTGGCCGCACGGATACGATCGCCCTCGTGCGGCTGGCAGAAAAATTGTTTGAATTTCTAACTGCCGAACTGAACCACGAAGCCGGACTCGCGGCGGAAAAATTGTGGCTCGACTGGCAGCGTGGCGGACACCGCGACCCGCCGGAAAAAATTCGCGCATTTCTGGAGGATGCCAGCGCCGCCCGCCCGCGTGCCAACAAGTCCGCATTGCCCAAGCGGCAGGCACGGCATCTTGCCGTTTAATGAACTGGCTTGCCGCCATTTTTTTGTCCGCGTTTTTTCTCGGGCTTTACGACCTCTGCACCAAGCACGCAGTGCGAGCGAACGCTGTCACTCCCGTTTTGTTTTTCAGCACGTTCACCGGCGCGCTGGTCTGGGCAATGCTGCTCATGGTGCAATGGATTCATCCAGGTTTTTTACCGTCTTCACTTGTCCCCGATGCGCTCACGGTGCAACAGCACCTACAACTGCTGCTGAAATCCGCCGTCGTCGCCGCGTCGTGGATCGGCACTTACTACGCGCTGAAACACCTGCCGCTTTCGCTCGGTGCGCCGGTGCGCGCGACAAGTCCGCTGTTCACGTTATTCGGGGCCATTTTCATTTTGGGCGAGCGGCCGACCTGGCTTGAATATGTCGGCATTCTGACGACGTTGGTTTCATTCTTTGGCCTTTCGGTCGCGGGCGCGCGCGAAGGCATCCATTTTCACCGCAACAAATGGATCGGCTCGCTCATCGTGGGCGTGCTGTTTGGCGCGGCGAGTTCGCTCTACGATAAATATCTTTTCACCACGCTGAATTTTTCCGTGCCCACGGTGCAATGCTGGTTCTCCATTTATCTCGTGGCGCTGTTCGCACCGTTCGCGCTGGGCTGGAAGCTGCGGTGGTGGCAACGCAATGAATTCCGCTGGCGCTGGAGCATCCCGTTCATCGCTCTGGCGCTGCTGGTGGCGGATTATTTTTATTTCAGCGCGCTGAAACACCCGGACGCGCTGGTGGCGGTGGTGATGAGCCTGCGGCGGGCGAGCGTGCTGGTGGCGTTTGCCGGTGGTCTATATTTTTTTAGCGAGGTGAACGGCTGGAAAAAATTACCGCCGGTTATTGGCATCCTTGCGGGAATCGTGCTGACCATTTGCGGCCGTCCGCACTGAATTCAATAGGAATTCCCGCCAGGAAAAAATTCCCGCGTGGCTGTGTTGCAACAGTGGATATTGGACATTTTCTTCGCGTTGATCTATTCAGCTGAGCCGTCGGAGAAAACCTCGTTGCCGCCGGCGGGCAGGTTGGCAAATCCGCTTGGCGGCAAGCTGGTTGGCGTTGTCGCCCCACCGGCCGTCGAACTTCACTACGAAATCTGCCGCGATCATCCATGACGGCTTGGCGTTCGCGAATTTTATCAGGCTGCGCGAAGGAGCGGTGCGGTTTTTGAGGTTATGGTCGAACAAGAATGTTGAAAGCTATTACGCTTGGTGTTTTTAACTATCCCCCAATTACCGGATGCTATGCGGGATGGACTGACGGATGGCAGCGGCAAAGAACCCTGGCGGCGCGCTGGGAGACTTTAGAAAATATGCGCGTAAGCTTGGCGGTCACTGTCGCTGATGCACCAAAGGTTCAAGGGAAACATCGCGGCGGGGCATTTCAGATAACGTGCACTGCCGTCGGCGAAGGAGTAGTTTGAGCCGCCCGCGCCGGAGCCGGAGGCAGTATTCATCTTGATCACGGAATGGCGGCTTTGCTCGGTCACCTGGTCAATGTCGTTGCCGTTTTGTCCTTCGAGCAGATCCATGTAATAATCTTTCGCGGCGGTAAATTTTTCTCCCAGCACAATCGTGTCGCTCGGATGGAGGACATCATTTTCCGGCAGGCCGTTCGGATACGCAGACACCGCTGCAAAATCCGTTGAGCCGACCCGGCCGACAATCCAGTCGTTCCAGCCGTTAAACAGGTAGCTCCGGGGTGCGGCGTCGGCCGGCACGGATGAGTTGGTGTCGGTGCTCGGGTTGAGGCTATCCGTGGGGCAGCGCAGTAGTTTGATATTTTTGCCGTAGCCGTCGGAAAATTTATCGGGCCAGCGGTCTTGGTTCGAGCGCACGGGAAATTTCCCCCGGTTGTCATCCACATACATCCGCGCTGCGAGACCGAGTTCGCGGAGATTGTTCAGGCAGGCGATGCGCCGGCCCGATTCTTTCGCCCGGCTCAACGCCGGCAGGAGCATTGCCGCTAAAATGGCGATGATGGCGATGACGACGAGCAGCTCGATCAAAGTGAACGCCCGGCCGCCGCGAAATGTTTTTTCGCGCCGCGCGGAGGATGAATGTTTAAATTTTTTCATAACCAGCGTGGCCGCAGTAGCGTCTGCTCCTATAGTTCGACGCGTTTTGATCCGACGTCGTTACAATAATTTATGACAAAAAAAAACTGGCTGCTCATCGTGGCGGTGGCGGCGCTGGCGGTGGTCTATGTGGTTTATTTCACGGACTGGTTCCGGCCCAAGACGGTTCAGATTTTTCACACCAGCCGTAACCTGCATCCGCGCGCCCTGCGCGGCGGTGCTTTACCCAGCTTGATTTTCGGCATCAACCAGCAGCTCCGGCTCACGGAGCTCAAGGTTGTGACCGTTGCTGATTTCCAGACGAACCTGCATCCGCTGCCGTTGTGGCATCTCGTTACGGACTCGAATTCCGTGTCGGTGAAACAGTTCCATTACGGCGAATTCATCGGCGGCATGAAGGCCGCGGTCAAGGGTGCCCGTCCGCAGGTGCTCACTACCAACGTCGCTTACAAACTCTTGATTGCCGCCGGCGCGGTCACCGGCCAGCATGATTTTGAGTTAAAATAAAATTTCTTCGGCTGGCTTGATACTACGACATTTATCGGACAGACAAGGTTGTTCCACTTTGGTAGCCTTGCTCCATGAAACCTCACACTCAGTTCGCGGTAGTCGTGTCGCGTCGCCGTGTCGCCGATGCTTTTACCTTGATAGAGTTGCTCGTCGTCATCGCCATCATCGCCATTTTAGCGGCAATGCTCCTGCCTGCGCTGGCCAAGGCAAAGCAGAAAGCTCAGGGCATCAAATGCGTCAATAACCTCCGGCAAATCCAACTCGGTTGGATTATTTATTCCGGCGATTTTGGCGATCGCATCGCCTTCACCGGAGGTATGGGTCAGACCGCGCAGGCTTTGCTCGATCAGCGCATCAACAACGGCAACTGGGTTCACGGTGCCATGAATGTTCCGGGCGCTTCGTCCACCGACCCCGGGCTCGTCAAGGCTGGGTCGCTTTTCCCTTACATCAAGGCCGTGGAGGTTTATAAATGCCCCGCCGATATGAAGATGCAACCCAACGCCCTCGGCGTCACGACCCTCACCACCCGCAGTATGAGCATGAACGCTTGGATGAACCCACTCTGGGATAACAACCCAACCACCTACGACGGTTGGGGCGGCAGCGGGCTGGCGCACACCTTCAAAAAACAGGCCGACATCCGCACGCCCGTGAATACCTTTGTGGTGATCGACGAATCCCCGGCAGCATCAATGACGGCTGGTTCATGTGTGACCCTTGGTCCGGCGGCTATCCATCCACAATATGGGTGGACATCCCCGCTTCGTATCACAATCGCGCCGGTGGTATTTCATTTGCTGATGGCCATGCGCAAATTAAAAGATGGAACGACAGCACAGTAATCAAATACGGGGTGCCAGGCGGTCCAACCGGAGTCAATATTCCGCAAGGCACACCCGCTGGCGATTTGAAATGGCTGCAAGACTTGAGCACCTACTGATCGTGGCGCTGAAAAATCTTGCCGCTGCTGGAAAATTTTTCTAGCCTGCCCGTCCGTCAGGAAACGCGCGGTTAGCTCAGTGGTAGAGCATTACCTTCACACGGTAGGGGTCGCAGGTTCGAAACCTGCACCGCGCACCATCTAAAACTGTCCCTCCTTCTCCTTGAACATCACATTGAACGTCGTCAGCGAGCCATAGCTGCGCGTGATGTATTGCTGCATTTCCACTTTTTCGCCGTCGGACAATTTTTCATGCGCATTGATCTTCTGCTCCAGCACGCGCAGATTGTTTCTGACCATCACGATTATGTTTCTTGAAAAAACCCGCATATTCTCTAGCATTTTGGCATGACAGCCCCGAACGAGACACCCAAAACAACCAAAGCAAACCTCAAAATCTGTTTCTCGTATATCCGGTTTAGCAGCGGCAAGCAAGCCAAGGGCAACAGCACAGACCGCCAGCTTGAAATCGCTCCACGAGTAGCGCGGGAAAAAGGCTGGGAATTGGACGAAAATCTTTCCATCGCAGACTTGGGGCTTTCCGCCTTCAATAAGGCCAACTTGGGGTCAAAGGGAAAACTTGGCGCGGTGCTGACTGGCGTTCAAACAGGGAAGATTCCCAAAGGCTGTATTGTGATTGTTGAAGCTCTGGACAGGTTGACCCGCGCAGAACTGGACACCGCATACGATTTATTCCGCGACTTGCTACGGGCGGGGCTGGAAATCTATGTGGACAAGGGCGGCAGACACTATACCAAAGACAGCCTCAAAAATCCGATTGACCTGCTGATTGCCATTGTGGAATTGAACGCGGCAAACGAATTCTCGGCAAAGCTCGCAGACCGCGTTGGCAAGGCATGGCGCAAGAAGCGTGAGCGACTTGCAGAAAGTGGCGAACGATTGACCAAGCGCGCCGTCGGCTGGATTGACAATCAAACGTGGAAACCAATCAGCGAGCGGGTTCGCATCGTGAAGCGGATTTTCAAGCTGTATGACGAAGGCCACGGCATTTCAAAGATTGTGCGACAACTCAATCAGGAAAAAGTTTCGACATGGGGAGATAAGCGCAACGACAAGCAAGGCGACTGGAATTCGTCTTACGTTTCGCAGCTTCTTCATACCCGCGCCGTGATTGGTGAATTTCAACCGCACGTTTGCCAGAGCGCAGATTCAGGCAGCTACTACCGCAGAACCAAGGCTGGTGAGCCAATCGAAAACTACTACCCCGCCATTGTCAGCAGGGATTTGTTTTTTCGTGTTCAAGGCAAACTTGGCAATGGCAAGAAGGCCGCAAAGACAGACCGCATTGGAAATCTCTTTTCTGGTGTCGCCTACTGCGAGTGCGGCGCGAAAATGTATATGGTCAACAGCAACAAGAAAGGCGCAGCGCGAAGGTATTACACCTGCTGGGGCAAACTCAAAGGGCTTGGCTGTAAAGCGCCTTCCATGCAATACGAGCCGATTGAGCTTTTCTTTTTGAAACTGGTGGGGGACAACGCGCACAAGTTTTTTGACGACGAAAACGGCGTTGCCGAGCGTGTGCAAACATTGAATGGAAAACTCAAAGAAGTTGAACGCCAGATTGAGAGAATCACCGAAGCCGTGCTTGGGGCTGGCGTCAATCCCGCTGCCTTGGCAAAAAAACAAGAACAGCTTGAACGCGAAGCCGACAGACTCAAAGACGAAATGGAAATCACGGAATCCAAAATCACCGCGAAGCAAAAAATGGCGGCAACCGAATTTGTTTCAATGACCTTGGCCGACCTGTCGAAAAACATGAATGTTCGCAGACAGGTGAGGGAATTTGTTCTCGCCAACGTGGAACGCATGACCTTCGACAAAGCCAGAGACAAGGTTGGTGTTCAGTTCAAATCGGAAAACGTCGGAAAACTCGCGCACAAAATGTTGAAGAACGGGTCAAAACAAAAAACCGCAGACAAATAATCGGCGTAACCAGACCACGCGTTTTTCAATTTTGTTGCCTCCAGCACTGAATGTCTTACGATTCGCGCAAAGAAACCTGTTTGACCTATGGCTTTTGAATCACTCACCGACGAGCGCATTGAAGCGCTTTTGCGGATGCCGAAACGCATCACCAATCCGACGGCGAGAAAAGTCCAAGACGCAAACCATGACAAAATGGATTACGTTCTACAGAGCGACGATGGGGCAGAACGATTCAAATTGTTTGTGCGGCAGAGCAAGACCGTCACGGATGATTTTTCGTGCGGCTTGATTTGGCTACCAGCGGGCGGAGAGAGTTTGATTCTGGCTCGTTACAACGGAAGCAGTCACGAGCATCCAAACCACTTGGAGCAAACTAAAATTAGCTTTGCCTGCCACATTCACCAAGCGACGGAGCGATACATTCAGGCGAACTTAAAGCCGGAGAGTTTTGCAGCAGAGACAACGGCATATCAAACGTGCAACGGGGCTTTGCACGAGCTTTGCGTGGATTGCAGCATCACCGGCATTGATACCCTAGCCGACCACCCAGAATTGCGGTTTGAATCGGGAGAGCGGAACATCACGCTTGAACTGTGAATCATGAGTTTTGACTTAAAATTATTGCAAGAGCAGCTTTGCAAAACGCTTTGCGGACAAGTGCAAATCCGCACCACCAAGCAAGGCCATTTGCAACTTATCACGCCGTTCACATTTTTTGACGGCGACACTTTCCAGCTCTACCTACAAGAAATGCCCGGCGGCGGACTCCGTTTGACGGATTACGGACACACCTTGATGCACTTGAGCTACGAAAACGAAATCTCAAAATTGCGTGAAGGCACACGAGGAAAACTTTTTGAACAAGTGTTGGCGACTTCTGGAATCAAAGAACAAGACGGCCAACTTATCTGTGATGCGTCAGTTGAGAATTTGGGGAGCAGCGTCCTGAAATTTGGTCAAGGGATAACTCGCGTCTATGACCTGACGTTCCTGAATCGCTCGCGTGTGGCGAGCACGTTCTACGAAGATTTGAAAGAGCGGCTTTACGGCTTGGTTTCCCCCGACAGAATTCGCCAAAATTTTTCGTTGGCGGAAGAGGATGCGGCAAGTTATCCGATTGATTTTTGCATCACGCGGAAACAGTCGCCGCTTTTCTTGTTTGGCATTGCCAGCGTGGATAAAGCACGGCTCGTAACAATCATTCTTGAGCATTGGTTAAGGGCGAAAGTTGAGTTTGATTCCCTGCTCATTTTCCAAAACCAGCCTGATATTCCGCGCAGCGATTTGGCCCGGCTTTCCAATGTCGGCGGACAGATGGTTGCATCGCTTGATGCGTCGGAAGACTTTCAACGCAAGGTGCTCAAACTGGCAAACCAGTTTGAAAATAACTGACTAGCGTGCCAGAACACCAAGTTGACGTTGCGGCAGAACTATTCGTTGCGTCTCTGCTATTGTTGTGGTGAATCCTAATTCGCAGGCTGGCAAACACGTTTTCAACTTGCATAGTTTCCAATCACCGCAGCCTACACCAAAGCCAACAAATCTTTTTCAATCCCCTGCCAATCTTGGTTTAGATTTATCGTGCGGATGCTGATTTTGTGCTTTTTGTCCATGAAATCAACAGACAGTGGCGAATCAACAGTTGGATAGAGCAGCATCATCTCACAAGTTTCAGTTAGTTTTCCCTCCGGCAAGTTTGTGAGGTAGGCGTTGATTTGAAAAAGATGCGCCGAGCGGAGGGTCTCGGCTTCGTAATGGTGTTGCGTAGCCTCCGGTGTAAATTTGCAGTCGATGATGATTTTCCGGGTCGCCGAGGTAAGGCTGATGTCGGTCTGCATTTTGGGCAGCAACCCCGCAGCAACTTGGTCGGCAGCAATCCAACGCCAATAAATATCCTCACGCTTGACCTTGTAATCCGTGTGGACTCGATAAAAAGTGCGAACGAAGCTCTCAAAGAGAATCGCCATCTGCCGCTTGTCGCGGATAAAATCCATAAACTTGCTGTTCCCCGACTTCTCTGAGACGAGCAGATTGCGGTGAATGAGTTCACACACTTTCAGAAGAAAATCATAGAACTGATTGTTCCGGTGGAGTTGAACTCGGCCAAAGACACGACTAGTGAGTTCAATGTCCTCAATGTCAGAAAACCGACGATATAAGTGAGAAAGACTTTCGGTGGATTCTCTAGCCAAATCCTGGGAGCGAATCAACCGCCGCATTGTTGCTTTCAAGATTTGGTTGTGCAGGACATTGTAGCTCAGTTCGTCAAACTCGCAGGGAAGGCTGCTTGTTCGGGTTGCGTTTGTTCGGATAGCCTCCTGAAAGCATATCCGTCCACGTAGTCGCCCCGTCCATTCGTGATGTGGAACGTAGCCACGGTCGAACCCGCGTTTCAACAAATGATTCGTGCCATTGATTAGCACACGGGCAAACAAATCTGCCAGATTGGTCGAGTCGAGTGGCTCTACGTCAACAATCTCCTTTTCATCAAGCTTGTCCCAAGCGTAGCAAAGAAGATAATAAACATTCTGGATTGGGATATTCACGAATCGTTTATGCGAGCAGAGCGGAGCGTTGCTCTTTCACCTTTTGCTCGTTGTCGAACCAGTATTCCTGAATCAGTGGCAAGATTTCTGAATCAATCACTCGGCGATACCAATTTTCGTCCGGATTTATTCCTTTCCTTGGGCAAAAATAGCTGTGACCAATCTGGTAGCCTGTGCCAAGGTTTTTTGTATCTGCCGCAATCACTTCGTTTAGTGAATTCATTCGGCTGACGATTTTCTTGGTCAGCTCAGGAGTCGCACCTGCGGTGGCGAGAAACTTTCCGAACCCATCGCTACCAAACTCTGGACGCAATGTGATGAAACGGAATCTACGTCGCAAGGCATAGTCCACCATCGCGAGCGAACGGTCTGCGGTGTTCATCATCCCAATGAGGTGCAAATTCTCAGGAATGTAAAATCTCTCAGTATTATTTTGAGAATATGCCAGCGGGATTGCGTGTTCTTTTCCGCGCTTATCTGGTTCAACCAACATCATCAACTCACCGAAAATTTTGCTCAGGTTGCCTCGGTTGATTTCGTCAATGATAAACACGTAGGGCTTCTTTGCAGCTTCATCTCGTTGTGCTCTGCGACAGAATTGGTAAAAGATTCCAAACTTCAAATCAAAGTGACCATTTGGGTTTGGTCTAAAACCTTGAATGAAATCCTCGTAAGAATATGACTGGTGGAACTGGATAGTCTCTATCTGACGTTGGTTGTTTGACTCGATAAGCGCGTATGCCAGACGCTTTGCCACAAAAGTTTTTCCAACACCCGGAGCACCTTGGAGCACGACATTTTTCTTTTCCTTCAAGGCTTCAAGCATTTCGTCAAACTGTGGCTCTCCAAGGAATAGTCCATCCATTGCTTTCAGTTTGTCGTAGTGCTCAAGATTATCTTGTGGCGTTATGCTCACACCGTCATTGCCTTCGGAACCGGTAGTTTGCAAATCCAACCCAACCTTGGCTGCAATCAAAGCAACAAAATCACCATAGGCCGTAACGTCCGTAAGCGTCTTTATCGCCATCTTTTCATCCGCTGGCATTTCCCACTGGCCTTTTGCAATCCACTTCACCTTGCGCACGTGCTTGTAATTTGCTCGCGTGTCGTCAAATTCGTAACCGCCATCTTCTACAACGCCAAACCCCAAAAGTTTTGTGGAACCCTGCTTGGCAAAAATGATGTCGCCAGAATTTATGTCGTGAGCAAATTGCCAACAGGCGTGAACATCGTTTTTCTTGTCTGAATCGCTTGGCCAAAGTTGTTGGAGTTTCTGGCGTATGTCGTCTTTGTTTTTGAATAAACGCAAGTCTCCCATTTTATCCCAACCGATTGCCATAATTCCATTTTGGTAAAATTCCTCCCAGCTTTCAGCATCTTCCCCGGGTGAGAATGTCCAATACTTGCAATTCGAGTCTGGCATCTTGGCTACAACTTGACTGGCTAATTGTTCCTGCTTGGCCATGCGGAAGAGCGGAAACAATCGTTCAAACAAATCGGCAATTTTTTCAGCCAACTCATCTCCCGACATCAAAACCGCTTTTTCAATCGAGATATAAGTTTTGGCTGTAGGCCCGTATTGACCGATATTCTTTATCCATTCCTCCAGTGACTTTGTTTGGCCCGCGCCTAGCTTCATCAAAGAATATCCGTCATCTTGCTCGCCATAAACAATTTCACAGGAAGCTAGACTGAGGCTCAACTTCGCCATGAGGTCTGCTGGCATCGCTTTTAAATTGGATGCAAACATTTCTCGCGCTCCTTTGCCATAATCAGCGATAGAAAATCCATACTTTAAGCCCTCGCGATTTACTGTGACGTATAGCTGTCCATCATCTATCCGCCTTCCTCCTTTGGGATAAAATGCACCCCATAAGAAATCCCATGCTCCGCCACGTCCGTAATCATTCTTCGGTATGCGTGAGAGAATTCTGTTTTCCATCTCTAGCAATTCAGTCATCTGGCTCGGCAGTCGCTCGCCAATTCTTTGAAATAAATCAGCAAGCGGGGTTTCAAGGTGAGTCTTGAACTCATTTTTGTGCTCTTGATAAAAAATCTGCGTCGGCTGCTCATGGAGCGATTTAAGCAACTGAAATGTCTTCTCTGAAAAAAACGGGGTGACGCTCGTCTTGTCATGCAGGTGCAATGCCGGCTTTGTCATACTTGCATATAGATTCGAGTTGGTTAAAGGGAGGTGATTACCCGTCTTTGCTGTATAAACTTCGTCCAGAATGGTAATTAACGCTGGGGGAGCGATTGTTAAATACGCTCCCTGTCGGAGCTCTAGTCTCGAATCAAAAAACAGCGAATCGTTGTTTGCGGCAATTTCTTTAAGGCGGGTTCGGTATTCGGGTTTGTCCAGATAATCTGTGCGGTTAATTTGTTGGGGAAGTTTTGTGAAACTTTTTAACCGAATGAAATAAGCGGGTTTTCCAGCCGGCCACTGCGTTCCGTTTGGCACAACGTGTGAATCGTCGCGTTCCTCGGCCACCAAAGAAACTGCGACAATCGCGTTCCTGTCAATCAAGTGAAAGACGACATCTCCCGGCTTAACATCTCTCATCAAACGATAGGTGTCTCGCCCGTCGCTTCCACTTTGAGGCGACCATAGGGCTGAGCCAAAAGCAAACTCCCCTTGCTCTCGGTCTGGCCTCCCGGCTACGTATGTTTTTTCAACCCAGAATTGCATGAGCGCATCATGTGACAATCGCTCACAGATTCCAAACCGAATTTGGAAAGCCTATTGGCAGAGGCCAATTTAAATCACGAAATCCTCGCAGACCGGCGCGACAGTGACAGGTTGCAGTTGCGGGATTGCTTCTTGCGGCATTACGCATGGCCTCACGCGCTTTCGGTGCATCTTGCTACGGTGAAGACAAAGCAAATTTGAATCCGGTTCCATGCGTTGAAAATTTAGCAGTTCGTAAAATCTCACCAGCTTTGTCGTGCCGTGCTTCGTTAGCTTCTCGCGCCAGTCACGCCTTTGGCGCACCGGCCATTGATTCGCCATTGCCTCTCCAAACAACGTGGACACGTTGAACTCCTTCAAATCAAAAATCGTTTTCGCAAAGCGATTGAGAATCAGGTCTTGCGCGTTGTAAAAATTTCCTTGTCTGCTTGGGAAAACAAAGACAATCAAAATGTGACACATCCCGGAGTCCTTCCCAAAAAAATCAAAATCTATGTAGCCGCCGTTTTTGTCCGACTGAAAACGATAGACTGTCCCTGTCGAGTAAGTCAGAAATCCCGTCGGATACTGCCCCGTGGTTTTCAAAAGTTTTAAGCCTGCCCCGTTGCGCTCGTTTGATGCAAGCAGGGCGTCAGTCATTGCGTCGCTGCCACGCGTTGCGGCATCGTCGGCTTTGAAGGTGTAAAGCATACGGCGTCCGAACAATTCAACGTGCGGTTGAATCGCTGATAACGCCGCTTGGTTGACCGCGCCAATGCGCGGCATGGAGCGCAGAAACAAATTGTGCTGGTGAAACGTGGAATCGCCGAAACTCATAATCCAAAATCCTTTCTCGCCTTAAAAAAATCGCGGAACTCACTCTTGGCTAAAAAAATTTTACCAAGAATTGTGACAAGAAGGCTTTCTTGACGAACCTTGCAAACCGGCATTGCGAAGCAGTTGAAATTGAAAACATGATTCGCCCCGCGCCGATTAACCCCGCCGCGAAAAATCATTCGGCAGTCAAGTCTCCGGCTTAAATTGCCTGCGACTTGCACGGCAGGAATAGTGTTACGTTGAACCGTGTCATTGACCGACAACGCCCCCAGAACTTTTCAATGTAAAAGTCTGGGAGGCTTGGCAACCTTGTGACAGGCGGAGAAAGAACCGTTAAAACTCCTTTGATGCCTAGCCGTTCCTTGCGGAACTCGTCGGGGCGTGACTCACTTCTTCAGTGACTTTTTTGACTCTTGGCCGTCTTCCTTGTTGCGTGTTCCGTTCTGCCTACGGACTCTCCCGCGATGGGGCAACTTGGCAAACCTTTTCCGGTTTCTCTCGGCAGGCTAAAAGGCGACACCGCCATTTTTGTTTCCAATAGGTTGACTCCGCTCGCTGGCGGAAAATTCAATTTTTCTGCTGGGCGCTCTGCCACAGCGGTAAAACCGCGCCACCGTTACGCGAGCTGATGACGTAATCCTTGCGTTTGTGCAAATAGTTCGCAGCTTGGTATTCTCGAAATTTTGAACCAGCAAATTTCTTTATCAAAGTCGGCGGCATAGATTGTTTCACGGCCATTTCGTAAAACGCATCTGCGGAAAAAATTTCCCCTCGGTTAATCAGTGCAAACATGATGTTGTCCGCGACAACGCTCCACTCGCCACTCGTTTTCATAATTTCATCCATACCGTTAATTACACCAAATTTAACCCTACCAACCCGACTTTTTAATTGTTGAAATCCCTTTCGCCCTGTTTTCGTGTAAAACAGTTTTTTAGCCACCCCCCGCCCCTAGCGCGCTGGCAGCTTTGGGAATTTTTTCAAAATTAGGGTAGCCACCCCACCCGCGCCAAATCATGCTTTTCCAGTTCGCCAAAATAAATTGAAATAAAATTCCCCGCCGCAAAGACATAACCACAAAGGCAACTGGCAAGGGGTGGTTTTGTATCTGCAAGGCGGGAAAATGCCAGTTTGAAAGACCGACAAACAAAAAATGTCATACCTAAACGAACCTTTAGGATTGACAATACGGTGTTTTTTGGGTAGTCATGTCCCCATGAAAACACGCTTCGTCAGCTACTACAGAGTTTCAACGGACAAACAAGGGCTTCAAGGGAACGGCATAGAGGCGCAGAAACAGTCTGTGGCGCGTTATCTCGCCTCTTTGGACTGCGAACACCTTGGCAGCTTTGAGGAAGTCGAGAGCGGGGCAAACAACCGCCGTCCTATGCTTAAAGCCGCGATGCAACTCGCCAAGAGCAAAAAGGCTATCCTACTCATTGCCAAACTCGACAGGTTGAGCCGAAATGCTGCTTTCCTGCTCCAGTTGCAGGACAGTGGCGTGGACTTCGTAGCTTGCGATATGCCGAACGCTGACAAGTTGAGCGTGGGAATCATCGCATTGCTGGCACAACGCGAGCGTGAACTGATTTCGGAGCGCACAAAGGCCGGTCTAGCCGTCGCAAAATCCCGTGGTTCAAAGCTGGGCAATCCGAATCCCGAATCGGCATTGCAGAAGGCGCAGCAAGTCATTCAAGAGCGGAAACAGGACTTTGCACAAGCCGCGCTTAAATCCATCCGTGAGATTCAGGAAACGGGCATTGCGACCCTTAATCGGATTGCTGACTGCATGAACAAGCGCGGGGAGAAAACGCCGCGTGGCGGATTGTGGACAGCAACAGCGGTAAAGCGGGTTTTGGCTACAAGCGCGGCCTAATGCTATTCGGCCTTTGAAGAAAACTGCCCTTCCTTGTCTTTGAACAGCACGTTGAAGGTTGTAAGCGAGCCGTAGCAGCGGGAAATGTATTGTTGCATCTCAACCTTGTCCCCGTCAGTGAGCGCGGCGTGAGCATTGATTTTTTGCTCCAATACGCGCAACTGATTCCTGACGCCGACTACCTTGTGAAAAAACACTTCCAGCGGCACTTCCTTTGTTTGCAGGGTAGGGTCTGACGGATGCAAAACCACTTTGCCTTTGTGCCAACGTGCGCCTAGTTCGGAAACAACCGCGTCCGGCTTTTCCACACCAAGCCGTTCAATAACTTTTTCGATTGTGGACTCCACAAAATCTTTCAACGGTTGCTCCAAGCCAGTTACTTTGATGTTTGGCTCTGCCGGTTCAAGACCGCTCAAGTCTGGTTCAACCGTGCGGACGGCATCGTTGAATCGTATCTCGGCGGTTTGCTCGGAAATTGTTTTGACCGTGCCTAGGCCGTATTGCGGATGCCTGACAGACAAGCCAACGGTAAGAGTTTGGATTTTCATGGGCAGAATGTATCAAATTTGCTGGGGTTTTAGTTGGGTTTTTCCTGAAAACAAAATTACGATCTTGTGAAAAAAAACTTCCAGCGGCACTTCTTTCGTTTGCAACGTCGCCTCGGCTGGATGCAGAACCAATTTGCCGCCGTGCCAGCGCAGGCCAAGTTGTTCCACGACTGAATCCGGTTTCTCCAAGCCGAGTTTGGCGACCGCGGCGGCGAGCGTTTCCTCGACAAATTGTTTCAACGGCAAATCCAGTCCGCTTACGGTGGCGTGCGGTTCGGCAGGTTCCAGACCGGCGGCGTCCGGGGCGACGGCGCGCTTGCTGCCATCGTCGAACAGGATTTCTGCCACCGCCTCGGAAATGGTTTTGACCGTGCCGGTGCCGTATTGGGGATGGCGCACCTTGAGGCCGATGCGCAGTGAATCGATTTTCATGGCGGAAATTTAAGCACGAATGGCCGCCGATGGACACGGATTTGTGAAACAGCTTTGCAATTAAATTGCGCGACAACTTTTTCCTATCGCGCTAGTCTGACTGCGGGCATGAACCAGCCGAATTTTTTCATCATCGGAGCCGCCAAGGCCGCCACTACTTCCTTGAGTTCATTGCTGGAACAGCATCCCGAAGCCGCCATAGTGCACGGCAAGGAGCCGCATTTCTTTTCCTACGACCAGCGCTACCAGCTCGGCTGGCAACGCTATCTCGAACTCTTCCGCCATTGTCGCGGACAAAAAGCCATCGGCGACGCCTCCACGTCCTATTCCCGCATCCGCTACCACCGCGAAACCGCCGACCGCATCCGGCGGCACGTGCCGCACGCAAAAATAATTTACATGGTGCGCCATCCGCTTCAGCGCATGGAATCCGCCTACGTCGAACACCTTTGCACGCCCGGCGGCCAGATGTTCGACTCCATCAACGACGCCGTCCGGCGGCAACCCATGATTCTCGATTCCAGCCGCTATTGGGAAGTGTTCGACTTATACCGGCAACGGTTTAGCGCGCCGAAGATAAAAATCGTCTGGTTCGAAGAATACACCGCCAACCCCACCGCCGTGTTTCAGGACGTCTGCCGCTTTCTGGAAATCAGCGACACCGTGGTGCCCGACTTTGAGCGCGAACGCACCAACAGCCGCGATGCTGCCGCCGACCGTCTCGCCGCGAATGGCCGCGCCGGCGTGACCATCAACACCACTTGGGACGAAGCCACCCGCCAATCGGTCATCCAACAACTGCGCGAGGACAACCTGCGTTTCCTCGCGCACTTTGGCAAACCGCTGGACTACTGGGGTAAATTATTCTGAAACCATGCCCGCCAAATTCACCAACTCTTTTGACTTCGAGCGTCCGCTTTGGCAGCAGGGCATCGCGCGCGTCGCGGGCGTGGACGAAGCCGGACGCGGGCCGCTCGCCGGACCGGTCGTGGCAGCGGCGGCAATTTTGCCGTCGCGCTGGGCGGAAAACGGTTTGCCCGCCGCGCTCGCTGGCTTGAACGATTCCAAACAACTCACCGAAACGCAGCGCGAAACCTTTTTCCAATTCATCACCACCTGCGGCGAAATCGAATTCGGCATCGCCGAGATCAGCGCGGCGGTGATTGACGAAATAAATATTTTGCAGGCCACGCATCGCGCGATGAACGACGCGCTGGGGAAATTAAATCCGCTCCCGCCGCACGCGCTCGTGGATGGTCGTCCGGTCAAAACCTTGCGCGTGCCGCAGACCGCCATCGTCAAGGGCGATGCGCGCAGCTATTCCATCGCCGCCGCGAGCGTCCTCGCCAAAGTCACGCGCGACCGGCTGATGCTGGCGTATGCCGCGCAGTTTCCCGCCTACGGTTTTGCGGAACACAAAGGCTATGGCACGGCCAAACATCTCGCGGCGATTGCGAAACACGGCGCGTGTCCAATTCACCGTCTGACGTTCGCGCCGCTGAAAAAATGAATCTGCTGGAAAAGTTCAAAGCCAAGTTTTTCGGCAAGGCCAAGCCGGAGCATTTGCGGCGCGGTGAATTAGGCGAGCGTGCCGCGAAAAAGTTTCTGCAAGCGCAGGGGCTGAAGTTTCTCGCGGCTAATTTCCGTTCCGAGCGCGGGGAGATTGATCTGATTTTCCGCGACGGTGATTGCCTAGTTTTCATTGAAGTTAAGACAAGGTCTTCTGAGGTATGGACTCGTCCAGCATCGGCAGTAGATGCGAGGAAGCGGAAATTACTATCACAGACGGCACTGGATTATTTGAAGCTGCTTAAATACCCCAAAGTGAAGTTCCGTTTTGACATCGTGGAGGTATTGCTGAAGGACGGTCAGGTTTCGGAAATCCGGCATCTGCCGAACACGTTTTCATTGAGCAAGCCCTATCGCTACGGTTAAACATAGCTAGCAATCTTTCGTGCAGCCCTGTAATTAAAGTCAATCTCTCTAGCGTGACCACTTTGGGTCTTTGCAGTTCTGGTCCTCTGCAAACACGGAAGGCACACGCTCATGTCCCCAGATTTTATTGCCTGCCCTCTTTGGATTGCTCTGAAAGAATATATTTCGCTCTTGAAAGTAGCGGTCTATCGCAGCCTTGGCGTCGTCTTCAGACTGGTAATCACTATTGTGAATAATCGCTTTAGCCATGCCGCTAAATACGGATTCAATCACATTGAGGAACTGCGCTGATGCCGGCAACGGCACGAGTTCAATTAAAGGCATATTGTTCCCTGCTGCCGCCATTGCATTGTGGTATTTGACTATTTCGTAAAGCTTCTCGGATGCGTGCCAAGACGCAGCATCCCACGAAACATATAGCTTCTTGCATTGACCATATTGTTCAACCAGCACCTCTAACAGCTTGATCATTTCCACTGTGTTCTTCTTTTTTGAGTAAAAGTGCGTGACCTGGTTGCGGGACAGTTCCAAAGCCGCTGTAACAATGAGCCATCCTTTAGATTTTTGAAACTGTGCAACACTGGGATATTCACCTGGGGCGACAAGCTGCTTGCCAGCCTTCTTCTTCAAAGCAAATGGACCAAATTCATCAATAGAAAAGAACCGCTCATCCCGTCCAAGAGTGGACAGAATTCCCTTGAGATGCTCCAGCTTTTCGCGGTATTCGGGGTCGTTACTGGTCAGCACGACCTTTGCCTGCCGCCATCTGAACCCTGCTGATTTGACTATCTCACGCAGTGTGTCCTTGTTCGACGCGTATCCCTGCATACGAAGGCAACGCAGAAGGTCATCCCACTTCCATGAGGTGCGATTGATGCCATGAGCTGACGGAGGTGAATGTAGCAACGATAAAAAGACTGACCGAAACACCCCATTCTCAGCCTGTTTCGGGCGACTTTTTCTATTGAATAGCTCAGAAGAACCGCCGGCTTGGAATTTCCCCCAATAATCTTGAATAGCATGATCTGAACTCTTAAAGAAGCGGCAGATTGACCTCGATGAAATCCCTTTAAGTTTTGCTAGCACCACAACCGCCTTCTTTCGCTCTGCCAATGAACCCGACCATGCCTTCTTCGCAATTAGTTGAAGCTCTGAATTGTGCCCGCATTCACCTTGGATAGAGGAGAAACTTAATTTCTTCTGCATAACGAGTTGCATCCACTGATGATTTTCCGAATCGGGGTTGTGGAACTTGGATGATGTGTCGGGTGGTGCAAAGCCACTCTCTAATAATAGGCGTGTGAGACTACGGAGATCTGCAACTGGCACAGCACTTCGTGGAATTACCTGTATCATGTCACGAATGAACGCGACCGAGTCGATGATCTTGTCCTTAATATCGGTCGCAATGTCTTCTTGTTTTGAAATTACTATTCGAAGACGCTTTGGTCGTGTTTGCCGCTTCTTGCGATTGAACTTTGGTGGGAACGGGTGTTTGAGTATTTTCTCAAGCGTGCTCCAATGAATGCCTGCGTCTCGCGCTGCCTGACGCTTGGACACCCCGCCTTTGAGCACTTGTGCGCGAATAAACCGCCAGCGAATGATGTCTTTGAACATAAAGGAAACAATACGCCACTATAAACATTTCGCAGCGATATGTGGTTTTACACGCTTTATCCGCCGGGTAAATATTTAGTCGAAATGGAACAAACTGGCTGGTATTTGAAGCAATCAATAAGGTTACTAGACTGACTAAAGCTAACGGCTAGAAGATGACTTTATAATGCTTTAACCTACAAGTGGCAGATGAAACTACTCACTAAATTAAAAGCCTGTTTTGCAGTCAAAGCACAGCCAGAACATTTAAGGCGCGGCAAACTAGGTGAGCGTGCGGCAAAGAGATATTTGCAGAAACAGGGGATGAAGTTTCTCGCAGCTAATTTCCGCTCCGAACACGGAGAGATTGATTTAATCTTCCGCGACGATGGACGAAAGGGCTTTTGTAGTATATTTAGTGGAAATGAAACAAACTGTCTAGTTTTCATTGAAGTTAAGACAAGGTCTTCTGAGGTATGGACTCGTCCAGCAGCGGCAGTGGATGCGAGGAAGCGGAGATTACTTTCACAGACAGCACTGGACTATTTGAAGCTGCTTAAATACCCCAAGGTGAAGTTCCGTTTCGACATCGTGGAGGTGCTGCTAGTAGATGGTAAGGTAAGCGAAATTCGGCATCTGCCGAACACATTTTCATTGAGCAAGCCCTATCGCTACGGTTAAACATAGCTAGCAACCTTTCATGCAGGGCTGTAATTAAAGTCAATCTCTCTAGCGCGTCCACTTTGGGTCTTTGCAGTTCTGGTCCTCTGCAAACACGGAAGGCACACGCTCTTGTCCCCAGATTTTATTGCCCGCCCTCTTTGGATTGCCCTGAAAAAATATATTTCGCTCTTGAAAGTAGCGGTCTATCGCAGCCTTGGCTTCGTCTTCAGACTGGTAATCACTATTGTGGATGATTGCTTTTGCCATGCCGCTGAACACGGACTCGATCACATTAAGAAATTGTGCCGAAGCTGGCAGAGGCACTAGCTCGATCAATGGCAGATGGCTCGATTCCACTCCTGCCATGGCGTTGCGATAGTTGACTGTTTCATAAAGCTTATCGGAAGCGTGCCAGGACGCAGCATCCCACGAAAAATACAGCTTCTTGCACTGACCATACTGTTCAGCCAGCATCTCTAGCAACTTTATCATTTCCAGTGTGTTCTTCTTTTTTGAGTAAAAGTGCGTGATCTGGTTGCGGGACAGTTCCAAAGCCGCTGTAACTATGAGCCATCCTTTGGATTTTTGAAACTGTGCCACACTGGGGTATTCACCTGGGGCGACAAGTTGCTTGCCAGCTTTCTTCGCCCAACCAGGCATAATGTTCACCCTGCTCAATGAAACGGCGAGACATGGTCTGCTTGCCCATGAACTCCTTGTTAAGAAACCTTTTAAGCTCTAATAAACTGGTGTGTTTTGCTCTTATTAATCCGATTGTCTGGACGCAGTCTAAAATTGTTTTGACGGCAAAATCGATTTGTTCCTCTTGATCAACAGGGATTATGGACATAATGGGACAATACACCCCCATAAACATTTCGCTGTGATATGAGGTTTTACACATTTTGTCCGCTGGGCAAATGTTTACGTGAAATGAAACAAACACGCTATGTTTCGTGGAGGTGAAAACGCGTTCGTCCGAAGAATGGTCGCGTCCCGCCGATGCCGTGGATGCGCGGAAGAAAAAATTGTTGTCGCAAACCGCGCTCGATTATCTGCGCCGACTAAAAAATCCCGAGGTGAAATTTCGTTTCGACATCGTGGAAGTGATGCTTCGCGACGGCGCGGTGTGCGAGGTGCGGCATCTGCCGAACAGCTTCGCCCTGAGCAACCCATATCGCTACGCGTAAAAAAGTGCGGCGAGCAGGCGTGACATAATCGCGGCAGCGTTGTCTAATCGGCAGTGAACGCACTTATGAACCAGCCAGTCGCTGCCCAGGAATCTCGCGTGGAAACGCCGGAAGCGTGGATGGATTCCGGCTTTGCCGCGCTCTACGACGAGCACAGCCGCGCGATTTTTTTTCTCGCGCTGCGTTTTTTTGGCGACGAGCAAAAGGCCGAGGACGCCACGCACGATGTTTTTCTAAAAGCCTTTCAGCGCATGGATCAGTTCCGCAACGAGTCGTCCATCCGCACGTGGCTCTATCGTATCGCGATCAATCATTGCCAGAATGTCGTTCAGTCGTGGCATCACCGGAACATCCACGCGACCGCTGACGATTCCATCTGGGAAAATTCCCCCGCCAAAACCGATTCGCCGTTGCGCGTTCTAGAAACGAAAGAACTCGGCCAGCGCATCCAAAAAACCCTCGACGGCTTGTCGGAAGAATATCGCCTTCTTCTGCTGCTCGTGGCGGATGAGGAATTGAGCTACGAAGAAATCGCCATCGTCGTCGGCCAGTCCGCCGACGCCGTGCGCGGGAAATTGCATCGCGCGCGTAAAGCCTTTGCCATCCGTTTTGAACAAACCGCCTGAAGCCTATGAAACAGCAGACCAAACTTTCGCCGGAACAAACGCACACCGAAACGCAGTCGTCAGAGACGCAGGCCGTCCGCGAATTTGCCAACGCTGACGAACTCCTGCGCTTCGACGCCTCGCAAACCGTCGTTCCGCCGCACATTGCGGAGCGGTTGAAAAATTCTACTGCCAACATTGCGCAGCCGAAAACCGGCTGGTTCAAACGTCTATTTAACTGAAACTAAAACTGCCATGAACAACCCCCTCAAAACCATATTAACCCTGCCCAAGGGAATGTTGCTGTTTCTCGGCATCTACGCCGTGAGCTTCCCGATTGCGTATCTCGAAATGAAACTGGCTGGCCAATCCACGTTGCTTCACTGGCTCGGCCTGCAGCCATTGCTCGTCTGGAAAGGCGAGATTTGGCGAGTGCTGACGTTTGAGTTGGTCAGCGCGAGCGTGCTGGGCTGGGCGATTAATCTTTTTTGGTTGGCCACGCTCGTCAACATCCTGCGCAACGACTGGACCTCGCTGCGCTTTTGGATTTTCTGCCTCGTCGCGGCCATCGGTGGAGCTATTCCGCTGCTGTTCATTTTTCACGAAACCGAATTTCAGGTTCCGGTCACTGGTGCCGGCGCGGTGGTCTGCGCGTTGCTGTTTGCTTGGGATCGTTTTTATCATCGCGAACGCATCATGATGCTTGGTCTCGGCGAAGTCTCGGTGCGGCAGGCGGCCTGGTTCATCATCGGGCTGAACGCGGTCATCACCTTCTTCTCGTGCGGCGGCTGGCAGTTCACGCTCTCGATGTTCTGCGGCGGCGCGCTGGGCTGGCTCTTTTTGATGATCGGCAATAAACGCGTGATGAGCCGGGGCAGCCGAGTGGTCGAATCCCAACGCGTCGCGCGATTGGAACTATGATTTGCAACGCGCCAGAAAAAAAAATCGCCCGCACGCAGTCGCGTCCGGCGCTCGCGCGGGAACGCGCCCGCATTGCGCGCGAACTTTTGGCGGACTGTCGCTTGTGCGCTCACGATTGCGGCGTGAACCGGCTTGCGGGCGAAACGGGTTTGTGCCACGCCACGGCGGAGGCGCGATTTTTTTTGGCGCAAACGGAAGTGTCGGATGAACTGGAGCTGATTCCCACTTTCGCGGTGGCGTTGAGCGGCTGCGATATGCGCTGCGATTTTTGCATCACCGGCAAGGAGAGCTGGAATCCCCGCGCCGGGCTTGGTTTTTCGGCGGCGGAAATTGCGGAGCGAGCAAAAGCTGCGCTCGCGGACGGCGCAAAAACCATCATGTTGCTCGGCGGCGAACCGACGATTCATCTGCCCGCCGCGCTGGAATTTGTTTCGCACCTGCCCGCTGACGCCAAGCTGGTCTGGAAAACCAACGCGCACGGCTCGGCGCAAGCGCGCGAATTGCTCGACGGCATTTTTGACGTGTGGCTCGCGGATTTCAAATTCGGCAACAACGCCTGCGCACAACGGCTGGCGAAGACGCCGGATTACGTCCGCGTCGTGCGGGACAATTTGCTTTGGGCGAATGGCCACAGCGAACTCATCGTGCGGCATTTGTTGTTGCCGGGTCACGTCGAGTGCTGCTGGCGGCCGGTGGCGGCATGGCTCGCGGAAAATCTGCCGGATGTGAAGGTGAATTTGCGTTCCGGTTTCTGGCCGGCGTGGCAGGCGTCACGTCACGCTGAATTGCGCCACACAGTTTCCGTTTTGGAGACGCAGCGCGCCGGGGATATTGCGGACGAGTTTGGATTGCCTTTGATACCATGAAAAAAAGAACGGACGAACTGAACACGGAGCTTTTAATTTTGCCGGATGGCCGGATACTGGTTCAGAACCTGACCCAACCAATGGCCGAAGTTTTACGCCAACTAAATCCGCGCGACCAGGTCATCGCCCCGCGTGCCGCCAAAAACACCAAACGTAGTTCATGAATTTTCAAACTGAAATCGAGACGCTTATCCGGGCGCGCTACCCGATTCTTTACCTCATCACCAACGAGGAAATGCGCGTGCAAAACCTGATTGTTGAAATCGCGGCGAAGCGGCAAAAAAAAGTTTACGAGTGGACGTTCAGCAACGGCATCGTCCCGGCTGGCGCGTCCATCCAATCGAAGACCAGCCGCAACGCATCGACCAAAGACCCGCTCGCCGCGTTGGATCAGGTCATCGAGCAAGTCGAGCCGGCGATTTTTTTGTTCAAGGATTTTCATCCGTTCCTGACGAAAAACAATTACGCCATCATTCGCAAGTTGAAGGACATTGCGCTGCATCTGAAAAACAGTTTCAAGACCATCATCCTGATTTCGCCAGTGATGGAAATTCCCGCCGAGCTGGACAAGGAAGTCACCGTGCTGATTTTTCCGCAGCCGACGAAGGAAGATTTGGGCGTGCTGCTCGACAAAATCGTCGCCGAGCTGCGCGACCACAAGCAAATCCAGATTAATCTCGACGCCGAAGGCCGCGACCGGCTGTTGTCGGCGGCGCTGGGCCTCACGCTGGGCGAGGCAGAAAATGTCTTCGCCAAAATCATCGTGCAGGAGCAGTGCTTGAACGGCAACCATGTGAACGAAGTTTTTGCCGAGAAGCAGCAGATCATCCGCAAGAGCGGCTTGCTGGAATATTATTCGGCGGATGAAGATTTTTCCAACGTCGGCGGACTGGACGTGCTGAAAGACTGGCTGAACAAGCGTTCCGTGGCGTTCACCGACGAAGCGCGGGCGTTCGGCCTGCCCGCGCCGAAAGGCATTTTGCTGCTCGGCGTGCAAGGTTGCGGAAAAAGTCTGTGCGCGAAAGCGGTGTCGCGGTTGTGGCAACTACCGCTGCTGCGATTCGACATGGGACGAATGTTTGGCAGCCTCGTCGGCTCGTCGGAAGAAAATGTGCGGCGCGCGATTGCCGTGGCGGAATCCGTGGCGCCGGCGGTGTTGTGGGTGGACGAAATTGACAAGGCGTTTGTCGGCTCGCAAAGCTCCGGCGCGACGGACGGCGGCACGACGGCGCGCGTGTTCGGAACCTTTTTGACCTGGCTCTCGGAAAAAAAAGCGCCGGTGTTTGTGGTTACGACGGCGAATGACGTTTCGCAACTGCCGCCGGAGCTGCTGCGCAAAGGTCGCCTCGATGAAATTTTTTATGTGGACTTGCCGAGTGCGGAAGACCGTGAGGTTATTTTTAAAATTCACCTGACGAAACGCGGGCGCGACGCGGCGAAGTTTGATTTGCCGGCGATGGTCGTGGCGAGCGCGGAATTCAGCGGCGCGGAAATCGAGGAGTCCATCATCAGCGCTCTCTACGACGCGTTTTACGACAAGCGGGAACTGGACACCGGCCACATTCTGGCCGCGCTGGCACAGACGGTTCCGCTGGCGAAAACGATGTCCGAGAAAATCAACGCCCTGCGCAAATGGGCTGTCGGCCGCGCGCGCAATGCCAGTGCCGCCACGGTTTTTGTGCCCAGCGAAATTACGGAATAATAAACGCAGTCCAAGAAATTTTCATGGAAAACTGGTTTGAATATTTTAAGGATCGCCGGTTCGTGCCCGTGTTTTTTGTGACGCTGGTGGTGCTTTTGCCTGGCATTGCAGCTGGTGGCATTGCGCTCCGCGCTGCCGAGAGCAACGGCCTTTTGAAATATTGGCCGGGTGTCGTGGGCATTATTTTGTTGGTCGTGGTCGTTTTAATTTGCCGCGCCGCCGTGCAAGCCCGCGCCCGTCGGCGCAACCGGTATAAACTTTCGCCTTTGTCGCGTGACGAATTGGGCAAGGCTCGGTCTAAACTGGTGAAGCATTAAAATTTTATGAGTTGTGTCTGCATCTTGACTCCCGTGATCATCGCCTCGTGGCCGCAATTCACCGCCGCAGTTGTGGCGGCGGCGACCACGCTCGGCTACACGGCGGTGACGGGAGATAATTCCGCGTCCACCGAGGAACGGCGGGCGGTCAGCCTGGAAATCGCCCAAAGCGAAATCGTGACGAACCAGCTCGGCCGCGACCAGAAAATCTCGGTGACGCGCGGCGGCGTGACGGTGACGTTCTCGCGCGATGCGCGCGGCAAGGCCAGCGTGTGTGTGACGGGCGAAGGCTATTCCGACGACGAGTTGCGTGCATTCGGCGAGGAATTGAGCCAGCGCGTCGTCCAAAAATACGTTCACCAAAAACTCCTCGACGAGGTGCGTGCGCGCGGCTTCAACGTGGTGGAGGAGGAAGTGGACAAGACCAACTCCATCCGCATCAAGGTGCGGCATTGGGATAATTGACTTATGCCCCAACGCGAATTTGACATCACCATTGCACCGGACGGCAGCGTGGAAATCCATGTGCAAGGCTACAAAGGCAAGAGCTGTCTCGAAGCGATGAAAATATTCGAGCAGGCCGTGGGCGAAATAAAATTGCAACGCGAGACCAGCGAGTTTTACGAGCCGGACGAGCAGGTGCAATTCAACCTTGAAAACAAAGGCCGAAGGTAGAATGCAGAACCCGCCCTAACCCGCGCACGTCACGGATGAACGAAGATCAATTTGCCTCGCCCTTCTACCCGCCCCGCGCGCGGTGGTGGAGCCGGATTTTTGCTCCGTGGTTCCGTTTCCAGCGCGCGTTGCACTTGGAAAAAATCCATTGCCCGAGCGGCTACTCGTCTGGTGAAACTTTTCTGTCGCTGTTCGTGCCTGGACTTTCCTTCATCGTGTCGAATCGGCGAATGCTGGGTTTCGCTATCCTCGGAGTCTATTGCGTTTGTGTGCCGTTTTATTTTTTCCGTCTGGGCTTCGTGGAAGGCAGTTTTGCCTACGGCTTGATGCT
Source organism: uncultured Verrucomicrobia subdivision 3 bacterium (assembly GCA_903827955.1). Taxonomy (GTDB): domain Bacteria; phylum Verrucomicrobiota; class Verrucomicrobiia; order Limisphaerales; family UBA11358; genus UBA11358. Next base: position 28,516 of record CAIKKJ010000185.1, read on the forward strand.
GGCGGCACACGCAACGAGTATTTTTTATTTGATGTCCAATTGGCTTGGCGAAATGGAATTGTTCAACAAGCTTGGCCTGGCGTTTGGTTCGCTGCTCGCCGTGTGGCTGCTGTTCTATTTGCCGGCGGTGAGCTGGTTTCAACATCACATCGCCGTGCCGTTACAAGTGCGCGGACAGGTGGTGGTGATGGAACCGCATCTGCGTCCGGCGGAAGTGAAGCGCGGCGACCGCATCATGTTTCAGTTGGACGAAGTGGAAATTGGTCAGTCGCATGGTGCTGGCGGCGCGGTTATAGTTCGTTCCGGAGTCGGTTGGGGACCGGTGCTCGCGCTACCGGGCGACCGGATTTTATTTTCAACCAATATGTTTTCCGTCAACGGCGTCGGGCAAACTAACTTGGCGCACATGCCGGACTCCGGGGAATTACTGATGCCGACAAACCGCTGGTTTGTCTGGCCGGAGTTTGCTATCAACTCCCGCGGCAACGTGAGCGAGGCCAACATTTCCGGACTCATCATGCAACTGTCATCCGTCGCCGCGACCCAGATGACCGGACGGCCATATCCGTCATGGCTCGGGCGCAAACAAAAAATACCATGAGCCGTTTCGTCAACTTGGAACTTGGCGGTGAATCGGAAAATCGGCCGCCGCAATCACCGTCGGCGCTGGTGAAGGACGAGGCGTATTATCTCGCCGAGGCGCGCACGGCGTTTGAAAACGGCGACCACGAGCAAGGTCTGCGCTTCTACTCCAAAGTTCTCGAATACAATCCCAAGAACGCCGCTGCGTGGACGGGGCAGGTGCGGATGCTCATCGAAGTCGGCGAATTTCGCGAAGCAAAATTGTGGGCGGACAAGGCGCTCGAAAGATTTCCCAACGAGCCGGAATTGCTCGCGGCCAAAGCCGTCGCGCTTGGTCGCAGTGGCGATTTGCAGGGCGCGCTCGCGTTTTCCGATGCGAGCATTGAGGAGCGCGGCGACACGCCTTACGTCTGGCTCGCGCGCGGTGATGTGCTGCTGGCGCGGGCCGAGCAGCGGGCGAATTATTGTTTTGAAAAAGCGCTGCTGCTCGCGCGGAACGACTGGTTCACGCTGGTGCTGGCGGCGCGCATCCGGATGTATTACGAGCAGTTTGTGCTCGCGCTGAAATTGATCCAGCAGGCGGTGGAATTGAACCCCGGCCATTTTCTGGTGTGGCTGGTGCAGGGCGAATGTCAGCACGCGCTTGGCATGATTGGTTCGGCGGAAAATTCCTTCAAGCAGGCGCTGGAATTAAATCCGCACCACGCGGCGGCGGATGCGGCGGTGCAAAAAATTTCGCAAACGGGAATGGTGGCGCGACTGCGCGGTAAACTGCGGGAACTTTTCAAATCATGAGCATGGAAACCTTGGGCCGCCTGCTGACGGCGGTGAACGAACACGACGCGTCCGATTTGCACCTCGTCGCAGGTGTGCCGCCGGCGTTCCGCGTGAATGGCGAAATCATCATCGCTGACGAGGACGCGCTGTCCGAGGAAGAAATTGACTCGATGGCCGCGAGCCTGATGAACGAGCAGCAGCGGAAAAAATTCGAGCACGAATGGGAATTGTGCATCTCCATTTTGCACAGCGCCGCTGGCCGCGTGCGCGTGACGTTTTACAAGCGGAACAATCACACCGAACTGAGCCTGCGTTTCTGCGGCGAAAAAGTTGCGGAGCGCAAGGAGCTTGGTTTGCCCGAACGCATTGACGAACTGGCGCGCAAGCCGAACGGACTTGTGCTCATCACCGGGCCGACGGGTGCGGGCAAGACGACGACGCTGAATTATCTCGTGGACCTCATCAACCGCGAGCGTCGCTGCAAGATTGTGACGATTGAAGACCCGATTGAATTCGTCCATCAAAACAAGCGCGCCATCGTCGTGCAGCAGGAAGTGTTGACGGATGTGCGTTCCTTCAACCGCGCGCTCATCCACGTTTTGCGGCAGGATCCAGACGTGATTGTCGTCGGCGAAATGCGCGACCACGAGGCGATTTCCACCGCGCTCACGGCGGCGGAAACCGGACACCTCGTGCTGGCCACGATGCACTCGCCGAATGTTTCGCACGCGCTGGAACGCATTATCGGCGTGTTCGAGGGCAGCGCGCAGAAACAAATTGTGCTGCAAGTTTCCAACGCCTTGCAGGGAATCATCGCGCAGGATTTGCTGCCGAGCGCCGACCGTTCGCGCCGCGTGCTGGCCTACGAACTTCTCGTGGCCACGGGCGCGGTGCGAAATCTCATCCGCGAAAATCAACTGCACCATCTGGAGAACACGATTCAGATGGGCCGCAAGGAAGGCATGGTGCTGATGGATAATTGCCTCTACGACCTCTATTGCAAATGCGCCATCACCTACGACACCGCGATGAGCCGCGCGCGGCATCCGGAGCGGATTGCGCAGCAGAAGACGTGATGGTTTTTAGAACTATCGGCTGATAGTGAACATTTCGCGCAAGTGATGCAGGTTTTATGTTTTCAGTTCGAAATGTCGTTGTGGTCGCGATGATGCAAATAGGTGTCATCGTAGCTGGTGTCTTAGGGGCAGGTCTCTGGCATAAATTTCAAGTCGCGAATGGTGTTCATATTCTTACGGCGACTGCTTTTTTGTTTGATCATGGTGTGTTTGGGTTCGTCGTTCCAGTTGTTTGGTCAGCTTTTATTTTGATGCTAAATGGTCGGCAGGAAATTTCCGATGCGGCATTATTTCTGGCATTTTGGCTGGGTGTTATGCTTCTGCTTGGACTCACAATGTTCGTCATTTATGCGGACTTTTTCCCCTTTTTCAGAACGATGCGGGAGCTCGCTGGTTAAATTTTTTGTTTGCGACATTATCGTGACGAGCTGAATTTATACATGTGATTTTTGCCAGCATTGTCATGGAATTTTTCTGGTCGGTCATCATTCTCGTTGGTGGCGGCTGGCTGCTGTGGCGCGGGCTAAAACGTTCGGACGAGCAGGGGACGTTGCTCATCAAAATTATTGCTTCCGTTGCGCTCGCTGCCGGGGAATTTTTCTTCGTGCACGGCGAGTTGGGCCAACTGCAATCTGGTTCGCCGCCGGATAACGCGCTGGCCACCTTTGCCAGCGTCGGCTCGATTCTGGTGGTCGGTGCGTTGCTCGCCGGGTTGTGGACGCCGCAGATCAGCGCGCTGCTGTTCAGCCCGATCACCAACCTGCTGGACGGCGGCAATGAAAAGCCGGAGCACCGGCCGTTTTATTCCATCGCCGAGTCGCGGCGCAAAAAGGGCGACATCGTGGGAGCCATCGCGGAGGTGCGGCGACAGTTGGGAAAATTCCCCAATCATTTCGAGGGTGTGCTGCTGCTCGCAAGTTTGCAGGCAGAAAATCTAAAAGACTTTACGGCGGCAGAAATTACGCTCGAACAATTTTGCGCGTCGTCCGCAGCGACCGACAACCACATCGCTGCCGCGTGGAATGCACTAGCGGACTGGCACCTAAAAACCGGGCGCGCCGCGAATGCCGCTCGTGCCGCGTTGCAAAAAATCATCGCGCGAATGCCGGGAACGGAACTAGCGTTGCTCGCCGAGCAACGCCTCGCGCATTTGGGCGGAGCCGATGCCAAGGAAACGATTGAACCGGGGCGGCTGGCAGCGGCGCACATCAAACATTTGGAAAAGAATCCCGACGATGCCGAGGTGCGGGAAAAATTGGCGGTGATTTACGCGCGGGATTTCCGGCGGCTGGACCTGGCAACGGCGGAACTGCTCGTGCTCATTGACGATGCCCGCCATGCGCCGAAAGAGATTGCGCGCTGGCTGAATTTGCTGGCGAATCTCCAGATTGAGCTAGGCGCGGACGTGGCCACGGTGCGCGGCACGTTGGAGACAATTGTGGCGCGGTTTCCCGATTTGCCGGTGGCTGCCGCCACGCGCGAACGGCTGGCGCGCATCGAAGCCAAGCTGGCCGTAAAAAACGCCGGACAAAATGTCCGGCGTTGGTAAGCGGAAAGTTTTGGCCAAATCAGCGCGCAAGCTGTAGCGCGATTTCTTTTTCCAGTTCGTGCACGACATTGATGTCGCTGACGCCCCATTTGGTGCGGGCTTGCACATCCACCTGCGTAGTTTTGGCGTCAATGCCCTCGACGCGGATATAGACCTTGGCGTCATTCACGCGGCCGAGCAGCGAGCGGACGGTGTTGGTGGTGTCATGCGGAATTTTTTCGGTGAGCATCACGCCGTTTTGTTGGATGACGGCGATGGAGGCTTGATAGACCTGATCCACGGTGCGGTTGTAGCGCCCGGCCACGGTGTCCTTGCTCCAGGTGGTGGCAAAGGCGTTGTCATCGGTCACAGTGCTAACGCAGCCAGTGGCCACGATGGCGACCCCAGCGAGAACGGCGAAAATTTTGTTTTTCATAAGGCCGACAATCAAACGCGAAATGCCGCGCAGGTCAAGCAAGTTTCAATAAACGTTTTTTGCAACTTTCATCCGCGCCCGGTTTTGAATACAAGTCTTTATGCCGCAGTTTTCCTACAAAGCCCGCAAACGTTCCGGCGAACTCGTCGAGGGCGTGCTCGAAGTGCCGGATCGTTCCGCCGCGCTGTCGCAAATCCAGCGCAGCGGGCTGTTTCCTATTTCTGTTCAGGATGTAAAGGCGGGCGCGGTCACCACCGGTAAAAGCTCTGGCAAGGGTCTGAACCTGATGTCGCTACTGCCGCCGACGTTGCAGGCGCAGATGCAAAAAAAGCGCAAGCCGAAGTTGCAGGAGTTGGCAACCTTCACCACGCAGCTCGCGAATCTGTTGAATTCAGGAATGCCGCTGACCGTGGCGCTGAACAGCATGACGCATCTGGAAACGAAGGGCATTCCCGCCGAGGTCAGCCGCGAATTGAAACAGGAAGTGACGGAAGGTAGGGCGCTGTCGGACGCGATGCTGCGGCAGCCGCATATTTTCACCGACCTCTATATCAACATGGTGCGTGCCGGCGAGACGAGCGGTTCGCTGGTGCCGGTGCTGCGGCGCATGGCCACGCATTTCCAGCAGTTCGCCGATGTGCAGGCCAAGTTCAAGTCCGCGATGATTTATCCGTTCATGGTCATCTGCGTGGGCATTTTGCTCGTGACGTTTTTCATGACGGTGATGATGCCGAAGTTCATCGAAATTTTTAACGGCTTCAACATCCCACTGCCGCTGCCGACACTGTTCCTGATCGGCGTCAGCAAAATGTTCACGACCTATTGGTGGCTGCTCGGCATGACGGTCGTGGCGCTGGTGATTTTATTCAAGCGTTTTCAGTCCAGCGCGGCGGGCGGGCGCAAGATTGACGAGTGGCGGATGAAGGCGCCGATTTTTGGAAACGTGGTGAAGATAAATCTGTTTGGCCAGTTTGCGCGCACACTCGGCACGTTGCTGCAAAACGGTGTGCCCGTTTTGACCGCGCTGAAAATCACCGAGCAGGTCATGTCCAACATTCACATCAAGGAAGCCATTTCCAAAACGCGCGAGGCGGTGACGGACGGCAAGACGCTGGCGCAGCCGCTGGCGCAGAGCAAATTGTTCCCGCAGCTCATGGTGGATCTCGTGCGCATCGGCGAAGAAACCGGCGATGTTCCCGGCTCGCTGAACAATCTGGCGGACACTTACGAAGGTGAATTACAAATCGCCCTGCGCGTGATGAGCGACTTGATCGGGCCGGTCCTGATTATGGTGATGGCGGTCATCGTGGGGTTTTTGCTGTTGAGCATTTTCTTGCCGCTCTTCCGCCTGATTTCATCCATCCACTGACGTGATGAAACTGACATCCAGGTTTCAAGTTTCAGGTTTCGGGTTTTGCCGCCGCGCCTTTACGCTGATTGAAATCATGATCGTCGTGGCGATTCTTGGTCTGATCGCGGCGATGGGTTTGCCGTCCATTATCAAGGCGCTGCAAAAAGAAGGCATGAGAAAAGCTATCAGCGACGTGACGGATGTCTGCGCTTCGGCGCGGGCCAAGGCGATTTTTACCGGCCAGCCCGTGGCGGTGGTTTTTCATCCAGGCGAAAAAACTTTTTCCGTCCAGGGTGGCGGGGAAGGGCACGGTTCGGTCTATGTGCATGCCTCGAAGTTGCCGGACAACGTGGACATCGCGATGCTCGATATCAACCAGCAGGATTTCGGCGCGTCGGATTGGGCGGGGGTGTGGTTTTACCAGAACGGCACGAGTGACGAGATGACCATCGTGCTGCATGATCGCACGGACTGGCGGAAAATCACGCTGGAATTTGCCACCGGCCTCACGAAGGTCAGCGACGTTGACCGATGAAGACAAATTTTTCAGCGCAAAAAAGACACGGGGCGTTTTCACTGATCGAAGTGATGATCGCCATCGCCATCTTGTTTATCGGCACGTTTGCGATCCTCGATCTCATCTCCAGTTCGCTGGCTAATGCGCGGCGAATCCAGCGGCCGATGGTGGATGCGGCCGTGGTGCTTTCTTACTATGTGGGTATCACCAACAAATTCGACTACGGAACCATCTCCGGAAACATGAGTGAAATCATGGGCAAACAATACAGCGACTTCCGCTACATTTTCAGTTCCAGCCCGGCGCCCAGTGACCCGATGGGAACGAATGATCTGGTGCAACTGGATGCGGTTGTCTTGCCGGCCGCCGGCCAGAGCCGCGAGGTGGTATCGGCGGCGACGACTTTATTTTTTGATTTGGGTCACGCTACGCGCGGCCTTGGCGGTGGCTTAATGCATCGTTAAATGCGCGTCCAAAAACATTCCGTTCGCGCCTTCACGCTGATTGAAGTCATGGTGGCGATTGCCATCTTCATGATGATCATCGCAGTGATCTACTCGACGTGGGCGCTGGTCATGCGCGCCACGCAAGTGGGTCAGGACGCCGCCGCGCAGGCGCAACGCGAGCGCGTGGCGCTGCATACCATCGAAGATTCGCTGATGTGCATTCAGTCATTTCAGGCGTCGTTACGCTATTATAGCTTTCATGTGCCGGGCGATGGCGACCCAACATTTTATTTTGCCTCACGGTTGCCCGATGTGTTTCCGCGCAATGGCAAATTCGACAAGTTCAATCTGCGCCAGGTGAGTTTCTCTCTGGAAAACGGCGCGGACGGTGAAAAGAATCTCGTGCTGCGACAGCATCCCATCCAGATGGACTGGGATGAGGACGAGCAAAAAAATCCACTGATCCTTCTGCGCAACGTGAAAACGTTTTCCGTGGAGTGCTGGGATACCAACCAATCCGAGTGGGTTACAGATTGGGAAAATACGAATTCCATCCCGCCCATGCTGCGCATCGGTCTGGTGTTCGGCGGCAATACCTCCGCCGGGGGCGCGGCGCCGGAAAAATTCGTGGTGCGGTCGTTCTCGATTCCGTCGCAGATGATGCCGCTGGCGGTGCAACGGGGCGGTGGCGGTCCCGGCGGACCGGGCGGGCCGGGCGGAAACGTGCCGCCAATCAATTTCGCGCCGGGCGGAGGCCGCGGCGCGGGAAAAAGATGACGCGATGAAAATTCCCTTGCACAAAAATAATTCCGGCATCGCCGTCATCGTCGCGCTCGTGGCTGTCACGGTGCTGACGATTTTGGCCGGCGCGTTTGCCTATTCCATGAAAGTTGAAACGCATCTTGCCGCGAATGCGAACAACGACGAAAAACTTTTGTGGATGGGACGCGCGGGGGTCCAGATCGCGTGCTCCAAAGTCACCGAAGGAAACAATCTGCCGTATGATTCCTTAAACATGCGCTGGGCGGGCGGGCCAGGTGTTGGCCCCATCACGAATGCTGACCCGTTGCCTGATCCATACCCGGTGGGCGAGGGGACGGTTTCGGTGAAGATCATCGACATGGAACGTTTCATCAACGTGAACACCGCGCCGCCGCAGTTATTGCAGCAGGTTTTGACGGTGATGAACGTGGATGCGAGCAAAATTTCCGAAGTGTCAGATTCCATTCTCGACTGGGTGGACAGCGATGATGCCACGCGCCCTGCGGGCGCGGAGAGCGATTATTATCAAGGTCAGAATCCCCCATATTACGCAAAGAACGCGCCGCTGGATGACATTTCCGAACTGCTGCGCATCAAAGGCATCACCAAAAAAATGTATGACGGCACCGGCCAAGGAGATGAATCGGATTCGGCTTTTCACCATCATCAGATGGGTCTTGGCCACGATTTTGATCACGAACCTGACTACAAATTTTTTCTGATCAATGTTTTCAAGCCGTTTGGTTCGGGCAAGATCAACATCAACACCGCCGATGCTAACGTCCTGCAGTTGATTCCCGGCGTGGATCAGGATGCGGCGGAGGCGATCATGAAGTTTCGTGCCGGACCGGATGGACAGGACGGCACCGAAGACGACATGCCGTTTTCCAGTCCCGGTCAACTTGCGGCAGCGGGCGTGAACCCGCAGGCCATCGGCCAGATCGGAAATTTTGTCAGCACCAAAAGCACCACGTTTGAAGTCCATGTCACCGCGCACATCGCCGATCAAACCCGTGAATTTGTGGCCGTCATCTGGCGCAACGGCCCGCAGCCGCAGGTCGTGGAGTTTTATTGGAAATGAGTTGAACTGCCGCCGCCGCCCGCGTTATCGTTTCGTCATGCAACGGTTTGTCATCGCCATTCTCCTGTCCTTTTCCTGCGCCTCTTTTGCTGCCGACCATGCCACCGGCAAAATCGTAAAAGTGCTGCCGTTGCTGCTTGATACGCAGGGACACATCGCCAAGTCGCCGAGCCTGTTTGACCGCGACGCTTATCAGGCCTGGTTACGCGAACACACGAACGAAGTTTCCGGCATCCGCTATGACGTGCTTTGTAATGCGGGCGAGAAATTAAAGCTGCGCCTCGAATTGCGCGGCGTTGGCGAGGCCAGCCTGCCGAAATTGAAGAGCATTGAGACTGAGGTCGCGTCCGGCTCGTTCAACAACTGGACGGAGATCAAATTGTCCGGCGATGACTACTTCAAGTTTGGCGCCATCGTCGCCTGGCGCACGACGCTCTGGAGCGGCGACCAACAGTTGAGCGAGCAAAAATCTTTCCTCTGGTGAACACCTCGGCGGTTCCAATTAAAATTTTTTGCGCCTGCGGGCAGAAATACGCCTTCGAGGTTCATCCGCACAACGGCGCGATGCCCGTGCCCGTCGCCTGTCCCGTCTGCAAGCGCGACGGCACGCATGAGGCGAACCGGATTATTGCCAAAATTCTCAACGGCAAAACCCAGCCGCTGCCGCCGCCGAGCGTCAACGCGCTGTTGAATTCCGTCCAGTCCAGCCTCGCGCCGCATCTCGTGGACGCGCTCAAGGACGCCGTCGTGCAGGAACTCGCCGCGCAACGCCGCGAACTGCTTGCCGCGCAGCAGGCCGCCTCCGCCGAGCTCACCACGCTCGTTCATCGCCTCGAATCCGTCCAGACGCCGCTGTTTGAACGACTCCGCGCCTACGAAACGCGCATCGCCGATTTGGAAAAAGATCTGGCCGACCAGTCGAAGGAAAATCGCGAGCTGCTGAAGTTGAAGATTGAATTGCTGAAGGAGCAGGTGCAAACCGAGTGCGCCGCAAGCCGTTTGAATTTCAACTAACTTGGTGGGGCAAGACGCCGTCGAGCCCAGATTTACTTCGCCTTTTTATCCTGCGCGTTCAACGCCTGTTCGTAGCAGTTCAACGCCTCGTCATAACGCCGCAGCTTGTTCAGCAAACCGCCTTTGTGCAGGTGCGCAACGACCAACGAATTATCCGCCGCAATCGCGCGGTTGTAGCTGGCCAACGCATCTTCATCCCGTCCCAATTTTTCCAACGTCGCCGCGCGCTTCACCAAGCCGTCGGTGCTTTCAGGATGAGTGGCAAGAAATTTGTCGAAAAATTCCAGCGCCTTTTGCGGCGCGTTTTGGTCGAGCAACGCCTGGCCTTCCGCGAGCGGATCGGGTGTTTTGGCGGCAACGATTTCCGGCAGCATTTTTTGCCCGCCTTCCAATTCATTGATGCGCTGTTCGAGGCGGCCGACGACATCGAGCAGTTGCGCGTTGGCGGTTTCCACCGTCGCGCGACCCGGTGCGGCGAGCTGGTGGACCGCGTCGGCATTGGCGATGGCCATGTGCTGCTGCCCGGAAATTTGCGCGAGCTGCGTGAACGCGCGCCATTGGAAATAAACCATCAGCAGCATGATGCCCAGCCCGGCGAGGCCGAACGCGCCGGCGAGAAACAGCGTGGTCTGCTGCGTCTTGCGTGCGGCATCGGCATCGGCGGTGCGCTGGTCGGCGATGGCTTTTTCGAGCGCCTGAATGCGGGCGTTTAGTGCGTCGGAATTGCTGCGGGCGGCTTCGAGCGCGGACTGCTGGTTTTTCTCGATGGCTAGTTGCGACTCGGTGATTCGCTCTTGTATGTGGAGAAAATTGTTGGCGATTTCTTCGTGCGTAACGTTGGACGACGGCGGCGTGGTCGTAGCGGAAGCCGTGTTGGTTTCGGCGGCAAAACCCTGTGCGCCCAGCAAAACGGCGGCGCAAATGGCAAAAATGTTCCGGTGCAAATTCGATTTCATGTCAGAGCCGACGAAGCGTGAAGCGGCGGCAAAATGAAGTCAAGCGCGTGGCAGCGGGACTTATCCCCAATCGTAATCTTAACCCTGCTCGTCCCGTCACTTCTTTAAATCAAACTCCAGCCGCGAGCGTGAGCCGGTCTGGACGTTTTCCATCACGAGCGTCTGGACCTGCCACTGGCCGTTCACTTTCTTGATGTCCTTGGGGTAAAAATCCTTAAGCAATTTATTTTTGGAATCGTAGGCGTAGGCCTCGACGATGCCGAGTGATTCGGTGTCAATCCACGAAATCACGCGCGAATAACCATTGGTGGACGGATTCGGATTGGTGCTTTCCAAAACCGTGCAGCCGCAACTGCGGTGGACTTCCTTTTTCAAAACTTTTTGCTGCGGCCAGTGGAAAAATTCGAGGCCGAGGTCGGCTGCTGAAAAATCCGAGCCGCAAAATGGAACCAATGTTTCCTCCGCTTCGGCAACCGGCTGCATCCCCCACAAATCAAGTTGGGCAAACGTCGTGTCGGGCGAGCAGACGTGAACAACTGCATATCGGTTCGTCAAAGACGGCTCGTGGACGACAGCCAATTTGTCGGCTTCGCGGGTTTCCGTATTGATTCCTTGAAAGATGCTCACCCAATTTGTCGGTCGAATCTTGGCTATGAACCGCACGGAAATGTTGCGCGATTTTCCTGTGGCGTCCTTAAACTTCAAAACGCCCGGGTTGGTGAACCCTTCGATAGGCTGCTGCGTCAAAATTTTCTGCGCCAGCGCACGGCCTTGAATTTCCGCATCCGACAAGGTGTTCGTCGTTTCCGCCATCGCGCCAGCGGCAAAAAATAAAACCATCGCGGCTACCGCAAATTGAGTCGCGGAGCGACAGCCGGAAATTAGCCAGACACGCAGTGTCTGGAAAACTGTCCGCAAAAAAATCCGTCCTGAAGGGACGGTGGAAAATATCCGGCGTCCTTTCAGGACTTGGAAGAATTTTGGAATCGCGCACCAGCCACTAATTTCCGGCGTTCCTTCGGAACAAAAGCTGGTGGGGCGAGCGTCCTCGCGAGCCGTCTTTTGCAAATGATTGCCACGGCTCGCGGAGACGCTCGCCCCACCTTGAAAACTATTTTTCATTTCGGCGCGAGCGCAAGTTCCACGGCCTCGGAAATCTGCTTCACAAAATGCACCTTCAATTTCGCGCGCACTTCCGCCGGCACGTCCTGCCAGTCGGCTTTGTTGCCTTCCGGCAAAATCACCTGCTTCACGCCAAAGCGCGAGGCGGCGATGACTTTTTCCTTGATGCCGCCGACGCGCAGCACGCGGCCGCGCAAAGAAATTTCGCCGGTCATCGCCACGTCGGAACGCACGCGCCGCTTGCTCAAGAGCGACGCCAGCGCGGCGCAAATCGTCACGCCCGCGCTCGGCCCGTCCTTCGGCGTCGCGCCGGCGGGAACATGGATGTGCAAATCGTGTTTGCCGTAATCATCGAAATCCAAATCCAATTTCTTGGCTTGCGAACGTAAATAACTTACCGCCGTTTGCGCGCTTTCCTTCATCACATCGCCGAGCGAGCCGGTCAAAATCAAACCGCCGCGTCCGCGCATCCGCGTGGCTTCAATAAATAAAATGTCGCCGCCGACGGGCGTCCACGCGAGGCCGGTGGCGATGCCGAACTCGGAAATTTTCTCGGCGCTTTCGTGGACGAATTTGGGATGGCCGAGATAACTTTCCAAATCCTTGGCGTCGAATTTGACCTGCTCGGCGGAACCGTTTTTGGTGACAATTTTGCGCGTGGCCTTGCGGGCTAGCGCGGCGATTTCGCGTTCGAGCTGGCGCACGCCGGCTTCGCGGGTGTATTCGCGGATGAGTTCGCGCAGCGCGGCGTCGGAAAATTTCACGTCGCTTTTCGTGAGGCCATGTTCCTTGATCTGGCGCGGCACGAGGTAGCGCTTGGCGATTTCCAATTTTTCAGTTTCGGTGTAGCTCGGCAGTTCGATGACTTCGAGCCGGTCGCGCAGCGCGGGGTGAATCGGGTCAAGCCAGTTCGCCGTGGCGATGAACAGCACTTGCGACAGGTCGAACGGCAAATCCAAATAGTGATCGGTAAATGTGCTATTCTGCGCGGGGTCGAGCACTTCGAGCAAGGCCGCCGCCGGGTCACCGCGAAAATCCGCGCCGACCTTGTCCAATTCGTCTAGCAGAATCACTGGATTGCGGCTTTCGACCCGGCGGAGCGTTTGAATAATTCTTCCGGGCATCGCGCCAACGTAAGTTCGGCGGTGGCCGCGAATCTCTGCTTCGTCGCGCATACCGCCCAGAGCGATGCGGGCGAATTTGCGGCCGAGCGCGTCGGCGACGCTTTTGCCGAGCGAGGTTTTGCCGACGCCGGGCGGGCCGACGAGGCAAAGCAGGGGGCCTTTGATTTGCTTGCGGCGCTGGAGCACGGCGAGAAATTCCAGCAGGCGGTCCTTGATTTTTTCGAGGCCGAAATGCTGGTCGTCGAGAATTTTTTCCGCCGCCTTCAAGTCCAGTTTGTCCTCGGTGGTTTTTTCCCACGGTAGATTCAAAATCCAGTCGAGATAATTTCTGCCGACGCCGTATTCAGCAGCGGCGGGCGGCGTTTGCTGGAGGCGTTCAAGTTCCTGTTCTGCGGCTTTGCGGGCTTCGGCAGGCAGGATGGCTTTCTCGACTTTTTCGCGAAGCGATTTCAGCTCGGCGCTGTTGGAGTCGCCGTCGCCGAGTTCGCGCTGGATGGCGCGGAGTTGTTCGCGCAGGAAAAAATCGCGCTGGGTCTTAGCGATGGACGTGGCGACATCACTCTGGATTTTGGAGCTCAGCGTCAGCACTTCCTGCTCGCGGTTGAGCATGGGCAGAAGCGATTGCAGGCGTTCGCGGACGGAAACCATTTCGAGCAGTTTCTGGCGGTCGTCCAAACTCAAATTCAAATTTGCCGAGATTAAATCGGCGAAGTGGCCGGGATGTTCGGTGTTCAGCGCGGCAATCTTCACCTGGTCGGTGAGCGCGGTGGACATCTTGGCGATTTCTTCGAACTGTTTGTGCGCGTTGCGCAGCATCGCCTGCAATTCGATGGAATCTTCCGTCTCGTCGCGCAGCAGTTCGTAGTGCGCGCGGAGATACGGATTGGGCGGGACGAAGTTTTTCACGCGGATGCGCCAGAGTCCTTCGACGAGGACGCGTGCGGTGCCATCGGGAAATTTCACCATCTTGGTCAGGCGTGAGACGCAGCCGACTTGATGCAGGTCATCGGGCGTCGGTTCGGCGGCATCGGCATTTTTTTGCAGCACCGCGCCGAACAGGCGGTCACCGGCCACGAGGTCATCCACGAGCTTGAGGCTGGGGCCGGTCTCAACGAGCAACGGCACAACGGCACCGGGAAAAATGACGATGTCCGAAAGTCCGAGAATGGGCAGGGTGTCCGGCAGTGAGCGGGAGGAAAATTTGGTCGGCACTTCGGATTTTTCACCCGAGCCGAGGATGCTGATGAATTCCGTTTCCGGCGAATTGGTGGTCGTCATGCCATTGGGTTAGATGCCCGGCGCGCAAAAAAGTTCATGCGCGAATCATTTTTCTCCTTCGGTGATGGGGACTTTTTTGGATTTTGACGGCGGTTGGTGTGCGGGTGGCACGTCAATGCGGAGGAACCCGTTCACATAAATCGCCTTGGCGGCGCCGAGGTCGTAGCCCGGCGGCAGTTCGAGCACGGTTTCAAACGGGCCGTAGGTGATTTCCATGACGAGAAAATTGCATTGCGGCGCGCGGCAGCAATCGGGGCGGTTGCCGCTGATGCGCAGGCGATTGCCGTCCACGACGATCTCCAGGCTGTCGCTCTTCATGCCAGCAAGTTCGACTTTGACGACGAGGCCGGTTTCAGTGGTGTAAACATCGGTGTTGGGCGCCCAACGGCCGGTGGTGGGTTCGCCGGCACCGCCCATGGCGGAACTGCGGGTGGTGAAATGGATGGTGGAACTGACTTTGGTTACGGCCATGATAAAATCGTGATTGGAATTTTTTGGTCAGCGCCCGTCCGGTTTCTTGGCTTCCGCATCGTGCTCATGAGCGCAACCGCAGCCGCAGCCGTGGTCGTGTTTTTTTTGGCTCGAACTGCGCCAGACGAAAAAGACCGCCACACCCAAAACCAGAACCATCGGAAGAAATTGCTGCCAGTTCATGCTGCCAACATAGCTGCAATTGCCAATCGCGCAAATGGAATTTTTTGGGTAAAAAAATGAATTGCTTGGAACTCGCCCCGCAGAATTCTAAACTAGGAAAATGTTCTGCTACACGCACCGCGTCACCTACGCCGAATGCACTGTCGGCGACCACGTCTATCACTCGCGCTACCTGGACCTGCTTGAAGCGGCGCGCGGCGAATTCATGCGCGCGGCCGGCACGACCGTGTTGCAATGTCAGGAACGCGACTGCATTTTCCCCGTCATCGAGGCCCGGTTGCGCTACAAATTTCCCGCGCGCTATGACGATGTCCTGACGATTGAAGTCTGGCCGACGCTCCTGGAGCGCGTGCGTTTGAATTTCGGCCACCGCGTTTTGAATCACGATGGAAAGTTGATTCTTGAGGCCGAGACGTTTCACGCCTGCACCACGCGGGCGGAAAAACCACGAAGGCTGCCAGAAGATTTGGCAGCCTCGCTGGTGCCACTTTTGGTGGCTGGACGAATTAATTTTTGAAGAATCTGCGGAGCGCGCTGGCTGCCAGAGCAAGCGCTCCACAAATGGCAAGGTTGCTTGAGGTGGGCTCTGGAACAGGGGTAATCACCGGGTCGAATGCGCTGACGCCAAAAATGGCGGCGTGCGGTAAAATTCCAAAATCTCCCGTGTTCGCGCCGTCGTAGGACAGCACAATGCTCTCGAGGCGTAGCGTGGTGTCCGCTTCCGGAATCGCCACCGTGGTGGCGTAAAGTGAGAAGGTGCGGCCTTGCTCCGAGTTAAAGCTGTCGTCGATGCAGATGCGGCCAAAGCCAGTGAAAGTGCCGCTGGCGGTCGGATCATACCAGTCGGAGAAAACGAAGCTTCCGCTCGCGGTCACACCGCCAGCAAAATTCAAGGTGTAATCCACAATCGTGGCCCCGTCCGCGCTGGTTCCCAGCAGTAGCAAACCGGTGAGCGCCGCGTTGTCCGCGTAGGAAACGTTGAGCGTGCCGCTGTTGCCGGAACCGAGAATCAGGGCGTTGTTGCCGGTCGCCGCCGCGAGGCTGTATTGGTTGCCGGCGGAATCCATCAGGGTGTTGCCGGCTGGCAGCGCACCGCCGTGGTTGCCGTGGCTCGCGTCGTAGGAACTGTCGTAAAAGACATTGTAGCCGAGGTCGAGCACGGTGCTCGTCGAAGTCGCGGCAGAGCTTGCGCCGTCGGCCACGATATCGGCATTGAAGCCGGATGTGATGGTCAGCGGAATCGCCGGGTCGTCCGCCGTCGCCTTCAGCGCCGTCAGCAAAACAGCTGCAATCCATGTCACTCTTCTCATGCCTGCTTCATCGGCGGAATTTTCCCGCGCTTGAGCGAAAACAATTCTGTTCCGGCTTGCGCGGCAAACGGACGTCTGTAAAACTCACGCGACGCGCGCGATGCAAAAACAAAGTAAAAGTTACCCCAAACATTACTGCGGAGTTTTCGGAATTTTCGGGCACCCGAACGCCGCCGAGTTGGCCTATTTCGGCCTTTACGCCCTGCAACATCGCGGCCAGGAAAGCGCGGGCATCGTCACCTGCCACGAGGGGAAATTTTTCAAGCATCACGGCATGGGCCTCGTCCCGCAGATTTTCAGTGACCCGAAAATTTTGCACGATCTCGTCGGCAACATGGCCGTCGGCCACACGCGCTATTCCACCACCGGCTCGTCGCAGTTGAAAAACGCCCAGCCGCTCACAATTGATTGTGCGCGCGGCCAGATTGCGATCGCCCACAATGGCAACCTCACCAACGCCGCGCAGCTTCGGGATGAGCTGGAAGAAAAGGGCGTGCCGTTTCAGACTACCGTGGACAGCGAGACGATTCTCATGCTCCTCGCGCAACCGACGTTGAGCGGCGAACCGAATAGCCTCGTCAAAACCATCCGGCGTGTTGAAGGCGCGTATTCGCTCGTCATCATGACGGAGAAGGAGTTGATCGGCGTGCGTGATCCGCACGGTTTCCGCCCGTTGTCCATCGGCAGAACCGCAAACGGCGCGTGGGTGCTGTCCAGCGAGACGACGGCGTTCGATTTGATCCACGCGCAGTTTGTCCGCGACGTTGCCCCGGGCGAAATCGTCATCATCAATGAAAAGGGACTGACGAGCATCCCCGCGTTTCCCGAACATCAGCGGAAGGCGTTCTGCATTTTTGAATATGTTTATTTTGCGCGGCCCGACAGCGTCATCCAGGGCCACAGCGTTTACGAAGTGCGCAAGGAAATGGGCCGCCAGCTCGCCCGCGAACACAACGTCAAAGCCGACCTTGTGATTCCCGTGCCCGACAGCGGCGTGTGCGCGGCGATGGGCTACGCCGAGGAATCAGGCATTCCCTACGAGATGGCGTTCATCCGCAATCATTACGTCGGTCGCAGTTTTTTGCAGCCCACACAGCTCATCCGTGACTTCAACGTGCGGGTGAAATTGAACCTCATCGAGTCACTTGTGAAAGGCAAACGCGTCGTCATCGTGGACGATTCCATCGTGCGTGGCACGACCTGTAAATCGCGGGTGAAAACTTTGAAGGACGCCGGCGCGTTGGAGGTTCATGTCGCCGTGAGCTGCCCGCCGCATCAAAATCCGTGCGTCTACGGCATTGATTTTCCCGACCGCACCAAGCTGATGGCCGCAAACAACACCGTGGACGAAATCCGCAAATACCTCAACGCTGACTCGCTGCATTATCTTTCGCAAGCCGGCATGGTCGCCGCCACCGGCCAGCCCAAGGAAAACTTCTGTATGGCCTGCTACGATGGCAATTATCCCGTGGCTTACGATCCATTGCTCGACAAACACATCAACGAACGCCGCCGCAAACAGACACAGACGCTCGGCGAAGCTGCCACGAAGGAAGACGAGCAGATAAAGTTGCTCAAACTGTGAAGTTCGTTGCCGCTCACCACAAAACTTGCGCGCGGTAAAATCGCTTCGTTGAAACAGTCGCAGCCGGGTCAGTGAGAAAAACATTCGTGCCGTTGCCGATGACCTGGTCGGCCAGAATATCCCAATTGCCCGCGCTCAAATCGTCGCGGGCAAACACTCGGTAAACAATGCCATTGGCCGAATTCACCGCGACGGCATTGGTGGTGGAGACAGGATTTTGCGCGGTGAGCTTGAAGATGCTCGCGGCGTTCGTCGGGTTCGTGCCGGCGAGAAATTCGTTCAAGTTGCTCACGCCGTCGTGGTCGGGATCTCCGCCGGCGTAGGAAGAGCTGTTGGTGCTGGTGCTGCCAAAAAATTTCAGTCGCCACGCATCCGGAATGCCGTCATTTGGTGTGCTGGTCATGCTTGCCGCCACACCGGTGGAAAGCGCCGAAGTATTTCCCGCCGCGTCAGTCGCGGACGCCGTGACGGCGCGTCCGGTTGGCAGCAATGCTCCCAGCTTGGCGGTGAACGCCGACGCTGAACCGGTGCCGACCACTGAAATCGAACCGAGGTAGGTTTGCGCTTGGGCGGTGGAAGCAGGCGTGGCGTCGGAATAAAAATCCATCTGGAAGGTCTGGCCGTTCGCGCCGTTGTAAGTGCCGGAGACGGCCGTATTGGTTGTCACGACAGCGGAAGAGATCGCCGGCGCGGCCAGGAGGTTATTACCAGCACCATTGAGTGAGATGCCGCCAAAATTATTGCTGAAGATGGAATTGCCACGGATCGTATCGTTGGTGCAACTGGCATCGTTGATTCTCACGCCGTAGTATGATTTGGAACTGGCGATGATATTGGCCGCCCCGAGCGTGATGCCACCGATGGTGTTACTTGAGGCGCTGGAAAAGCAGATGATGTCGTCATAGAAGTTGGGGATGGCCGCGCCGTTTGTGCCGTTCAAGCCAATGGTGTTGCCTTGGATGATATTTCCGTTGGCGCCGTTGTTGATGCTGATGCCGTAATTGCCATTGCCGGAAATAAAATTCCGCGCACCGCCCGCCCCGCCGATGATGTTGGCCGTCGGCCCGCCGCTCAATTCAATGCCGGACCAGGAATTTGAAAGCGCCGCCGCTCCCGCCGCGTTCAGCCCAATGTAATTTCCTTGGATCAAATTCTTCGAGGTCAGCGAGCTGCCGAGGTAGATGCCTTGGCCTTTGTTTCTAGAAATGACATTGCGCGCGGAGCGGGTCACGCCGCCGATGAGATTGGACTGCGAGCCGGAAAAGATGCCGATGCCTGCGTAACTATTGCCGAGCGCGCTTGTGCCAGCGGCGTTGAGTCCGATGATATTTCCCCAAACCGAATTCAAGTTGCCAGCCACTGAAACACCATAGTTGCCATTGGCGGAAATAACGTTGCTGGCGATGTTGTTGTTGGCCGAGCCGCCCTGCAACGATACGCCGTTGTAGCTGTTACCAACCGCAGCGGTGCCAACGGCGTTGAGGCCAATGGTGTTGCCCCAAATTGAATTGAAGCTGCTGACGAGATAGATTCCGTGTTGCAAGTTGCCGGAGATGACATTGCTGCTGATAAAGTTTGCCGATGTGCCTCCTTGCACATCCACGCCAACCCCATTGTTCGGCAAGGCCGTCGTTCCCGCCGGGTTGAGGCCGATGTAATTTCCCGCAACGGTGTTGGCGGTGGAAGTCGCGCCGGTGATAAGCACGCCGTCCTGGCCGTTGCCGGAAATCAAGTTGCGTGCACCAGCGGAAAATCCGCCAACGGTGTTGGCCGCCGCGCCGCCATAAATGGCTACGCCAGCGTAGGTGTTTGGCAGCGCCGCTGTGCCAGCCGCATTCAGACCAATATAATTTCCAAGAATTAAATTCCCGTTCACGCCCGTCGCGCTGAAGGCGATGCCGTAATTGCCGTTGCCGGAAATCACGTTACCTTCGCCCGCATTCGCGCCGCCGATGCTGTTGCTCGAAGCGCCGCCGTAAATTTCAATGCCCGACCACGCGTTTGCCAACGTCGCCGCGCCGGTCGCGTTCACGCCGATGTAATTTCCTTTGATGACGTTGAAGCTCGTCCCCGCGTCGCGCATGACCAAGCCTTGATACACGCTACCGCCGATGATGTTTCGCGCCGCCGCGGTGCTGCCGCCGATGGTGTTGCTGGAAGCGCCGGCTTCGATTTGCAGGGGGAGAAGTCCGTTAGTCACGGCGGAATTTCCCGTCGGATCCACGCCGAGGTAGCAGCCGCTGACGGTGTTGTTCAGCGCGCCGGAGCCGGTGATGAGGATGCCGAAGTTCACGAAATTATTTATCGTGAGCGAACGCACGGTGCAGTTCGGGCCCTTCAAATAAAGGCCGCTGGAATAAACATTCGGCGGCCGTGAGAGTGCACCGTTGAGCAAAATTTCCGGGCCGCTCGGATTGGAATTCGTCGGCTCGGAACTGCCGTCGAGCGTCGTGGCATTCACGAGGCTCGGCAGCGCGTCAGTTGGCAGTATGTTGAAGACATTGTTGCTATAACCGGCGTCGCTCGTCGGAATGTTGAACATGATCGTCGTGCCAGGATGGTCGTAAGCAAAATACAGCGCCGCGCGCAAACTGCCCGGCCCGCTGTCCTGTGTGTTGGTGACGATGTTCGTCGCGCCGGGACCGGCACCGTAAATCGAAATCATTCCGGAGCGGTCGTTGGCGCTTAGGACCGGATCGAACCGCTGTCCCATGATGTTCAAATACCCACTGTAAGCGGGCAGGGGAACGATGGTGTCGTTGTTCGCATTCGTGGAAAACGCGTTGCGCCGGTAGTGCATCACGGAAAGAAAATCATACGCGCCTTTGTTCTGCGAGGAAGTGAGCAGCACGAAATCCGAGAGGTGTCCGCTGACAATATTGTTCGTGTTGATGGTCACAAAGCTGTCGCGGTCGGATCGCTGGTGTTCGTGGCACATCCCGAGCGCATGGCCGAGTTCGTGGCAGACGACCGAATGCCCCCACGAGCCGGGACCAATCTGGAGCAGTTGCGCGCCGCCGCTCATGCCGACGGCGGAAAGCCCGCCGCCAAGTGAAGGATTATTGGTGACAAGAATGTAATTTGCCTGCACGGTGCGCGGGATGAAATGGAGGTTCGCAAACGTGGCCCACTCGGCGGCGCAGTCGAGAAAAACTTTTTGATTCGTCGGTGCCACGGAAGCGTCGAAGGCATAATAAACATTCCAGCTCGTCCACGGAGTGAAGCCGTTGTAGAACGCGCTCTTCGGTTGCGGCACGCCGGCGAGTTTATTACGCCACGTTTGCAGGTAACCGAGCGGCACTTGCATGTCGCCGATTTGCGCGAACGTCTCGCCTGGAGGCACGGCGGCGATGATTTGGTCGATCACGGTGAGATTCCAATCGTCAACTGTGACCGCCGAACGCGCGGACGACAGCGAAACGCAGAGCGTAATCATTAAAAGCCATTGCTTGAGACACGAACCGGCGCGCAGGGGATTTTTCATGGGCGTGAATTGTTGGCTTCGCCACTTTAAGGCGGCTCGCGGTTTGGACAAGCCAAATGTTCGTTCGCTGGCGAGCGTGAATTTGTGTGTTGTGAAACCGCATTGACGCGGCGCAGTTCGCAATTCAGAATCGCGCCAATATGAAAGCGTTCGCCGCACCCGCAGGATTTCGCAACTCGGCGGTTTCAAAATTCTCCGCGCCCACCGTGGACGCCGTGATGGTCGAGGAACGCGCCGCGTCCTTCGGCAAGCGCAGCATCAAGACTTCCGCCAAGCTCGCCGGCCTCAAGCTCGCCGTCTCCATGTGCGACCTCACCACGCTCGAGGGCAAGGACACGCCCGGCAAAGTCGCCTATCTCTGCCGCAAAGCGCTCCAGCCAATCGAGGCGAAATACGACGTGCCGAGCTGCGCCGCCGTGTGCGTTTATCAGAACATGGTGAAATACGCGCGCAAGTTTCTCGGCGATGTTTCGCCCGTGAACATCGCCGCGGTCGCCACCGGATTCCCGAGCGGCCAATATCCGTTGCGCACCAAGCTCGAAGAAGTCCGCCGCACCGTGGCGGATGGCGCGGATGAAATTGACATGGTCATTGACCGTTGCGCCTTTCTCGCCGGCGACCACGCGAAAGTCTTCGACGAAATCGCCGCCACGAAGGAAGCCTGCGGCGCGGCGCATTTGAAGGTCATTCTCGAAACCGGCGAACTCGTCACCTACGACAACGTCCGCCTCGCGAGCGAAATCGCCATGCAGGCCGGCGGCGATTTCATCAAGACCAGCACTGGCAAAGTTTCGCCCGCCGCGACCATGCCCGTCACTCTCGTGATGCTGGAAGCCATCCGCGATTATTTTTTTGCCACCGGCATCCGCATCGGCATGAAGCCCGCCGGCGGCATCCGCACGTCCAAGCAGGCGCTCGCCTACCTCGTGATGGTCAAGGAAACCCTCGGCGACGACTGGCTCAACCCGCAGATGTTCCGCTTCGGCGCAAGCACGCTCGTCAACGACGTGCTCATGCAAATCGTGAAAAACGTCGAAGGCAATTATCAAGGCCCGGATTATTTTTCACTGCCTTAATTTTTTAGACAGAATTAACAAAATTTACAGAATTAAAACCCATGAATTCATCAGCCAAAATTTCTGAAAAGGAAATTCTGCATAATTCTGTGAATTCTGTCTCAAAACCTGAATACGATCTTGCCGGTCAAGTCATTGGACTCGCGATGAAAGTCCATCGCACGCTCGGCTCGGGCTTTCTCGAATTAGTTTATCAGAAAGCGTTGCTCTACGAATTGGTCAAAGCCGGTTTCAAAGTTGAGTCCGACAAACCAATTCAAGTGTGTTACGAAGGTGTGATTGTTGGCGATTTTAAGTCCGATTTGATCGTGAATGAGGAATTGATTATCGAACTAAAAGCCGTCTCCTGTATCATCGTCGAACATGAGGTGCAACTCGTGAATTACCTCACCGCGACTGGCAAGGATAACGGCCTGCTGATTAATTTCGGCGGACGCAGTCTTGAATACAAAAAGAAATTTAAAAACCCAAAGCCAGCGGAGATTCCGGCCTTCCGCTAATTCTGCATAATTTTGTTAATTCTGTCTAAAATGAAAACGAAATCCAAAGCTGTGAAACTTTCTCCCAAGCGCGCCGTCGCTGCTTCAACTCACGCAGTTGTGCCGTTGAAAGACCGCAAACTCAATTTCGGCAACAAGTGGGACTTTGCGCCCGCGCCGGAGGA
>CAIKKJ010000186.1 GCA_903827955.1 uncultured Verrucomicrobia subdivision 3 bacterium
CCGCGCGCTGCCGTTTGCTTCCGGCATTTCTCTCTCACGTCCTGACCTGCACGTCTTCGTGTTCGGTGGCGACGGCGACGCCTTCTCCATCGGCGGCAACCATTTCACCCACACCGCGCGCAAGAACATCAAGATGACCTATTGCGTCATGGACAACTGGGTCTATGGCCTCACCAAGAAACAGACCTCGCCCACGTCGCCGCTCGGCTTCAAGAGCAAGACCGATCAATGGGGCGCCGTGGATTATCCCATCAACCCGATGAAGCAGGCCATCTCCGCCGGGGCCACCTTCGTCGCGCGCACCACGCACACGAACCCGAACCACGTCCTCCAGATGATGGAAGCCGCGATGGATCACGACGGCTTCAGCTTCATCGAATGCTTGAGCGAATGTGTCGAGTTCTACGAAGGCGCCTTCGATTCCAGCAACCCGCGCAAAGGCGGCGTGTTCAACGAAGTCCCCAAGACGCACGACGTCACCGATGAATTCGCGGCCTACAAGCTCGCGAACGAACCCTTCCCCGGCTACTTCGGCATCTTTTACAAGTCGAACAAGCCGACGAAGAATGCAAAGGAAGCCGAGATTGTGAAATCCTTCCAGAGCAAAGTCACCGGCCTGAAAGACTGGCAGATTCTCCAGAAGAATTTCGACCGGATGAAATAAATTATTTCGACGCAAACGCCCCGGCTTGCGTCGGGGCGTTTTTGTTTTAAGTAAAAACCCACAATGAAAAATAAACGACTTCGGCTGCTGAATGCGGCGCAGATCGTTTTAGTTTTGTTGGGTGGTGCCATGTTCCTGCTTTCGTCGGGGAAAATACCAGCAAACTTGGGCTGGCCATTCCCTTGGTATTTCAGTGTGATTTTCTTTGTCGCGGCCATCATTTGCGGATTTTACGCGATAAAATTAAGTGATGAGGCTGCGAGGCAACGAGTGCTTTCCCACATGGCTGACCGTCCAGCTTTGAATGAAAAAGAATTTGGTGCGCGCTATTTTTCACCTGATCGCGCGGAGATTGCTGCCAAGCTTCGGACAATTCTTGCGCGTCATGTTGACGTTGAAATTTCTCAAATGCAGCCCGCCGATCGCTTCATTGAAGATTTGCGGATGGACGATTTTGATTCCATGTCCACGGTTGAATACGTCATCGAAGTTGAAAAAGAATTTGAAATCGAAATTCCAGATTCAGCGGCTGCAAAGATGACCACGTTTCAAAGCCTTGTTGATTATATTGCTGAAACCGCAAAGTCTAAGCCGAATTAAAATATGGCTCACATCCACGAAAAAATTGATTTCACCGTCGCGATCTTCATCGTTCACGACGCGAAGGTTCTCGTCATCCATCATCGCAAGCTTGGCAAATGGCTGCCGCTTGGCGGTCACATCGAACTGGACGAAGACCCGGAGCAGGCCGCGTTGCGCGAGGCGAAGGAAGAAAGCGGCCTCGACGTGGAATTGCTCGGCGAACGTCCGCCCACGACCTCGCCCGGCACGCGCGCGCTCATCGCGCCGCGCTTTCTCGACATCCATCGCATCAACGAAACGCACGAGCACATCGGCATGATTTACTGGGCGCGGCCCAAAGGCGGAACCGTTCAGCTTGCCACCGAAGAGCACCACGACATCCGCTGGTGCCGCCGCGAAGATTTGGAAAAACTGTCGCCGCCGATGACCGACGCGGTGAAATGGTATTGCCACAAGGCGCTCGAAGAAATTTCCCGCGCGTGAATCCCGCCAAAAAATTCCGCACCGCGTGCTACACCATCGAAGGCCTCAACTCCTTCGCCGTGGTGATTTATTTCAACTACCTCTATTTCTATTTTCGCGACACGTTTGGATTCAACGACCGTCAGAATCTGGAGTTGGCTGCTTTAATCGGTGCTACCTACATCTTCGCGTCGCTGTGGGCGGGGAAAATCGCGCAGCGCATCGGCTACTTCAATGCCCTGAAAATCGGCTTTGCGGTGATGGCCGTCGGGTTTGGCGTTGGGCCGCAGTTTCATTCCATCAGCGGACAGGTTGCCGTGGCTTGCGTGGTGAACTTCGGCATGTGTTTCACCTGGCCGGTGTTGGAAGCCCTGGTCAGCGAAGGCAATGATGCCGCGCGCGCCGTGGGCATCTACAACATCACCTGGGCCATCACGAACGCGACGGCGTTTTTCCTCGGCGGCACGCTCATTGAAAAACTTGGCTACCGCAGCATCTTCTTTGTGCCGCTGTGTTTCATGTTGCTGCAATTCGTGATGGTGTTCTGGCTGGAAAAGATTCATCCAAAAAATCTGGCGGCGGAACAAGCGGCTTCCGGCCCGGCAACGCCCGATGAAAACCGCCCCGCCCCGGTGCTCGTCAAAAATTTTCAGCGCATGGCGTGGCTGGCAAATCCATTCGCCTACATCGCCATCAACACGCTCATCGCCGTGCTGCCGGGCATCGCGGCGAAATTTAATCTCTCGACGAGCATGGCTGGATTCGTCTGCTCGCTCTGGTGCTTCGCGCGCGTGTTCGCGTTCGTCACGCTCTGGCGGTGGACGGGCTGGCACTACCGTTTTCGCTGGCTGGCGGGCGCGTTCGCGCTGCTAATTGTTTCGTTCGCGGTGATTCTGGTGGTTCATAATCTCGCCATCGTTTTGCTGGCGCAGATATTTTTCGGCGCGGCCATCGGCTTGATTTATTACTCATCGCTGTTCTATGCGATGGACGCGCATGATTCGAGCAGCGAGCACGGCGGCATCCACGAGGCGGCCATCGGCGTCGGCAACTTCCTTGGGCCGGCGTTGGGCGCGGCGGCCTTATGGCTTGCGCCGCAAAGCGCCAGCATCGGCGCGTGGACGGTTTCCGGTTTGCTGGCGGTAGGCTTCGGCGGATTGTTCTGGCTGCGGCAGCATCACTCGAAAGAGTAAGTTGAATTCGCTTAATTTTCTCCGGCGGTGGTCAGGGCGCAAGCGGCCTGACGGCGCGAATGCGGTAAAAGTTCAGTTCGGCGGAATCAGTGACGTTTTCGGTGTCGAATCCCAAAACCGGTGTCACCCCCAGCCCCTCCCATGATGACACGGCATCCAGCGCTGGCAGGCGCTGGATTTCATAGAAGCGTGTCGGTCTCGCCGTCCAATGCAGGCGGGTGAAAGTTTCGTTGCGGCTGAAGTTGGAGATGCGCAGGTTGTCATTCGCATCATTTGGATTCGTGTCGGCGAGATATTCTTGCAAGTTCGACATGCCATCGCCGTCAGGGTCGTCGTTGGCATTGATGCCGAGATGTCCGTATTTTTGTAGTTCCCAGGCATCTGGCAAACCGTTGTGATCCGAATCTGCGCCGGCCACAATCACATCCGTCCGCAAATGGGCAATGGTGTTGCTCAAGGAAATCCAGCCACAGTTCGCACTCCAGGCATAACCGCCCAAATTACCGGTGAACAAATCCACCTTTGGCGCGCCCGTATTTTCAAAGTTGATCCAGCCGATGTTGGCGCCGTAGGCAAGACCGCGCAAATTGCCGAGGCCATCCAGATTCACGCCGAAGTCATTGCTGGAAATATTTTGATATTGAATTCCGTTCGTCGGGCTTCCGCCGCCGAGATTGATCCAGCCGACATTGGCGGAATAGATGGAGCCAGAGCAGACGTATTCGCCGATGACCGCGCCCGAGTTGGTGTCGCCGCGACAATCCAGCCAGCCGAAGTTTGCGCCGCAGGCTAATTTATCGGCGGAGTTGATGGTGGTCGCTGCTTGAATCTGAAGACCGCCATTCATCAAAAGAAGGGCAAGTATGGCCGGATGGATCATTTTTTGGCTGATTTTTCTGCGCGCGGTCATGGACTGGTAAACGTAGCCGTGACAGATTTGATGCCGTTCATTGAAATGTTGGCCGTGCCCGTGCCAGTGGCCGCGCCGCTCCAGCCGGCGAAAGAAGAGCCGGAGTTCGCCGTCGCAGTCAAGTTCACGATTGTTCCGGCGGCGTAATTGGCCGCGCAAGTCGCGCCGCAATTGATTCCTGCCGGCAAGCTCGTTACGGTGCCAGTTCCCGTGCCGCTTTTCGAGACCGACAACGGCCAGGAGAAGGTTGCGGTAAGGGATTTGACGCTGTTCATCGTGACCGTAGCGGTATTCCCTGAAGTCGAATCGGCACCGATCCAGCTGCTGAACGTCGCCCCGGTGCTTGGCGTCGCCGTTAGCGTCAACGTCGTGCCGTAGTTATAATTGGTCGAACACGTTCCCGGACAACTGATGCCCCCCGGCGAACTCGTTACGGTGCCACCACCGCTGTTGGCCACAGATAGTGGGTAGGCGAATGTTGCCGTAACTAATCTGGCACTGGTCATCGCAACCGTGGCGGTATTCCCTGAAACCGAATCGGCACCACTCCAACCGACGAATGTCGCCCCGGCGCTTGGCGTTGCCGTGAATGTGATTGTTGTGCCGTAGTTGTAATTGGTCGAACACGTTCCCGGACAACTGATGCCACTCGGCGAACTCGTCACGGTGCCACCACCACTGTTGGCCACAGACAAAGGATAAGAGAATGTCGCCGTCACTGATCTGGCACTGAGCATCGTTACCGTGGCGGTGTTCCCTGAAACCGAATCGGCACCGATCCAGCTGACGAACGACGTCGCCCCGGCGTTTGGCGTCGCCGTCAACGTCACCGTCGTGCCGGAGTTGTAATTGGCCGAGCAGGTTCCTGAACAACTGATGCCAGCCGGCGAACTGCTCACCGTGCCGCCGCCGGCATTGGTGACCGTCAACGCATATTGGATGGGCGTGAAGGTCGCAGTCACGGCTCTGTTCGCATCCATGGTGACGGTGGCCGAACCCGTGCCGCTGGCCGCGCCGCTCCAGCCGGCGAAGGTCGAGCTGGCATCCGGCGTGGCGGTCAAAGTGACGCTGGTTCCATAATTATAATTCGCAGTGCAGGTGGCACCGCAATTGATGCCGGCTGGCGAACTCGTGACTGTGCCGCCACCCGTTCCCGATTTGGACAAGGACAAAGAATATGCAAATGTCGCCGTCACTGATCTGGCATTATTCATGATGACCGTGGCGGTATTCCCTGAAACCGAATCGGCACCGATCCAGCCCATAAATGTCGCCCCGACGCTTGGCGTCGCCGTCAGCGTCAACGTCGTGCCGTAATTATAATTGGTCGAACACGTTCCCGGACAACTGATGCCACCCGGCACACTCGTCACCGTGCCACCACCGCTGTTAGCCACAGAGACAGGATAAGAGAATGTCGCCGTCACTGATCTGGCACTGGTCATCGTAACCGTGGCCGTATTCCCTGAAGTCGAATCGGCACCGCTCCAGCCAACGAATGTCGCCCCGGCGCTTGGCGTTGCCGTCAATGTCACCGTCGTGCTGGGCGCGTAATTGGCCGAGCAATTTCCCGGACAATTGATGCCGCCCGACGAACTCGTCACGGTGCCGCCGCCAGCATTGTTTACGGTCAACATGAACGGGATTAGGTCAAACGTGGCGGTGACGGCTTTGACGGCGTCCACTGTGATTACGGCCACGCCGGTGCCGGTGGCGTCGCCGCTCCAGCCAGCGAAAACCGAATTAGAATTTGCCGTGGCGGTCAAAGTCACGATTGTGCCCGCGTCAAAATTATTCCCACAGTTAGCCCCGCAATTGATTCCCGCCGGACTGCTTGAGACCGTGCCGCTGCCCAATCCAGCCTTGGAGACACCAAGATTGAAGGCGGCCAGAAAATTCGCCCACGGACTGGTGGCGGTGGCGGGCGTGCTCAACGGCCCAAAGGTGGCGCCGGAAGCGGGGGAAAATCCGCCCAAAATATTGTTTCGGGAATTATTGCGGACAACTACATCCGCGCCGGTCCCACCATCGGAAAGAATTCCGTAACCTGAATTGCTGGACACCTGATTCTGGTCAATGCGGTTGTTGGTGCCGGTCGTGTGGATGCCAGCTGCCGTCGCGCCCATGCCATTTCCGCTAGCG
This sequence comes from uncultured Verrucomicrobia subdivision 3 bacterium, assembly GCA_903827955.1. GTDB lineage: Bacteria > Verrucomicrobiota > Verrucomicrobiia > Limisphaerales > UBA11358 > UBA11358. Next base: position 5,954 of record CAIKKJ010000186.1, read on the forward strand.
TGGTTATTGATCAGATAACAATCACTCGTAACGCGGATGCCGTCATTGCGGTTTAAGTCGGCGGTGCACTCGCTGATCAGAGTGCGATTCGCCGCCAAAATGCCGATCCCCGCGCTGCCAGCACCATTTCCACTTGCAACGCAACTTTTAACCAGCCCATCGCCACCAGTCGTGATTCCATTCGCAAGATTTGAGCTGACAATGCAGCCTGCAATCATCGCGGAACTCCCGGCTATGATGCCCGCCCCGCCATTTCCCGCCGCCTGCAAATCTTTCAAGATCACACTGCCAGCGTTATGCATATCAATTCCCTGCTGCGGCCAGCCTGTGGCCGAGCCGTTAAATATGGCGATGTTTGCCGTGCTGGGGCTGGCAAATATTCCGTTTTGTGATGATGTTACACCGATCAATTCAAATCCCATCAAGTCAAGCGTCACGTTACTGGCATCAATCCGGATTCCATTCTTTCCGGCCGCGCCGATGATATTCGCCGTCAGATAATATGAACCCGGCTGGTTGATGACGAAAATCGCCGCCGCATCCCCCGGCGTGTTGGCGTCGTTCAAAAGTGTGCGCGGTTCGATCTGTGAAAGCGTTTTCATCGTTGGGGCGGGGGCGCCCGGCGGCGTCAGCGCACCTTGGGCGAACAATCGGTTGGAGAAACAGAGCAACCCGCAACTAAAGACGAGCCAGCATGAAGTTTTCATGGTGAATTTCTGAATGATTGGTCCGTGCAGTAAAAATACTGCGCTGCGAATGGAATAATTTCAATGAGAATCCGACCGGCTAATTGTTGGAAATATGGGCGGCTGAATTCGCTTAATTTTTCCCGGCGACGGCTTTAGACTGCGGGCACAAATGAAAGCTGTGCCCATTCGTGCCGCACTGTTCACGCTGAACCGCGAGCGCCTCGTCAAAAAACTTTTACCACGTTCGCTCGTCGTGCTGAACGCCAACGACCTCATGCCCACGAACGCAGATGGCTCGATGGGCCACCTGCAAAACGCCGACTTGTTTTACCTCACCGGCGTGCATCAGGAGGAAACGATTTTGCTGCTGGCGCCGGATGCGTCTGATCCGAGTCAGCGCGAAGTTTTGTTCGTGCGCCAGCCGAACGAGCACCTCGCCATCTGGGAAGGACACAAGCTGACGAAAGAACAGGCCACCGCAATTTCCGGCGTCAAAACCGTAAAATGGCTGTCGGAATTTCCCGTGGTGTTCCGCACGCTCATGTGCGAGCTAGAAAATGTCTACCTCAACAGCAACGAACATCAGCGCGCTGATGTCACGGTGGGCACGCGCGACGTGCGCTTCGTCCGCGACTGCCAGAAAAAATTTCCGCTGCATTGCTACCGTCGCCTCGCCTCGCTGATGCACGAACTGCGCGCAGTGAAATCCGAATACGAAATCGCTGCCATCAAAGCCGCGTGCGACTTAACGGGCGAAGGTTTTCGCCGCGTCTTGAAATTTGTGAAACCCGGCATGAACGAAACCGAAGTCGAGGCCGAGTTCGCGCACGAATTCATCCGCCACAAGGGCCAGTTCGCGTATCCGCCCATCATCGCCAGCGGCGCGAACAACAACATTCTACATTACAACCAGAACGATCAGATCTGCAAGAAAGGCGATCTGCTGCTGCTCGATGTCGCGGCGGGTCTCGGCAATTACATGAGTGACCTGACGCGCACGATTCCCGTGAGCGGAAAGTTTTCGCGCCGTCAGAAGCAGGTTTATAACGCGGTGCTGCGAATTTTTCGCGCGCAGGTCGCCGCGTGCGTGCCGGGCAAGACCACGAAGGATTTGCGCCTCGAATGTGAAGAGCGCACCGCGAAGGAGTGCGTTGACCTCGGCCTGCTGAAAATGTCCGAGCTCAAAAAACAAAAGTCCGACGCGCCCGCCGTGAAAAAGTTTTTCATGCACGGCGTTTCGCATCCCATCGGCCTCGACGTGCACGACGTGACTTACAACCATTTCAAGATCCAGCCCGGCTGGGTGCTGACGGTCGAGCCGGCGATTTACATTCCGGCGGAAGGTTTTGGCGTGCGCATTGAGAACACCGTGCTGGTCACGGAAAACGGCCAGTTGGATTTGATGGCGGATATTCCGATTGAGGCGGAAGAGATTGAAGCGCTAATGGCGCGGTGATTTCTTGCCCTGGGCCGGTGGCGGGAAATGCATTCAATACATATGCTTCCAGCGCCGATGCATCCAAATCCATTGTTCGGGATGGCGGAGCAACATTCGTTCAAGCGCGATGTTGTAGGCGCGGGTGTTTTGCCGGATGGCTTCGCCCGCATCCTCGCACTCGATGGGTGTCAATGGTTCTTCGAACCGCAACACATGTGTGCCATCAGGTTCGCGCCAACTGCTGGCCGGAATGACCGGGGCACCAGTGCTCATGGCGATTAGGGCGGGACTTTTGAACGTGCCGGCTGGATGACCAAAAAAATCAACGGCGATACCATCCGGCCTTTGGGCGTGTTGGTCGAAGACGAAAACGATGATGGCCCCGCTCTCCAGCAACTTGAGGATGGAGTCCAGCGAACCCCGCTTGGCCAGCGTGCCAAACCCGGCTCGGCGAAACCGGCGGGTAATGAACCGGTTGATCCACTCCGGCTTGAGCAGCCGCCGCACGAAATAGAACCGTCCTTTGAACTCCGGGAATTGGGCGATGCCCGCGACCGTAGCCACTTCCCAATTGCCGAAATGGCCGGTGAGCAAGATTAGCCCCTTCCCTTTTTTGTGTGCGCGCAACGGCGACGCCATGTTTTCGACGCGGATGTAGCGTTGCTTTTTTTTTGCCGACATCAGCGGCAGCTGGATGAATTCGATGAGGAAGCGGACGTAGTGCGCGTAATATGCCTGCGCCAGCCGGACGATTTCCGCCTCCGGCAACGTCGCACCGAAGACACGTCGAAGATTTTCTAGCACCAGATCGCGGCGATAAGGCACGAGGCGGAATAATAATTTTCCGAACCACGGCACCTCCACCCCGCGCAACTCCGCCAGCGCCACCGCCGACGCGCTGGTTTCCGTATGCGTGAGCGAAAGGCGGATCGCACCGATGCGATGTCGATCCAGCACCGCCTGCGCCGCCGGACTCACGACCGCTTGTGGCGCACCAAAAGAATCACGCCGCACGCTAAAATCAGCCGGCCCAATCTGGCCCAAGCTCGTCTCGCGCGGAAACAATTTGCAGCAGGCCTCTTTCGCGGCGAATCGCGCCGCCAGGCTTGCCAGACGTCCCGCACCAACGCCAGCATCCAGAATTTCCTGTTCGGAAAAAAGTTTATGCCAGTCTTCCGACGGCATCGCGGCCAGGAGTTTTTCGACGCGGGAAATTTCCACCGTGTCGATGCCGCAGCGCGAATTGGGCGGGGCTTCAGGCATCAGGCTGGGAAGGCGCGGACGATGAGCGCGACATTCATGCCGCCAAAGCCGCGGCAGACGACCAGCGCACAATCGCCGCGCGGAATTTGCGCGGTTTGCGAAACGGGAAACGGCGCGATTTCCGGGTCAATTAAATCCAGCACCGGGATGGCGGGAACAATTTTTCGTTGCAACGCTGTCAGCGCAAAAACCAAATCAATAATTCCCGACGCGGCGATCAAATGGCCGTAAGCCCATTTGAAGCCCGTGACCGGCGGAATTTTATCGCCGAACACATGGCGGATACCCGCAGCTTCGGAAACGTCCGAAGCGCGTGTGCCGTTGCCGTGCGCCACAATGAGGCCGATTTCATTACGCGAAACGCCTGCATCCACGAGCGCCATTTCGATGGCGCGGCTGACGCCGTCGCCGTCCGGACGGATTTTCAGGACACCCGTCGCCTCGGTCACGCAGCCGGAGCCAAGCCATTCGCCGAGAATTTTGGCGCCGCGCGCTTGGGCGTCCGTCGCTTTTTCCAGCACGAGCGCCGCCGCACCTTCGCCGAAAACCGTGCCGTCGCGGTCGCGGTCAAACGGACGTAGCATCTGCGCCGCCAGCAAATCCAGCCGCTGAAAATGTTGCAAACTCTCCGGCTCCAGCGGCGCGTCATGCCCCACGGCCACGGCGCGATCCGCCTCGCCCGCGCCGATGACCGCAGCGGCCTCGGCCACCGCCAGCGCACCACTGACACAATGATTCGTGATGCAGGCGTTCGCGCCCTTGAAATTGTGGCGGATGCCGACGTGGCACAGCACGTTGTTTGGCAAATTCCGCAGCAGCCACATGGGGTTGACCGATTCGCTGAATTGGCCACCGAATTTTTTCAGGTCGCCGGCCGCCGCTGCCAGCGCCGGAAAAAAATCGTAGTTGCAGCTATAATTGCCGCCGCCAGAACCGGCAAAAATTCCGCTACGGTCGCTGAATTGAACCGCCGTCGCCGTGTCAAGCGATGCGCGGTGCGCAGCCAGACCGGACTGCTGAAGCGCCGTGTTCGCGGCATAAAGGCCGAACATATCGGTCTTGGAAATCATCTTGTGCAACTTGCGATCTTCTACGAGCGTGCGGTTGTCCACGCCGGTGATTTCCGCCGCCAGGCGACGCGGCCAGCAGCTGGCATCCCACGCGCTGATTTCCTTGATGGCGGAACGGCCGCCGATGATGGCTTCAAAAATCTCCTCCACAGTTTTGCCCGCGCCGCAAACCGCGCCGAGGCCGGTGAAAACAATCGGGGAATTCATCGCACTTCCTCCGGGTTACGGAACACGAGGCAACTGTTCGAGCCGCCGAACCCAAGCGAGTTCGAAAGCGCGGCGCGAATTTTTTGCGGTTGCGATTTTCCGCGCACGAGGTTGACGTCGCAGGCGGGATCGGGCTGTGAAAAATTTGCGTTCACCGGCGCCATGCCGTCGCGGATGGCCAGCGCGCAAATGGCAGCCTCGACCGCGCCCGCCGCCGCGATCAGATGGCCCATGCAACTTTTCGTCGAGCTGACGGCGACGCGTGCAACCTGGTTGCCCAGCACGGCACGCAGTGCGGCACATTCGCTGCGGTCGTTCATCAGCGTGGAAGTGCCGTGGGCATTGACGTAATCGAGTTCCTCCGGCGCGACGCCGGCATCGGCAAGCGCCTGGCGCATCGCCTGGATCGGGCCGTCGCCGTCCGGCGGCGAATCGGTGATGCGATAGCAGCTCAAGGAATTTCCGTCGCCCGCAAATTCCGCGTAAATCTTTGCGCCGCGTTTCACGGCGGCATCCCACTTTTCCAGAACCAAAAATCCTGCGCCTTCGCCGAGGACAAAACCGTTGCGCGTGGCGTCAAACGGACGGCTGGCGCGCGCTGGCGTTTCGTTATCGGCCGAAAGCGCGCCCAACAAACAAAACGCCGACAGCCCGATCGGGTTCAGCATGGAATCAAAGCCGCCGGCGAGCATGAAGTCCGCATGGCCGCGCCGCAGCACTTTCAGCGCGGTGCCGAGCGCCTGACCGCCGGACGCGCACGCGGTGTGGACGGCCGTGGCGTAGCCGCGAATCCCAAAATGCCGCGTGAGCAACGCGAGACCGGCATTCGTCTGGCTGCGGCTGAACGCGACCGGGTCGGCGGGGAAATCCGCCGTGAGAAATTTTTCCGGATGCACTTCGCCATCCGCCGCGCAAATTTTTTGCACGGCTTCAAGCTCGCGGTAATCCACACCCATCATGCCCGCACCGACGCTGAAGCCCCAGCGTTCGGCTGTGGAATTTTCCGGCCGGATGCCCGCGTCAGCCAGCGCTTCTTCAGCGGCGGCCAGCGCGAACCGGTGCGAACGCGTGGCATGGTTGAGCAGCTTGGGGTTTTTGATAACGGCGGCGGCGTCAAAATTTTTTACCGCCGCGCCGATACGGACGGGAAAACCGCTGGCATCAAAATGGCGGATGGTGTCGAGGCCGCTGTGACCGGCCTGTAAGTTTGCCCACGTCGTGCGTGCGTCGTTGCCGACCGGCGTGACCAGGCCGATGCCGGTGATGGCGATGCGTGGACGCGGATTCATCATGACGGCGACAAGGTTAGCCGCACGCGGGCGCCGCCGAGAAGTTTTTTTCCTTTGCGCGTCTCGACGATGATGGTCAGGGATGAATCGTCCCGCCCGCCAAGCCGGGCCTCAAGTTCCAAGCTTTCTCCAGGCGGGATGAAGGAACGCAGTTTCACGTCATGCACCGAAGCCAGATGCCACCGTCCGGGAATTTCGGCGGCGAGTGCAGCGGCGAGTTGCAGGTTTAAATTCATCAGCAATGTGCCGGGAAACACCGGGCGGCGCGGAAAATGATCGGCGAAAAACGGCGCGTCCGCTGGGACATGCAGCGTGGCGCGGGAAATTTTTCCGGTCTCGCCTTCGGTGGGTTGCAACGGAACTGCGGGCACGCCGCCGAAGACGCCGGAAGCGGCACCGGAATTTTGCAGCACAGAAAAACGCTCGCGCACCAACGCCGGGTCGTCAAATTCCGACAGCGGCATCATCGGGCCGACGCAGTTTTCGAGGCGCAAAATTATTTTTCCATCCACGCTGGCCGTGCCGCCGTAGCCGACGGCATCGAGTTCGGCGGTTTCAATGTCAGCGGCGAGTTCAAGCATCTGGCCGGGTTGGGCGGCGGCATGAAATTCCACCTTGCCCGCGAGGCCGGCGACGGGACGCACTTGGAAATCGAGCTTCGCCATCGCCGCCCATGCGGCGAGCTGGCCTACCGCCTCGGCAACCAGCGAGCCGGGAAATTCCGCGAGGCCGGAAGGAATTTGATACAGCCCGCGAATCGGCGCGCCTAGTGACACCGATGTGATGCGGTCAACGAAGGAGAATGCGCGAAAATGTCCGTCCATGCCGGGCGGGTTCAAGCGGCCGGAGCGCTGCCCGCCGCGCGCTGCTGCCGGATCACCATTTTGCAAAAGGTTTCGACGGTGAAGAGTTTCGCAATTTCCGCCGATTTCAACGGCGACGGAAACCGTGCTGACGGCACTTCGCTCAAAAAAGTTTTCAGCCGCTCCGCACCCGCCGCAGTGAGCACACCGCTGTTTTCAAATTCCGATTCAGAAAGGCTGCCGCGCGCGTCTTCAACAATTTTGCCGCGCGGAATCTTGACCTTGAATGTGCGTTCAAGGCGAAAGACGATGTCGAGAAAATCAATGGACTCCGCGCCGAGGTCGCTGATGAGCGAGGCGTCGAGCCTTACTTTTTCGACATCGCAGCCGAGCGCGTCCGCCATGGTCGCCGCCACTTTGGGATAAACGGCCGCAATCTCTTCCTTCGTGATGTTGTCGTTGCTCATGCTTTCAATCCATTTTAAACCCGCCATCCACGTGCAGAATTTCTCCCGTGATGTAATCGGCGAAACGGGAACTTAAAAACCACACCGCATGCGCTATGTCAGCAGGTTTGCCGATGCGTTTCAATAAAATCCGCGCCGTCACCTGGTCGCCCGCCAGCTCGCGGACGGTGCGCGACATGTCGGTCTCGATGACGCCCGGCGCGACGGCGTTCACGTTGATGCCGCGCGGCGCCAGCTCGACGGCCAGGGATTTGGTAAAGGCGTTGATCGCGCCCTTGCTCGCGGCGTAGTTCGTCTGGCCGCGACCGCCCTTTTCGCCGGCGACGGAACTGATGTTGATGATTTTTCCGCGCCGCTGGGAAACCATGTGCGGCACGATGGCGCGCGTCATGTTGAATGTGCCGGTGACGTTGGTATCGAGCACGGCCTGCACGTCAGCATCTTCCAGCATCGCGAGCAAATTGTCGCGGATGACGCCGGCGTTATTGACGAGCAAATCAATTTTGCCAGCGCGCTCGATGACTTTTTCTACGCACGCGGCACAGGCGGTGGAATCGCGCACATCCACTTTTTCGGCGGTAATTTTTTTCCCCGGGTTCGCGGCGATGACCGCATCGGCGGCGGCTTGGTTGCCGAGAAAGGTGAACGTCACGTCCATGCCGGACGCGGCGAGGGTTTCAACGATGGCGCGGCCGATGCCCCGGCTGCCGCCGGTGACGATCGCGATGCCGCCATTCAAGCCGGAGTCAATATTCGAGTTCATCCTGAAATGCAGTAGCCGCCATCCACGACGAGCGTGTGGCCGGTGATCATCGCCGCCTCAGGCAGGCAGAGCAGATAAACCGCGTCGGCGACCTGCGCGGTGGTGAGCGTCGGGCCGAGCGGCGTGCGCCGGGCGTATTCGGCAAGCAATTCCTCGCGGTTCGGAAAAAATTTCAGCGCGTCCGTGTCTACCACGCCCGCGCTGACGATGTTGACGCGGATTTTTTTGGTGTGCCCCAGTTCCTGCGCCAGCCCGCGCGCGAGGGATTCGAGCGCGGCCTTCGACGCGCCGATGAAAGCGTATTGCGGAATGGCGCGCACCGAGCCGAGGCTCGACAAACCGATGAGACAGCCGCCGGCCGGCATGAGCGGCACGGCGTTTTGCGCGAGTGAATTCAAGGCCAACGCGTTCGTCTCGAGGCAGCGGCGGAAATGTTTGAGCGATAGTTCCAGCGCCGGTTTCAACACGCCGATGGCGGCGTTGCTGATGACGATGTCCACGCGGTCGAAGTCTTTCCGGAAGATTTCAAACGCCTCCTTCAAACTTTCCGGGTCGGCGACATCCGCCTGGATCGCGAGCGATTTGCGGCCAAGGTCGCAGATCATTTTGCAGACGGCATCGGCTTCATCGTGGCTGTTGTGGTAGGCGATGGCCACATCGCAGCCCGCAGCGGCGAGTTTCAACGCAATTGCCCGGCCGATGCCGCGCGCGCCGCCGGTGATGAAGGCTGTCTTTCCTGCCAGAGGCTGGTTCATGTTCGATTTGTGTTGGAATGCATTTATTGTCGTCGCCTCGCCGGATTGCCAGCTAAAAATTTGCCGGCGATCCGATTTGGCGTCAATTTTTCAACTGCGCGACCATTTCAATAAAAACATTTTTGATCCGTGCGACATCTATCTCTGAAAAAAATGCCGGCCGGTAAGTGATGGCAATCTTCACACCGGTTTCTGCTGTGACAACCGAAAACACCAAGGGCACGACCGGTCCCGTGCCGGCAACGCTGAAGCAGTCCATCGGCCTTTCGCCAGGTGCGGGCTCCCAAAAGGCGTTTACCTGCATGCTGGTGAGGCCGCCCCACAGTGGAAAATTTTTATCATAAAATTGTTTTCGTCGCGCCGGAGAGTGGAGTGCAAACATGAACCGGCCGAAGGCCTGCTCCCAGGAAGATGCCAGATACAACCGGCTTTTCTTTATGGCGGTGGTTTGACGGCAGATGTCTTTGGCCAGTTCCGTCAGGTGGGTGTCCTTTGGAAGCTCATGAGTAACTACCAACGAACCAAGAAAGGGGCCGAACGCGCGCTGGCCTTTCAGGCCAAAACCTTTTCGGACGTTGACGATGCAGCCGACGGCGATTTTCCGGCGGCGTGGATGAAGCTGGCGGTCTGAAGCCATGCCGGAAAGACTTTTCAGCAGCAGGGTCAGAAACAAATCGTTTAGCGTGATATGACAGGCTTTGGCCGTCTTGATCAATGCCTCCAGTTGTCCAGCGTCCAGCGTGAAGAAAGCAAACCGGTTGCTGAAATCATTTTCATCCCGACACCACAGGCGGCTGGAACTTCGCATTTCCCGGACAAACGCGGGCAGCGCGGCAAGTTTTTTGAACAGCAGCTTTGGCTGCGAGAGCAGGCCGTCCCGGCAATGCGGATAGAGCTCGAACGGTTGGAAAACCGGAGGCTCGCCGGGTTTTAAATAAGCTTCAATCACTTCTCGCGCCAAAAGCGTGATCGACAAGCCGTCAGCGATGACATGGATAAAAACAATGCCGATCCAAAAACCGTCCGCCTCCGTCACGGCAAAAAAGCGGAAAGGATTAAAACCTTTATCTAAAACAAAGGCTGTGTTCAATTGCACCTCGATCTCAGCGCTAAGTGCAGCTTGAGAATCGGCGCCACCGGAGATGACCTTGATCTCGCAGTCCACTTGGCCTCCGGCATAATGGAACGTCCCGCCGCTGCGGTTCAAAGTCAGGCCGGTGAGCCCATGCGCCGCCAGCGCACCATTGATGATTTGTTTTAAACGGCCCAGATCCAGAGCCGCCGGGAGCCGAAATATCCCCATCGCATTGTAAGGATGGAGGTCGTTCCAGTGAAGCATGGTCCGCTGGAAATGGTTCAATCGGCCGGACATATTTTGCGCGTAAAAATTACCGCCGCGCGGACGGCGCGGAATCAATCGGGCAGCCCACGCCGATGTTGTGCTTGAGGCAATACGCCCCATTGTCCACATACTTTTGCGCCCACCATTTCAGGCCGGCGCGTTCTTCCTTCGTCAATTTGCGAACGACTTTCGCCGGTGCGCCTAGCACGAGCGAGCCGGGCGGGATTTTTGTTCCCTGCGTCACGAGCGCTTTCGCCCCGATGATGGATTGTTTGCCGATGACCGCGCCGTCGAGAATCACCGCGCCCATTCCGACTAGAACTTCATCGCCGACTTTGCACGCGTGAACGACCGCGCTGTGGCCGACCGTGACCCAGTTGCCGAGGATGCACGGAAATTTATCCGCGAGATGCAGCACGGCGTTGTCCTGAATGTTCGTGTGGTGACCGACGATGATGCGGTTGATGTCGCCACGCAACACCGCGCCATACCAGACGCTGCTGTGCGCGCCGAGCGTCACATCGCCGATGACCGTGGCGGTCTTGGCGATAAAAACATTTTTGCCGAGCTTCGGTTGCTTGCGGAGAAATTTATCGAGCTGCGAATCAAGTTCAGCCATGCGAAAAAACTAGCAGAAAGTTTTTTTCAAACCACGAAATAGGTGAAGCGCATGAAAGAAAGTGAGCTTATGCCGTTCAAAACGTTTTGGTGGTAGGGATGCCGCGCTGCGGCGTCCCCGTCCGGAGCGAAGCGGAGGGCGGAACGAACGTGGTTGGACTCTGAGGTTTCTTCGATTTTGTGGACACAAGTAAACGGAGTGGTAAATAGAAAGCGAAAGACCTATGCCACGAACACACAAACCATATGATGCAAACTTCCGCCAGCAGGCGGTTGAGTTGCTCTTAACCAGCGGCAAA
>CAIKKJ010000187.1 GCA_903827955.1 uncultured Verrucomicrobia subdivision 3 bacterium
ATACGTCGAATCGCTTTCGGCCTACGCACGGCAATTTCTCGACCAGTTGCAAAAGCCCGACGTGGATTTCATCGAAGGTTTGTCGCCGGCGATTGCGATCGAGCAGCGCAGTTCCGGCTCCAGCCCGCGCTCGATCATCGCGACGACGACGGAAGTTTACGATTACCTCCGGCTGCTCTACGCGCACATCGGCAAGGCGCATTGCCCCGACACCGGCGTTCCCATTTCCACGCAAAGCACCAGCGACATCGTGGACAAAATTCTCGCACTGCCGCCAAAAACCAAGGTCATGCTGCTTGCGCCCGTGGTGCGCCGGCAGAAGGGCGAGTTCCGCGATGTGTTTGAACGCTTGGCGCGCGAAGGTTTTGTCCGTGTCCGCGTGGACGGCGAGATGATGGAGCTTGGCGAGCAAGTCGCGCGCATTAAGCTCGACAAAAAAAAGAACCACAACATCGAGGCGATTGTGGATCGCTTGGTGATGGACGATAAAGTCCGCGTGCGCTTGGGCGATTCCGTGGAGACCTGCCTCCGCCTCGGCGAAGGTGTGATGTTTGCGCTGCACCAATTGCCGACGGCGACGGATGCAACCAATTGGGTCGAGACGTTGCACTCCAACAAAATGTGTTCGCCCGCCACGGGCAAAAGCTACGACCCGCCGACGCCAAAACATTTTTCCTTCAATGCGCCGTCCGGTGCGTGTTCCGTCTGCCACGGCCTCGGACAAAAAATGGTTTTCGACGAGGCGCTCGTCGTGCCGAACTTTGACGAGCCGCTGGAAAGTTCCATCCAGCCGTGGCGCCGCGCGGGCAAGCGGATGAACATTTACTACAAGGCCATGCTGCGTTCCGTCGCGGAACATTTCAAAGTGGACTTGCAGACGCCGTGGAAAGATTTGCCGGAAGATTTCAAACAAGTTCTGCTACACGGTTCCGGCGAGGACAACGTGGAATTCAAATTCTGGCGTGGCGGCAAGGTGAGCAGCATTGACCGTCCGTTCGAGGGCGTGCTCGTGAATCTCGAGCGCCTCGCGACGGACAGCGAAAGCGAGTTCATGCGCAATCGGCTTAAGGCTTACATGGCGCCGGAGTTTTGCAATGTTTGCGGCGGGAAACGCTTGAAGCCGGAAATTTTGGCCGTCACTTTGGGCGGCGAACAATTCTCATCGCAGTTCAAAAATAAAAAGTCGAAGATCAAAATCCCTGGTCTGTCCATCATGGACGTCTGCGGTTTGTCGGTGGAAAAAGCGGATGAATTTTTCGCCGCGCTGACGCTCACGGAGTTCGAGCAGAAAATCGCCGGCGAAGTCATCAAGGAAATCCGCGCGCGGCTAGGCTTCTTGAAAAACGTCGGTCTCGGCTACCTCACGCTGGATCGCGAGAGCGGCACGTTGAGCGGCGGCGAGGCGCAACGCATCCGGCTGGCGACGCAGATCGGCGCGGCACTCGTCGGCGTGCTTTATGTGTTGGACGAGCCAAGCATCGGCCTGCATCAGCGCGACAATGACCGCCTGCTCGCCACGCTGAAAGGTCTGCGCGATTTGGGCAATACCGTGCTCGTTGTGGAACACGATGCCGACACGATTCGCGCGGCGGATTACATTTTGGATTTGGGGCCGGGTGCGGGCGTCCACGGAGGCGAACTTGTCGCGGCGGGCACGTTGCCGGAAATTCTCGCGAGCAAAAAATCGCTCACCGGCCAATACCTGTCAGGTGAATTGGAGATTGCCGTTCCCAAAAAGCGCAAGCAGCCGGACCAGGATCGTGGCTGGCTGGAAGTGCTCGGCTGCACGGAAAATAATTTACAGAACATTGACCTGCGGATTCCCATCGGCACGCTGACGTGCGTGACCGGCGTCAGCGGTTCCGGCAAAAGCACGATGGTCAGCGACATTTTGCAGCGTGCGCTGTTCCGCAAATTTTTTGGCTCGAAGGAACGGCCCGGTGAACACAAGGCGATGAAAGGCTACGAAGGCTTCGACAAAGTCGTCGTGATCGACCAGTCGCCGATTGGCCGCACGCCGCGCAGCAATCCGGCGACTTACACCGGGATGTTCAACCAGATCCGCGATCTCTTTGCCAAAATTCCGGCAGCGAAAGTGCGCGGCTACGAACCGGGGCGATTCAGTTTCAATGTCAAGGGCGGGCGCTGCGAGAAGTGCGAAGGCGACGGCATTTTGAAAATTGAGATGAATTTTCTGCCGCCGGTCTATGTCACGTGCGAGACGTGCAACGGCAATCGCTATAATCGCGAGACGCTGGAAATTTCCTACAAAGGCAAGAACATCGCCGACGTGCTCGACATGACGGTGGACGAAGGTGTGGATTTTTTCCGCGCCGTGCCGAAAATTTCCGCGCCGCTGGAAACGCTCGCGCAGGTCGGGCTTGGCTACATCCGGCTTGGCCAGCAGGCGACGACGTTGAGCGGCGGCGAGGCGCAGCGCGTGAAGCTGGCCACCGAGCTCGCGCGCCGTGCGACGGGCCGGACGCTCTACATTTTGGACGAGCCGACGACCGGCCTGCATTTTCACGACGTGGCGAAGCTGCTGGAAGTGCTGTTCAAATTGCGCGACACCGGCAACACGCTTGTCATCATCGAGCACAATCTGGATGTCATCAAGACGGCGGATTGGATCATTGACCTCGGGCCGGAAGGCGGCAGTGGTGGCGGAAAAATTGTTGCCGAAGGCCCGCCGGAGAAAGTGGTGCACGTGGCCGGCAGCCACACGGGGCATTATTTGAAGAGCGTGCTCGCGTGAGCGGTAGCTGGCCTCGGTTTGACAAAACTAAAAAATCTGACAATCTGATTTTATGAAATTGAAGGCCATCACCGTCACTGAGGCGTCGCGGAACTTTGCCCACACGGTGAACCAGGTGCATTACCAGCGCGCGGGTTTTGTGCTGATGAAGAACGGCCGGCCGTTCGCGCAACTGGTTCCCGCCGGAGAAAAGGTCTGCACCGGGCGCGAGCTGGCCGGGGCGTTGGCCCGCGTGCCGCTTTCACCCGCCGAGTCCCGCGCCTGGGCCAAAGACCTTGCCGGGGCGCGCCGCCTCAAACCACCCGTTGACAAATGGCAATAATCATTGATGCGGATGTCATCATCCGCGGCGAGAAAGGCGGGTTCGATCTTTCCGGCTGGCTCGCGGCGCAGCCGACGGAGACGTTTGAAATCGCCGCCATCACCGTGGCCGAGCTGTGGCATGGCGTGGAGCGCGCGACCGGGGCGCGGCGGCTGGCGCGCAAAAGCTATCTGACGGCGGTTACGGATTTACTGCCGGTGGTGGACTACACGGAAGAGGTGGCTCATGAGCACGCGCGTATCTGGGCGCGGCTGGATGCCGCCGGCAAAATGCCCGGCTATTACGACCTGATTGTGGCGGCGACGGCGCTGGTGCGCGGCAGCGCGGTGGCCACGTTTAACGCGCGGCATTTTTCCGCCGTGCCCGGCTTGAAAGTCATCGTGCCGGCGTAACTGCAAATCGTGGCGGAAGGGCCGCCGGAGAAAATCGTGCACGTGGCCGGCAGCCACACGGGACATTATTTGAAGAGCGTGCTCGCGTGAGCGGGGAAGGGGCAGTCTATCCTCTTATTAGGCGGCGACAAATCTGGAACGTAAATCATCTGGACACCTCTCTGATGCTGGGCTGACAACCTCCCAAGGCTGGTCCTTGCCTCCGCTGGAAACGCCACGAATGGCGATAAACAAATCGAGCGCGATGGATGCACCGCTGGCAATAAGATCCAAAGTGGCTGTGTCTGGACAAGACGCCGAGACTGTCGAATGCGTCCACCGCGGGTCGTGGTGAATCTCAAAACCGAAATGTAACCGCCGCGCGGCATCTCTGGCGAACGTCCAGTTGGTAAGGTCTGTGCCGCTGAATACCATGCTGACTGCCTCATCAACATTGCCTCCGAACTTGCGAGGCGGGTCGCTCTTGCCGAGGTGGGAAACGGAAAAGCCACGCTCCTGCAAGGCACGAAGGAAACTGCCAACCTGCTCTGTCGTGGGCTTGGCGATGTATGCATAAAGGACGTGGGACATAGCCGCCTAACAGATAGTAGGCAGCCGGTCTTGCAGCCTATCAAGCGCCGAGAATGGCCTATCCTGTTTCATGGTTTAACTCTATTTCGGCGGCTCGTCGCTGTCCAATCTCTTTTCTCGGTGTCCTCGGTGCCTCGGTGGCCTAACTTCAGCCACTTCTACCGCGCAACGGAAAATCGCCCGCCGCAGCCCAAGACACGCCTCGCCAACATGCACTGCCGGAAACTTCCCGATTTCCCGCTTTTGTCACTTCGCCGCGTCGTTTAGATTGCCGCATGGTTTTTTACCGTCGCTGGCTTGGGATTTTCTGCGCGCTCGTTTTGGGCGGCGGACAAATCATGGCCGCGTCGCGCGAGGAGCGGGCGTTCGCCACGGCTTCGGCGGATTTTCAAACGGAAATGTGGAGCCGCGCGGAAACGGGTTTCGCGCAGTTCAGCCAGCGTTTTCCCAAGTCCACCAACGCGCCGCTCGCCGTGCTGCTGCAGGCGCAGGCGCAGTTCAACCAGAAAAAATTCGCGGATGCCGTCGCGTTGCTGAACGCCCGCCGCGCGCTGGCCGGAAATCTCGCGGATCAATTTGCGCTGTGGACGGGCGAGGCGCAGTTCGCCGGAAATAATTTTTTGGCGGCGGCGGAATCGTTTGGTGCGCTGGTGAATAATTTTCCTGAATCGCCGTTACGGTTGCGCGCGGCGGTCGAGGCGGCGGCGGCGTATGAAAAACTCGGCGACCGACCGAAACTGTCCTCACTCTTGGACGATACGAACGGCGTGTTCGCCAAGACTGCCGGGCTGGACGCGGCAAACGAATTGGTAGTGCGCGGCCGGTTACTGCTGGCGCAGGCGAAATTTGAGCAGCGCGATTTCACCGGCGCGGCCGCGCAACTGGCGCTGGTCAATCCGCTGGCGCTCAAGTCGGAGTTGGACTGGCAGCGCGCGTATTTGCTGTGCCAGACCAAACAGGCAGCGGGCGATTTGGACGCGGCGCTCGCGGCGGCGCTGAACCTTTCGCAGATTGCGCAGCTTGAAAAAAATGAAATCCATCGCGCTGAAAGTGTGGCGTTGCGCGCCGGCATTTTGGAAAAACTTGGCCGCGCGGCGGATGCCATCGCGTTGTATCAGGAAAATCTCGCGGCGAACACGCCGGACGAAAAGCAGCGCGAAGCCGTCTGGAAAACCGCCGGATTGGCAGCGGGGCTGGGGCAGTTTGCGGCCGCGGAAAATTCACTGGGAAATTTTATCAGGCAGTTTCCGGCGTCGTCACAAATGGACATCGCCTTGCTGTCGCTGGGCGAACTGCGATTGAAGGATTCCGTTTTGCGCGGGGACACGAACCAGTTGCCATCGGCGCAGGAACCGCTGGATGCACTGCTGAAAAAATTTCCGGACAGTCCGCTCGCCGGCAAGGCGCTGTTGGACCGCGGTTGGTGTGAATGGCTGGCAGGAAATCTGACCGCCGGCCTCGCCGATTTTCAGGCGGCGGCGCAGAAAAAACTTTCCGCGGAAGATTTGGCGGTGGCGAAATTCAAAGCGGGCGACGTGTTGTTCGCGCAAAAAGATTTTCGTGGCGCACTGGAAAATTACCGCGCGGTTTCCGTGGCATCCGCCGGGCGCGATCTGGCCGGCCGGGCGTGTTATCAAAGTTTGCGCGCATGTTTGGAGTTGAATGACACGGCCAGCGCGGCGGACGCCTTCGCGCAAGTTTTTGAAATGTTAGCCGGCGACGAACTGGGGCAGGGCAGCGCGCTGCTGTTTGGCGAGAGCCTGGTGAAACCGGCCGACGCGCGGGCGCTGTTTGAAAAACTCGCGCCAAAATTTTCCGGCGGGCCGCTGGCGCCGCAGTTGAAGCTGGCCGTGGCGCGCACGTTTGAGCCGGAACAAAACTGGCCGGCGGCCGTGACCAACTACGAAGGCTGGCTGCGCGATTTCCCAACGAACACGCTGCGCCCACAGGCGGAATATGCGCTGGCACAGGCAAATTTTCACGCGGGCAACGAGGCGGCGGCACTGGGACAGTTCACAAAGTTTGTCGCGCAAAACCCGGCGGACGCGAACGCGCCGTTTGCGCAGTGGTGGGTGGCGGAACATTTTTTCCGCGCGGGCGAATTTATTGGTGCGGAGACGAATTACGAGGCGGTTTTTCAAAACACGAACGCGGCCTGGAAAAGTTCGCCGCTGTTTTATCCCGCGCAGCTCATGGCCGGTCGCGCGGCGATGGGGCGCACGGGTTACAAGGACGCGGTGGATTATTTCACGCGGTTGATCAGCGACACGAACTGCCCGGATGAATTTCTCTGCATGCAGGCGCGTTTCGCCGGCGGCGCGGCGTTGATGCACATGGACACGGGCGCGACGAACGCAGCTCTGGCAAACTTGCAGCTGGCCACCAATCTGTTCGGCCAGATTATCCAGAAAAATCCGACGAACGAATTTGGTGCGCGCGCTTGGGGTGAAACTGGTGACGGTGACGTGCAACTGGGTGATTTCATTTCTGCGACGAATGCCTACGCGCAGGCTTTTGGTGTAAATTCGGCGGGAAACATTTCCGTGCGTAGCCGCGCACAGGTCGGCGCTGGGCTGGCGTTGGAAAAAATGGCCGCGCAATTTTCCGGCGCAGAGCAGGAAAACCTGCTCAAGCAGGCACGCGACAATTACCTGGAAGTTTTTTACCGGCAAAATCTGCGCGACGGCGAGGCGCCGGATTTGTTCTGGTTGAAAAAAGCCGGGTTGCAGGCCGCGCCGCTGGTCGGACGTTTTGACGGCGTGCAGTCGCAAAAATTATTTTACGCCAACCTGCAAACCAACCTGCCGCCGCTTGGGGAGGCGATCCGGAAAAAAATGGCCGCGTTGTCGCCGGAAAAAAACTGACGTGGCGTTTGACACGCACGGCCACCAAATCTAGTTTGCTGATATGACTGAAACCATTGCATCCGAGAAAGTCGTCGCTCTCACGGCCAGCGCCGTGGGCGAGGTGAAGGCACTGCTCACCAAGCCGGAAAATGCCGGCAAGCACATGCGGTTTTACGTCGAGCAAGGCGGTTGCTCGGGGATGCAATACGGCATGACCTTTGACGAACAGCGTGACGGTGACATTGTTTCCGCCCACGATGGCGTGATGGTTTTGGTGGACGCCATCAGTGCGGATTTTCTGCGCGGCACGGTGGTGGATTTCAGCGACGCGCTAACGGCGGGTGGCTTCAAAATTTCCAATCCCAACGCCAAGGAGAGCTGCGGCTGCGGAAAATCTTTTAATGCCTGAACGTCTGTCCTGTCTGTGATTGGTAACTTGCTCATGCCTGAGCTGGCGGAACTCATCCGCCAGCGGAATTTCAATGGCCTCCGCGAAATCCTCTGTGGCTTCCATGCCTCGGACATCGCGGAAATTTTCGTGGACTTGAAGCCGGACGACGAGGCGGTGCTGCTGCGGCTGCTCCCGCGTGAACTCGCAGCGGAAGTTTTTGAATACCTGCCGCTCGACGACCAGGAAAAGATGTTGCACGCGCTCGGCAGCGAACAGGTGGCGCAAATCCTCAACGACATTGATCCCGACGACCGCACGGCGTTGTTGCAGGAGCTGCCCGCCGCCGCCACGCAGAAATTGCTCAATCTGCTTTCGCCGGAGGAACGCAAGGTGGCGACCGATCTGCTGGGTTATCCGAAAAATTCCATTGGCCGCCGCATGACGCCGCGCTACGTCGCCATCCAGCAGAACTGGACGGTGGCGGAAGTCCTCGCCGAGTTGCGCCGGCTGGAGCACAAACGCGACGCAATGAACCAGCTTTACGTCACCGACCGCAAAGGCCGGTTGGTGGATTTCGTCCGGCTGCGGAATCTGGTGGTCGTGCCGCCGCAGACTTCGGTGTTGGAAATTTTGGAGCATCAGCAGATTTTTCTCCGCGCGACGGACGATCAGGAAACCGCCGTGGCCACGTTCAAAAAATATGACGTGACGATGTTGCCCGTGGTGGATTCCAACGACGTGCTCGTGGGCGTGCTGACGGTGGATGATGTGCTGGACGTGGCGGAAAAAGCGGCGACCGAGGACATCCAGAAGCTCGGCGGCGTGGCGGCTTTGGAAGCGTCGTATCTCAAGACGGGAATTTTGGAGATGGTCAAGAAACGCGCGCCGTGGCTGGCGGTCTTGTTCATCGGCGAAATGTTCACATCCGTGGCGATGCAAAATTACGGCGGCGAAATTCAGGAGGTCGTCGTGCTGGCGTTTTTCGTGCCGCTGATTTTATCGAGCGGGGGCAACTCTGGTTCGCAGGCCACGTCGCTCATTATCCGCGCGATGGCATTGAACGATGTCTTGCTGCGCGACTGGTGGAAAGTTTTGCGGCGCGAACTGGCGACGGGTTTTCTGCTCGGCTGCATCCTCGCGAGCGTCGGCATGGCGCGGGTTTTTCTGTGGCAATTTCTCGGCCTCGCCGGGCCGCACGGCTATGGCGAGAATTATGGCATGCTGTCGCTGACGATTGGCGTGAGCCTAGTTTGCGTGGTGCTGTGGGGCAGCCTCGTGGGTGCGATGCTGCCGATGTTTCTGCGTTTGATCCGGCTCGATCCGGCGGTGTGTTCCGCGCCGTTTGTCGCCACGCTGGTGGACGTGACAGGCATCGTGATTTTCTTCAACGTTGCCAAACATATTTTACACCTCTGATCGGGTCTTTCGCCGGCTTGTTTCGCCGCGTCACGGCAACTGCTTGGCGCGATAAAAGCGATACGGACGATTGGTGATGGTCCGCGAATCCAAGTAGAGCCACGTGCCGTTGCTCACGGTCATCGTGCCGAGGTTCAGCCAGTTGGTCGTGGCCAGGTTGGTGGTTCCGTAGATGTCATAGTTCTTCGCCGGTTCGCCCACCATGCAGAGTTTGAAATCGTTGCTGCGGACGCCGCCGAGGAACAGCACGTTTGTCTGCGAAAAATTGAAGACGTTCACCGCTTGCGTGACGGTGCGGACACCGCCCCGGTCGTCGGTGGCCTGGGCGGCGATGGACATCACCATTGGGAAATCAGATTCGCCGAACGACTTTACCGTGGCGCCGCTGCTGCTGGCGATGGTGATACCGTTCAATTTGAGGAGCAGATTGGTCACCACGCCGTCGGGATCGGCGGCGGAGGCACTGATTTTAATTTGTTGGCAGACGACCGTGTTCGAGACACCAAAGGTGCTGATGGTCACGTTGGGCAAAAGATTTTGCGCGCGCAACACCAGCTGAGTCGGCGTGTAAAAAGCTTCGAGGCCATAGGTGTCATTGACGATGGAATCAAAGACACCGGAGCGCGCCGTGAAGACCATGGCGGTGAAAAGATTTCCCGGCGCGGGCGTGAAGCCGTTGGTGAAATTCACCGACAACGTGCCGGCAAGATAGTTGGTGCCTTGCACAGCGAGCTGCGGGAAGTTGGTGATGGCGCGCGCGCCATTAATGGGGAGGTAGTAGAAGCCGGCGTCGTCGTTGGTGTAATTGCCGGTGATGGTCAGGAGGCCGAACGGCTTGCCGGGCGCGACGCTGGCGAGGTTGCGAACTGAGCCGGTGACGGTGTTCGTGCCGGTGAACAGGCCGCCGAGAATCTCCAGCGCACCGCTCACGGAGCCGGGATTCAAATCGGTGAGGCCGGATTCCTGGCGGTAAGTGCCGAGGGCGAGACTGCGGCTAAGCGAATCATTGGCCAACACCGTGCCACGATTGGTGACAGACGTGATGGCGAGACCGCCAAAGCCGTCGAGCAAACCTTCGTTCAACAAACTCGCCGGCCCGGTGCCGAAACTGCCGCCGCCAAAGTAAGTCCGCGCGCCGGCGAAGTTGCGGTAAAAGGTATTCGCCGTGAAGGCCATCGCGCCGTTCACGGTGTTGGTGCCGCGATTCAAAACGGTTTGTGCCTCGACCGTGCCGCCGGAGAAGGTGGCGCTGGCGGTGTTGGAGATGGTGATGGTGCCGCCGCCGTAGGTGTAGGAGGAGCCGGCGAGCGTGAGATTGGTGCGGACGGAAATGGAGCCGCTGTTGAACAGCGTGCGGACGTTATGGCTGAACGTATTCGCGCGCAACGTGCCAGCATTGGTGATGACGAACGTGTGCGCGCCGTTGACAAGGCTGTCGCTGAAGTCATTCAGGTCGGCGGTGAGCGCGGGGTTGGCCTGGGTCCACCGGCCTTTTTGCACGATGGTCGTGCCGGACTGCGTGTAGTTTTTCAGGATGCGGAATTCCGGATTGGCAAAGCTCGCGCCGCCGGTGCCGGAGATGACGATGACGCGGCCGGGATGCGTGGCGGTGGTGTTCCACTGCGCATAACCGCCGACGGCGAGCCTTGGAAACGCGCCGCTGAAAACTGTGCCGTCTTCAAAACTGAAATATTCGCCGGTGGTTTCATCGCCGAAGACGCTGACTTCGCAGAGCGTGTTGGCGAAGCCGAAGGTGCCGTAGTTGGTGCCGCGCGACAGATAGCAGTAGCCGTTGTCCTGCAAGGTGCCGTAGTTGATGAAATCAATCGAGATGTAGCTAGGCGAAAAAATGCCGGGGCTGTCGGCGCTGATGGTGCCGTAATTGACGAGATAGCTGCGCGGCGTCTGCGCGCCGGAATAATCATACGCCGTCGCCGGAATGCTGATGATGCCGGACGGATAATTCGTGAGGTTCGCGCCGCCGGAGAAGCGCAAGCCCTGCGCGTTGCCGAAGGAGTCGTTGCCGTAGTTGAACGTGCCGTAATTTTCCAGAATGTTGGAGACAATAAATTTCTGGTTCAAACTGCCGATGAAAGTCAGCGTGGCATTCGACGCGATCACCGTGCGCCCCGCGCCAGAAAGTGTGCCGAGCTGCCAGTTGATTTGGCCGCGCACGCTGTTGGAGCCGCCGTTCATTTGCAGCAGGCCGTTCAGCGCGAGGATGGAATTGGTTTCCCACGAGGTGTTGCCGTTGACGGTGAGGCTCTGGCCGCTGACAAGATGAACGGTCGGCGTGCCGGTGGCGGTGCGGCTGCCAACGGTAAGATTGCTCAAGGCCGCCGGCACATCCACGATCACCGTGTAAGTGCCGTTGCTGACAATGATGACATTGTTCGCGCCATTCGGAATGCGGTTGGGCAGCCAGTTGGCGGGGACGGACCAATTGCCGCCGAGGGTGTTCGTCCACCAGATGGTGTTCGCAAACGGAATCACCGTGAGCGTGGCGGAAGTATTCGTGGTGCCGCCGACGGAGTCCGCAATTTGCAGCGTGTAGAGGCCGGCGTTGGTCACGGCCACGGCCGCAATCGTGTAGGTGTTATTCGTTGCGCCGGCAATGTTCGTGCCGTTGAGCTGCCATTGGAATGAAATCGGCGTGGTGCCGGAAACGGCCGCGGCGAAGGTCACGGAATCCGGCGTCCAGATGGTTTGGCTGACGGGGTTGGTAAGGATTTGCAGCGGCGCGTTCGTAAGCGCGGCGACTTCAAGAATCACATTCGTCGGGCTGTAAATTGTGTTGAGCGTCGCGCCGGGTGGCGGGATGACGCTGGCAAAGGTGCCAGTGCGCGCCGAGGTGGTGAGCACGGTGAAACGATTGCTCAAGATGAGCGCGTAGCCGTTGTAGAGGCTGACGTTGAGCGTGCCGTCCAACGTGACCGGGCCGGAGAAGCGCATCTGGTCGTAGTTGGTGCCCGCACCGGTGTTGCCGCCGATTTCGATGTTGTAGGTGGCGGCGGAAGTGTTGGTGAAGGTCGCGCCGTTGATGTAGCCGGGCGAGGAGCCGGGATTCACGATGCCGTTGTTGTAGAAAGCGCCGGCGATGTTGCCGCGTCCGGTGAGCGAACCGGCTTGAATCCGCACGTCGGAACTCGCGCTGAAGTTCGTGCCGAGATACGCGCTGCCGGCCGTTTGCACGAATGATCCGCCGATGGTGATGCCGCCGCTGTTGATGGCGAGCGTGCTGGTATTGGTGAAGATGGTGCCGGCGAAATTCGCGACGCCGGTGCCGGCGGATTTGGTGAACGTGCCGTTGTTTTGAAACACGGTCGGGCTGCCGCTGCCGAGGACAAGGCCGACATCGTTGGTGAGATTGAACGTGCCGTTGTTCTGAATGGTCGCGCCGCCCGCGCCGGTAATGCCCACGCCGCCCCAGGTGGCGGTGCCGTTGTTGATGAGGTTGCGGCCGGTGGTGCCGGCGACGTAGCTCATGGTTTTGGCGGACGCGCCGCTGATGTTGAGCTGGCTACTGACGGTGACGAGATTCGTGACCGCGCCGCTGGCGTAAAGGGTGCCGCCGAGCCAGTTGAAATTATTCATGGTCAGATTTCCGCCGCGCAATTCGCCATTGGTCAGATTGTAGGTCGTGAGGTTGACCGGCACATTCAATTGCCAGATGCCGGAAGACTCATTGATGGTCGTCACGGCGATGTTGGTATTTTGATTGAGGATACCGCCATTGATCCAGAGCGAGGGCGCAGTGACCGATGGTGAACGCAACGTGACGGTGCCGCTGTTGATTTGAAAGGCGTTCGTCGAAGCGCAGGCGAGACTGGAGCCAGACTCAAACGTGGAAGTGCTGGAGTTGTCATTCGCCAGCACGACGCCGGGTTGGATAAGAATATTTCCACCGGTGAGGTTGGTGAAGACGGAGGCGTAGATGGACAAAGTGCCTTGCTGGATGTCCATGAGGCCGGAGTTGTTGACATAGGCCGTGCTAAAATAAAACAAGGTGCCAGCATTGCGCGTGAAGGTGCCAAAGTTATTCCAAGTCGGCGGGATGTTGGCGTTGTAAGCGGCGTATTGCGGAGTGCCGACGGCGGAGACGGTGGTGGTGCCGTAGTTGTTCAACACGCCGTAGCTGTAGAGGACGGCGGCGCCAGTCCAGTTGATCGTGCCGTAGTTATCCAACGTGCGGCTCGGGCCAACGCCGGAGTGGTAGGAGAGGTAACGCGGATTTACGCCGGGGAATGTGAGCGTGCCGCCGGCGGGAATGATGGTGCGGTCGTCCGTCGTGTTGATGCCGGGCGTGCCGCGCATCTGATAGCCATCGAGCCAGAGCCAGTTGGTGACGGTCAGGTTGCGGCCTTGGACGTAGCCGTTGGTCTGGTTGAGCTGGTTGAGCGCGCACGGCACGTCCAATTGAAAAGCGGAACTGACACCAGACATATTGATGGTGCTGACGACGATGTTCGTGCGCTGATACAAGGTGCCGCCGTTGATCAGGAGCGAAGGTGTGTTGAGGCTGACGCTGCTAACTGCAAGCGAGCCACCCAAGATTTGCACCAAGTTCACTGTGGGTGCGTAGAGTGAGGCGGTTGGAGCAAACGTGACCGCCGAGCCGTTTTCCACCGTCATGGGCGTTGCCGCGCCAAGGACGATGCTTGAGTAGTTGGTTCCTGTGGCCGTGTAAAACTGGAGCAATGTGCCGCTCGCGGCCATGTTTCCGTAGTTGGCGAACGTGGAACTGCTGATGGACAACGTGCCGGATACAGAGTTCATCAGGCCGAAATTATTCAGATACACTCCATTGAAGGAGAAAGTTCCCGCGCCGTTGGTTTTAGTGAATGTGCCGTTGTTGTTCCATGTCGGCGTGGGATACGCGCCGGAGTAATAGGAGTAGTAGGTCAGACCGCTGGCGGTCATATTGACGTTGCCGTTGTTGTTAACGGTGGAACCGAAGCCGCGCAGGATGC
>CAIKKJ010000188.1 GCA_903827955.1 uncultured Verrucomicrobia subdivision 3 bacterium
TGGAATAGTGTTCTGTCCCAAACTGACGAGCGTGCCATCCGCTCTCAAGGCAAAGCTTCCAAAATTTCCCAAAGCGACCGAAACCACATTGCTAACCCCTGATATAAAATTTCCGTTCAAGTCGCTGATGGCGCCGTTGGCACGGAGTGCGATAACGCTCCCAGACGTGAATAACGCAACCACGTTTGTAGTATTCGCAGAAATGTTTGTTATGGTCGTAGATCCCCATGCCGTCAGTGTTCCATCCGCCCGCACCGCGAAACTACTTTGATAGGTTCCGGCTACGGCGATGACATTGCTCAATCCGGGCGGGGGCAAACATTCATTATTCAAGCTGCGGCCCCACGCGGCAACCGGGCCGAAGGTGAGTTGCGCTGCGCTGCTGGTGGCTGTGCCGACTGAGTTACTAGCGACGAAGGTGTATAAACCAAGGTTGTTCGCGCTCACCGCAGGATTAGTATAATTTTTGGAGGTCGCACCGGGAAGGTTCGTTCCATTCAACTGCCATTGAAAACTCGGCGTAGAAATGCCGGAGGCGTTTGCGGTAAAGATAGTCGGCAAACCGGGCGGCACGGAACGGCCAATGGGATTCAACGTGATGCTCGGCGGGACCAGCACCGTCAACACGGCGGCGAAGCTGTTAGTCGCGCCGGCCACATTCGTCACTAGCAGCGTGTAATTGCCAGCGTCTGCCGTGGTGAGATTTGAAATGCTCAAGCTGGTCGTGGTTGAACCACTGACGTGGACGCCATCATTCACGAGGGGCGTGCCGTTCAAGCTCCATTGAAAACTGTAAGGTGGCGTGCCGTCCACCACGGCGGAGAAATTCACATTCGATCCGGTCAGAATGGACTGGCTCAATGGCTGAGCAAGGAACAACGGCGGCAAAATGATCGGCGTCAGCACCGCCACGGAACTCGTCGTCACGCCGACGAAATTGGAGGCGACGAGGTAATAATTTCCGCCGTCGTTTGTGATGACGTTCGCGATGTTCAACGCTGTGTTCGTCGCGCCGCTGATGCGCCCGCCATTCGCGAGCGGGGTGTTGTTGAAGAACCATTGCAGCGCGATCGGCTGCGTGCCGGAGACGGCGGCGCTGAAAGTTCCGTTGCTGCTAACGATGACCGCGATGTTCGTCGGCTGCACGTCAAACTGCGGCGGCGTGAAGTGATGCGAGTGCAAGACCAGATTGCCAACGTGCGCGTTGTAGCCGCCGACGAGGAAATAATAGGTCACGCCCGCCGTGGTCGGGATGAGGAGTTCCGAGGTGAAGCCCTCGGTGTCGTCGTTGCAATCCACCTGCGCGAGCGAGCCGCAGCTTCCGGCGTAAATCGCGAGGCCAGTATCAAAGTCGCTGCCGTAAGTATCTACGTCCAGCAAGCCGCTGACGGGCGCGGTGAATTGATACCACACGCCGTTGCCAAAACCGTCCACGCAGTCTGGCAGCGGGTCGCCGTAAGAACTCGCGCGCGTGGTGGACTGCGCGTTGGTGTAGCTGGCGTTGGTGATGAGAATTGCGCCGCTGCACAAGTCATTCGCAATCGTGTCAATGACCTTGAGCGAGGCGTTGGTGCTGCTGGCCGTGCCGTAGGCGTTGCTGACGAGGCAGGAAAATTTCTTGCCGGAGTCGGCGAACTGCGCGCTGGGAATCGTGTAGAAGAAATTCGTCGCGCCGGGAATGAGCACGTTGTTCTTGAACCAGAAATAGCTCAACGGCGTGGAGCCACCGGCGTTCACGATGAACGTCGCCGAGTTGCCTAACAGCACGACTTGGCTCGGCGTCTGCGAGATAATGGATGGCGGAGTCGGCGGGATAAAGACGGTCAGCACGGCGTTGGAACTGACGACCGAGCCGGCGAGGTTAGTGACGAGCACGGAATAATTTCCACCCTGCGCGGGCGAGACGTTGTTGAGCGTGAGCGTGGTGTTCGTTGCGCCGGCAAGGTTCGTGCCGTTGAAACTCCACTGGTAAAACAACGGCTGTGTGCCGGTGGCCGTGACGTTGAAAACGGCAGTGTTGTTCACGGTCACGGTGGTGTTAGTCGGCTGCTGAACGATGGATGGCGCTATGAGCGTCGGACCGACCGGCGCTTCAAATTGATAAAGCTGTGCCACCTCATTCGAGGACAAGGCGCGACTGTAAAGGTGGACCGTATCCAAAGTCACCGGACAAAACTGAGCAAACTGCGCGGAACCGCCGGAGTATCCCAGATTGGAGCCAAAGCTCATGGGCGTCACTTGTGCTTTGGCATAAGGCGTCAAACCGGTTTGCGAGCCGGTCGGAATTCCGTTCACATAAACGACACAGGTATTCGTGGTGCGGGCAACCACCAGATGATACCAATTGCCCGCAACCAAGTTAGATGAGGCATACACCACTGCGTTGTAGCCACTGCCGGTGAAATCTTGGTAGTTCAAAACCCCGCCATCCACCGCCAGCCCAAAACCCCGCCAGGCATCCGTCAAGGCATCTCCCGAACGCCAGAGCGTGCCTTGAAAACTTTGGAATTTGGCCCACGCACTGAAGGTGAACTCGGTCGGATTCAAACGCGCATCAAAGGGAACGGAAAGATTCTGCCCCACTCCGTCCAAAGCCAGCGCCGAGCCAGCCTGCAACAACCGGTTGGTTACAAATGTTCCGCCGCCGTTCATGGTCACCGTGAAATTGTTTGGGCCGACATCCACCGCTGAGCCATCCAGCGGCAAGTCCAAAACCAGCGAGGAACTGAAAGGCGTGGCTGTGGAATTACATTTACCCGCGCTGCCGGCGTTGTAGATGGCAGTGATTTCGTTCGTGGTCAGTGCGCGGCTGTAAATCGCCGGCTCGTCAATGATGCCGGCGAACATTCCCTGATACGGCGCCGGTTGGCCGGACGTGCCGATGAACACGGGACGTGTGCCGTAGTCCAGCGCGAAGCCCGCGACGGCTGACGCCTCGGCCACGCCATTGACTACGAGCGTGACGTTGTTGCCGTCGTATGTGCCGGCGACGTGATACCAAGTTCCGCGCTGCACCGCCGTGGTGGAATAGGTGATGACCTGTGTTCCATTATGGCTGACGACGAATGAGAATCGTTCGGTGTAAGTGCCATCGCCATTGGGCCGGCTTTCTTTCAGGAGCGTGTAGCCTTCAAACAACGCGTCCCAGGAATTTTTCTTGAAGACAATGTATTCCGCCCGCGGATTGGTGGTTGTATTGATGCCGGGATCCAGCCACACCCACGCCTCGGCGGTGACGTTCGCGGGCTTGAGCGAATCTGAATCGGGAATAGCCAGATAACCATTCGTCCCGTCAAATCGGAAGCCCTGACCTAATTTGCCCGGCGCATAACTCGCACCGCTGGGGGATAGCGTGCCGCTGTTCGTGCCCATGTTGTCGATCGCGCTGCCCTCGCCCGACCACCAACTAACGAGGCCAGCCGGCGGCGGTGTGCAGGCGGTTGGTGGCGGCGCATTTGTTATCAACGGCACTTGGTTTTGATAAATGGAAATGGTGTTGTCGTAGCTATTGCCAAAAACAATTTCAGGACGGCCGTCGCCCGTCAGGTCAACCATCACTATGCCGTTTGGATTCCAACCGGCAGCAAAATCCAGCCGCGCCCCAAAGGAACTAGCCGTGAGGCTGCCGGGCGTGCTGAGGTTTTTGAAAATGGAAAGCTGGCTGGGCAATTGGACGACTGCCGCCAAATCCAGTTTGCCATCACCATCCAAATCGCCAAGCGTCACGGTGTTAGCCCAGCCGCCCGTTGAAAAATTCACGCAAGCTGCCAGCGAACTAGTAGTGAAATTTCCCGGCGTGCTGGTATTGCGATAAACCGAAATGGCTTGGCCGCTCGATTGGGAACCGATGACGACATCCAGTTTGCCATCGCTGTCCAAATCTCCCACCGCCACGCTGCCGCCGCTGCCTAGTCCAGGGAAATCCACTTTCGGGGCGAAGGCGATATTTCCGCCGCTGCTGATATTGCGCAGAACGGTCACCGTGCCCGCACTTTGGCCGTTAGCCGTCACCACATCCGGCAACCCATCGCCATCCAAGTCAGCGATGGCCACCGCGAAAGGTGCGTTGCCCGTGGCGAACGTGAGCGGGGCGGCAAATGAATTGGTGGTAAGCACGCCAGTTTGCGACTGATTTTTCAAAACAGCGACGGTGCTATTGTCGTAATTGAGCGTGACAATTTCCGGTCGGCCATCGCCATCCAGATCCTGGATAGCCAAGCCGGACGGCGTGCCGGACACCGGCAGATCCACGCGGGCGGCAAATGAGTTGGTAGTGAGGCTGCCCGACGAGCTGATGTTTTTGAAAATGGAAACAATGTTCAACGTCCGGTTGGCCGCGACGATATCGAGCCGGCCATCGCCGTCCAAATCCGCCAACGCCAAACCGTAAAGATTGTCACTCGTGCCACCGATGGTGAAAATAACTGGCGCCGCAAACGTAGTCGCCGTCGCCCCGTTGGTGCTGGTGTTGCGGTAAATCCAAACCGAACCGTCATAAACATTCGCCACGACAACATCGGGTTTGCCGTCGCCATCCAAATCGCCCGTCGCCAAACGCGCCGGTCCACTGCCTGCCCCCAGAGTCAACGCCCCGCCCAACGACGAGGAATTCAGCGAACCATTGGCCGGAAATATCGGCAGAAATGGCGTTCTCGCATACGCCGTCAATCCGCCTACCGTCACCGTAATCGGCGCAAACGTCGCGCCGGGCGGAACGGTCACCGTCAGGCTATTGGTGTTGGCGGACAAAACATTCGCTCGCACGGCACCGAAATAAACAATGTTCGAGGTGATGGTCGCATTAAAATTCGTCCCCAAGATGGTAACAATCACGCCATTCGTGCCGGCGAACGGAGTAAAACTGGTAATGACCGGCACGGCGGGACTGGGCGCGGAGACGAGTGACGATGTGCATTTGCCCGCGCTGCCGGCGTTGTAAATGGACTGGATTTCAGAAACCGAAAGGGCGCGGCTGTAAATCGCCAGTTCATCAATCAAGCCGTTGAAATACGATTTGGTCGTGCTGCTGCCGTTGACGTTGCCGCCGATGATGAAGGTGTTGAAATTATAATCATAAAGCGAGACGGCCAAGGCGGCTCCCGGCACGCCGTTGACAAAGAACTGCAAATTGGTTCCGGTGTAGACCAGCGCGACATGGTTCCAGGCGTTGGGCGTGACGGCGAGGCCGCTGTTGTAGCAGGTGGTCCCAAAGTGATCTACGTAGAGGTTATACTGGCCCACATTGCAGTTTCCGGTGGTGCCGGCGATGCCAAAAAAGTCGTCAGCCCCGTCGGCACCGCAAGTGATGATGGGCAGGCCAAACCCGGTGTTGGTGCCGGGAAATACCCAGGCTTCAATCGTCCTGGCACCGGCGATGGCATGAGAGCCGCCCACCTGCACATAGCTGTTAGAACCATTGAACTTAAATGCCTGCCCGACTTCACCGGCGGCAAAAGTGGTGCCGCCGACCAAGGTTGCATTGTTGGTGTTTGCCGCATCATTCGCGCTGCCTTCACCCGGCCACCAGCCGACGATACCCGATGGCGGTGGCGTGCAGGTGGTCGCCACCGAGGTGCATTTGCCCGCGCTGCCGGCGTTGTAGATGGACTGGATTTCCGTCTGCGATAGAGCGCGGTTATAAAGCGCGAGTTCATCCATCAATCCGCCGTAAGTATCATTCAGGCCGATGGGCTGGCCGGTGCGCCGTCCAATGTTCAGCGGATACGTCGTCTGCGGAGTCAGGGTGCCGACATGATTGGTCGCAACGACGAGGCCGTTGCGATAGATGACCGCGTTGCCGCTGGCCTTGTCATACGTCAGGGCGACGTGCTGCCAAGTGTTCGTCGTGAGGATTCCATCGGCTGATGCAAAAGTATGGCCGGTGCCGGTTGTGTCGTTGATGTTCGCAAAGAGATTGCCGCCAGACCAGAATTCCAGACCGTCAGTGGAGGCTGAATCCCATTCCGCGATGGGCGCGCCGGAAATATTCACGTCGAAGGCGCTCGGCATAATCCAACATTCAATCGTGATGCCGCTGCCGGTCGCGCCGATGTTCAAACTTGGGGAGGCTGGCAGCGGGATGTAACTCGTGCTGCCGTCAAACACAAATGCCTTGCCGACCAGGCCGTTGGTATAGCCGAGCGCGCCGACGGGCGTGCCGTTGTTGCTACCGGCAAAATCATTGGCGTTGCTTTCCGCCTGCCACCATGCGACGAGACCCGTCGCTGGCGGTGTGCACGTGGTCGCCACCGAGGTGCACTTACCCGCGCTGCCAGCATTGTAGATGGTGGTAATTTCTCCGGACGAAAGCGCGCGGCTATACAAACTAATTTCATCAATGTCACCCCAGAATGGGAAATTGTTGAAACCGTCATTCAAATTACCAATGCCTACACCCGGGGAGGAAGTGGATTGAAGTGGCCCGAATGGACGGACCGACGTGGACAGTTGGCCCGCCAGCACGCCATTGGTGTAAAGGCTGATGGTTCCGGCCGCGCCGTCCAGCACTGCGGCCACATGAGTCCATGTGTTGTAATTCACCGTGGCACCCACTGAGGCGGTGTTCTGGTTCGCATCACAAATCGTGAACAGCAGCGTCTGGTTGCCCTGCATCGAAAGCCCGTAAGGATCCAATCCCGGCCGGCCGTCACCACGAAAAAAAACGTAATAGCCCGTCCCACGCGGACGAATCCAGCCTTCGATAGTCAGCGCATTGGTCAACGCATACGCCGGCCGTCACCACGAAAAAAAACGTAATAGCCCGTCCCACGCGGACGAATCCAGCCTTCGATAGTCAGCGCATTGGTCAACGCATACGCCGGCCGGTCGGCAATCTGCACGCCGGAGTATGTGCCATAAGCCAGATTCTCCGGATCAAACGAAAATGCCTGTCCCACGATGCCGTTCGTATAGCTGGCGTTCACCAGCGCGCTGGTGTTGCTGACCACCAAGTCAGTCGCCGTGCCGTCGCCTTTCCACCAACCGACCAAACCGGACGGCGGCGGCGTGCATTGGGCAAACGAACTGGCGGCAGCCAGCGCGAATAGAATGAATGTTGCCAATGTGAAAATCGCGGGGCTGAATTGAAAAATCCTTTTCATAACCTTATCGGGAAACTGGAATTTGGTGGCACCTATTTTTATATCACGACCCTGGCGGCACCGCCAAGCAAAAGCCGCGACAATCTTGTGACATTTCTGGTGCACGCCGGGACAAAATTTGCGTGCCAAGGCCGGCTGTTTTACTGGTGTCGCGGTGGTCATGTTTTTGGCGGCTGATGTTTTTAATTCGTCAACGTTCGGTGGTCATCTGCTTCCACAGCAACCAGTCAGAATTGTAGTAACTCAATTGTTTTCCCGGCACGCTCGCCGGGTCGCGCAGCTTGAAAATCTGCGCGTGGCCATCGGCAAAATTCACCCCGCCGCCGCGCGCGTGGCGGATGCCGGGAAAGCTGGCGAACGGCTGCGAATCATTCATCGTCACCTGAAACCAGCCGTCATTCAAAGTGCTGGGATCCTCGTCGGAAAAGACCCACAGCCGCGCGGCCGCGCCGATGGCCGTGATTTCCGAATCGCGCACAAAGGTGCGAAAGTCGCCACCGTTGGCCGCCCCATAGGCAGAGGTATTGTTGGTGCGGCTGCCCATCCAGCCGTTCATCGCATAGCTCAAGACGGCCGGAGCCGGGTCCACCGGGCAGCGATATACTGCCACGTTGAGCACGTATTGAAAAATCAGGCCAGAGCTGATGTTCGCTGGATTGTTGGTCGCCAGATTTTTTCCAAAGCTTCCCTGCACCCAGTTGGGGCGCGTGTCGGATTGGGGCAGATTCACCACCAGCTTGGCGTTGTTGTCGTCAGCATACATTCTCGCGCCGAGCGAAAGCTGCCGCAGGTTGTTCAGGCATCCGGCAGCCTGCCCCTTGGCTTTCGCCGCCGACAACGCCGGCAACAGCAACGCCGCCAGGATCGCGATGATGGCGATGACCACTAGCAATTCGATGAGCGTGAACGCGGCGCGCGGCTGGCGTTTGAAAAAAAAACTTTGCATCAATCCGTCTCCATACTATTTGGCCGGCGGCCAACTGAACACTGTGCGTCTCGCCGCACACCTGTGCTTTTGGTTGCACATTCCACGTCAGCGGTGGAATACTCGCCACGTGAACCTGCGCGCCATCGTGTTGCTGCCCGCTCTGCTCTTCGCCGCAACGGTCGGCGCGGGAAACACCCTGGAAAAAATCTGGCAGCCCGCCGCCACGCATCCGGAATTTTCTTCCGTCACGAATTTTCTTTCCGCCACGCCGGAGAATTTCCCCGCCGCCGCGTGGAATATTTCTTTCACCACGCGCAATGGCGACGGCTGGCTCGGTGGCGGCAACCGGGTCGCCCGGTTGCATCGCAGTAAATGGAGCGTGTTCACTTCCACCAATCAGGCCGGCCCCGAACAGCCAGTCGCTTTTGCTGAAACTTCCGATGGCCGCGTCTGGTGCGCCACGCCCGCAATCATCTGGCAGTTCGACGGCCGCAACTGGCTGGCCACGCGCTCCGGGCTGGATCACGTCCGCGCACTGTGCAGCACGCGCGACGGCACACTCTGGGCCGCCACCGCGCACGGACTGCTGCGTTACACGCACGGCGCGTGGGTCATGAACGGCGACGGCGACGGCTTGCCAGCGGGAGAAATTTTTTTCGTGCAGGAAGACGAACACGGCACCGTCTTCGCACAAACAACCAACGGCTGGTTTCGTTACGAACCGGACGCCGATACGGAAGCGCCGGCGACGGAAATTCTTTCGCGCGAGTTTGACCACGGAAAAATTCAGGAAGACGCCATCGTTACCCTTCATTTTCGCGGGCGCGACAAGTGGGATCAGACCCCGCCGGATTCATTGTTGTTTTCCTGGCGGCTCGACGAGCAAGGCTGGCATTCCTTCCAGCCCGAAACCCTCGTCGCGCTCCCCGGCATGAGTCTTGGTCGCCACGTTTTTCAGGTGCGCGCGATCGACCATAACGGCAACGTGGAAAATTCACCCGCCGAACTGGAATTCAACGTCGTCGTGCCGTGGTATCGCGAGTCGCGGATGGTCGGAGTGCTTGTCCTGGCACTGGTCGTGTCGCTGTTTTTTGCCGCGCTCGCGCTGAACCGGCACCGCAAGTTGCGCCACAGTTATTCTGAAGTTGAAAAACTTGTCGCCGAACGCACGCAGCAGCTCGAACTCGCCAATCGTGAACTTCTGCACAGCCAGAAGATGAACGCCCTTGGCACGCTGGCCGCCGGCATCGCGCATGACTTCAATAATATTTTATCCATCATCAAAGGCTCCGCGCAAATCATCGAGGACAACGTGGACAACGCAGAAAAAATCCGCACCCGCACCGCGCGCATCCAGACCGTCGTGCAACAGGGTGCGGAAGTGGTGGACGCCATGCTCGGTTTCAGCCGCGATGACAACGCGCCCGCCGTGCCGTGCGACCTAAACGCCGTTGTGGCCGACACGCGCAAATTACTCGGCGACCGTTTTCTGCACGAGACGGAAGTGCAATTTTCGCCCGGCGAAAATTTGCCGGAGCTTTCCGTGCCGCGCGATTTCGTGCAGCAGATTTTGCTGAATTTTATTTTCAACGCCGACGAGGCCATGACCGGACGCAAGCGCATTGAAATGGCCACCGTGCTCACGGACAAATTGCCAGCGGAAATTTATCTACCGCCCGCGAACGCGCCGAAATTCATTTTGATTTCCGTGCGCGACTTCGGTTCCGGTATCGCACCGGAAATTCGCACGCGGATTTTTGAGCCGTTCTTCACCACGAAAAACCTGTCCACGCGGCGCGGCACCGGACTCGGCCTTTCGATGGTCTATGAACTCGCCAAGAAAATGGCAGCCGGCCTCGCCGTGAAATCCACGCCCGGTGCCGGCAGCACGTTCACCTTAATTTTTCCCGTGAACCCATGAACACCAAGCCGCATCTGCTCATCATCGAGGACGACGATTTGCAATACGAAATCTACGAGGACGCGCTGGAAAAGTTCCAACTCACGCGCGTCAAGACTGGCAGCGCTGCGCTCGCGTTGCTGCCGAAGTTGCAACCGGACGCATTGCTGCTCGATCACGTGCTCGAAGATGGCGAACGCGGGCTGGATTTTTTACCGGAGTTCAAGGAACTGTTGCCACACGTTCCCGTCATCATCGTGTCCGGCGCGCTGGAAGTGCGGCAGCAGATGGCCGCGCTGCAAGGCCCGCGCCGCGCGCATTATTGCCTGCCCAAGCCGGTGGACATCCGCGAGCTCAAACGCACCGTGGAGACGGCATTGAAGGAGTGTTCCGGCGCGGAAATCATCCGCCAGTTCGAGGCGCTCGAACGCGCCCAACGCATTGACGCTCCGGAGTTGTTGAGCCGTTCCACCGACCGGCTCGCGCGGCAAAATGAAATTTGCGCGCAGTTGAAAAAATCCAAGTCCCGACCAAACATCTCCGCGCTGGCCCGCGAGTTCAACGTCGCCCGGCGCACGATCATCCGCGATTTGCAGGAGCTGATCCGGCGCGGCCAGTTGCCAGCCGAGGTTTATCCCGAGTGGGAAAATCCGCGTGAGGAAAACGGCTAAAGCGACTTGAGGAATTTTTTATCGCCCGGCGAAAATTCTTTCGCGCACGAAAAACTTTCTGGCACACGAGTTGCAATCAGTCCCGCGTGGCTAGAAAATTTCAAACTCAAGGTTTCGCGCAGAGTCCGGCAGCCGCCGCGACGATGAATTTGCGGATGGCGTCGTATCAGCTCGCATCCATTGGCGTGCCGCCGCGAATCCAGCGCCCGCAGTACGTCCACCAGCCCCGCCAGCGCCTGCTGGTGCAGAGTTTTCCCGAAGCCGCACAGTCGGTGAAAATTAGACACGCCAGCCAGAATCTAGGCAGTGCCGTCAACAAAGCACCGACGGTCATTGAAATTCCACCTGCTCAAACCCAGCTCGTTTGAGCAGGCTGGCCAGTTCCGCCTTCGCCCGTTTGTCCGCATCGTCCAAAATCCCGCCCTTGCGCGCCGCGCGCGCGATGTCGTCTACCGCATTCTGACGCGCCACCTGTTCCAAGTCTTTGTCGAACGACCGCAGCAAACCCGTGGTGTGGTCAATTACCTGACTCGCCTTGTCATCGAGATACGCGTCCGTGATTTGCGAGACCGGCAGCTTGAGAGAGATTTTTTTATCCGCGATGCTCACGTCCTCCGGCTGGAGGCGTTTCAAATCAATGCCCGCCTTCACCACGCCGTGTGCGAGGAGCAGCACATGATTTTCGCCATACCATTTCACATCCTCGAGCATCACGACTTTTTCCATGACGTATTTCACCGTCACGAGGTCAGACAACGCCTGCACCTCATGCACCACGCTCGTGGTATTCCACAGATGCAACCCCGCGCCGCGCCCCGCCCAGTGCGCGACCGTGAACGTGAGATAAACCGCCAGCGTCACCAGCACCACCGCCGACAGGACAAAAATAAAATCGCGAAGTTTCCGCATGGGTCGAATGTAGCCCAAACGAAAAAGTTGGAAAGTGGGAATGCACGGCAATAAACGGGAAAGGTCTTGCAAGAATCAGCTTTTGCCCGCGCCTCACAAAATCTAAACTACGCCCATGACTTTGCCCGGATTTCCCGTCGCCCGTCCGCGCCGGTTGCGCACTTCGCCCACGCTGCGCCGCCTCGTCGCGGAAAACTCGCTGAATGTTTCCCAGCTCGTGCTGCCGCTCTTCGCGCGCAGCGGCAAAAAATTACGCCGTCCGGTGGACGCCATGCCCGGCGTATTTCAATTGTCGCCGGATGAAATTGTGCGCGAGGCCGCAGCGGCGCACGCGCTCGGCGTTTCTGCCGTTCTGCTCTTCGGCATCCCGGATAAAAAAGATGCCAAGGCCAGCGGTGCTTACGCCAAAAACGGCATCGTGCAACAAACGGTGCGGCGGCTGAAAAAGGAATTGCCGTCGTTGCTCGTCATCACGGACGTGTGCCTGTGCGAATACATGGCGCACGGCCATTGCGGCATCGTGCATGGCGCAAAAATTTTGAACGACCCCACGCTCAAACTGCTCGCGCGCACCGCCGCAAGCCACGCTGAAGCCGGCGCGGACATCGTCGCGCCGAGCGACATGATGGACGGTCGCGTGCGCGCCATCCGCGCGGAACTCGACAACGAAGGTTTTCTCGACACGCCGATCATGAGTTACGCGGCGAAATTTGCGTCTGCCTTTTACGGCCCGTTCCGCGAAGTGGCGGAATCCACGCCGCAGTTTGGCGACCGCCGCAGTTACCAGATGGACGCGGCGAACGCCAACGAAGCGCTCCGCGAAGTCGCCCTCGACATTCAAGAAGGCGCGGACATCGTGATGGTCAAGCCGGCGCTGGCGTATCTCGACATCATCCACCGCGTGAAGACGGAATTCGGCCTGCCCACCGCCGCCTACGCCGTGAGCGGCGAACACGCGATGATCAAGGCCGCTGCTGCGAATGGCTGGATTGACGAGCGCGCAGTGACGCTAGAAAGCCTGCTGGCGATGCGCCGGGCGGGCGCGGATATTTTGATCACCTACGCGGCGGCGGACGTGGCGAAGTGGCTTCGTTAAAAAAGTTCGCGGTTCACGGTTTGTTGTTCGCAATAGGCCGCGCAAAAAATTCTGAACCCTGAACTGTGAACCAATTAACGTAGTTTGCGTTTGCGTTGTTCCTGCCAGCAAGCTAGGCTTCGCGTTCACTTTTTTTCACTATGATTGGATCAATTCGCAAGCACTCGAAGTGGCTCTGGTGGGTTATCGCCGGCCTCACTATTATTTCATTTGTCGTGTTCATGGGTTCCGGCCCGGCGCGCAACTCCCGTGGCCGCGGCGGCGCGGGCGGCACTTACGGCATGATTTACGGCCACGAGCTGACTGCCGAGGAAGTCGGCCAGGCGCAACGTGATTTCTACCTGTATTTCCTCGTCAACTACGGCGAATGGCCGGACAAGGCTCGCAACATCAACGCCAACCAAATCGAACAGCAGACCTACTTGAACCTGATGTTCGCGCAAAAGGCGAAGGCGCTCGGCGTCGCCGTGACGGACGAAGTCGTGGCGGACGCCGCGTCGCAGATGCTCCGCTCGGCGGCGCTCACCCGCGCGCTCGGCACCTCCGGCCAGCCCGTGCCGATGGATAAATTCGCCGAACAGATCCTCAAGCCGAAAGGTTTCACCGTCGCCGATTTCCAACATTCTGTGCGCTCGCAGCTTACTGTCGAACAATTGCGCCTCGCGCTCGGCTTGTCCGGCTCGCTCGTGACGCCACAGGAAGCCGCCGCGCTTTATGACCGCGAACACCAGGAAGTTTCCGCGCAAGCGGTTTTCTTTGCCGCGACAAATTATCTTTCGCAAGTTACCGTCGTGCCCGGCGCGGTTGGACAATTTTTCACGAACAACATGGCTTACTACCGTGTGCCTGAACGCTTACAAGTCAACTACGTCTGGTTCAACGTGACCAATTATCTCGAACAGGCCAAGACCGAATGGGCCAAGACGAATTTCGACCAGACCATTGACAATGTGTATCGCCAATATGGCGCGACGGAATTCAAAGACGCCAAGACGCCCGAAGAAGCCAAGGCGAAAATCCGCAACCTGCTCGTCCAACGCCGTGCCCTCGGCGACGCCGCCGAACAGGCGCGCGAGTTCGTCAAAGAACTGTTCGCGATGGATCCGGTGAAGCTGGACAACATCGTAACCGCCGCAAAACAAAAAGGCGTTGCCGTCAAAATGTCCGCGCCCTTCGCGGAAGGCGGCTTCTCCGAAGATTTCGCCAATGCTCCGAACGTCGTCAAGACCGCGTTCGCGCTGAACACCGATTCGCCATTCTCCGACATGATCGCGGGTGAAGACGGTATCTACATCATCGGCCTTGCGAACCAGCTGCCAAGTGCCGTGCCGGCATTTACCGAAATCATGCCGCGCGTTATGCAGGATTTCCGCCTGCAATCCGCCGCCGCGCTGGCCAACCAGGCTGGCACAAATTTCTATATCACCGCCAGTGTGCAGACCGCCGCCGGCAAATCCTTCGCGCAGGCCGCCACAGCCGCCGGCTTCACGCCGGTCGTGCTATCGCCGTTCTCGTTGAGCTCCGCCGAAGTGCCGGAAGCCGCCGACCGCGCGCAGATCGGTGAATTGAAACAGGCCGCATTCACCACCGCCCCCGGCCACGTCAGCCGGTTCATGCCGACGGCACAAGGGGGTTTTGTGTTGTCCGTGCAAAAGCTTGACGCGCCCGACCTCACGAAAAAGACGGCGGACATGCCGACGTTCGTTTCGCAGATGCGCCGTGGCCGTGAAAACGAAGCGTTCAACATCTGGGTCAACAGTGAGGCCGGCCGCGAACTGCGGAACATTGCCGCGTTTCAGAAA
>CAIKKJ010000189.1 GCA_903827955.1 uncultured Verrucomicrobia subdivision 3 bacterium
CGGCGGGCGATGGTGCGCCATTTTTCGAAAATATACTGACGCGCGTCAGCGCTCCACACGTCAGGGTGCGGGAGCGGTTCGGGATAGAAATCGCGGAATCCAGGCAGTCGTTCCATGCCGCACAGGATAAAAAAATAATTTAATTAGGAAAGCAGGAACCGTTCTAACCACCAAACACACGAAGATTTTCTGCGAAAGAATTTTGGGTTCCTTTCGGGTGTTTAGTCTAGTTCGTGGCTTACGCTTTCGTCGCCAGCTTCAACACTTCCGCGCGCATTTCCTTGCCGGCCTTGAATTTCACCATCGAACGCGCAGGGATGGGCACGTCCACCTCCGGCTTGTTCGGATTCCGGCCGACGCGTGCCTTGCGGATCTTCACCTCGAACACGCCGAAGTTGCGCAGTTCCACCTTGTCGCCCTTGGCGAGCGATTCGGCGATGTGATCCAGGGTTTTTTGCACCACGTCGAACACCTGGGTTTGGATCAACCCGGTCTCTTCGCTGATGCGCACCACGAGGTCGCGTTTGGTCAGGGTCATAGTTTTTGGTTGGTTCTGAATTTATTGCACCACACGGATGAGCCAGAAATCACTGGCGCAGATTTGCGCTGGTCGAACTGGATGGCGCCGGCCGTGCAACTGCCCAACTGACCCTGATCATACACCGGCGGACATTGCGGACGCAAATCCACGGCGGTCGGCAGGGAGACCAGCGCGGCCGACGGCGCAGCGTAGAGAAAATCCCGGTGATCCGGCAAATCCCGTTGCCAGCCATAACGGACGGTGTTGAAAAGTCTGGGCTTTTTCATACGACCGAGGTGTGGACATGATTCGGCCTTTTTAACCAAATTGTCCAGAAAAATAATGCAGCCAATCCAACTACCCGACGGCTACTTCTTTTTCACTGGCAACGGTTCCGGCGAAACAATCAGCGGCGAACCGTTATGACCCGTGGCATCTGCCGGCGTCAGCATCGTCGGCGGCAACGGCGGCATTTTTCCCTGATCCACCGCTTCCTGCGTGGCCAGCCGGTTGGCTTCAATCATGATAACCTGCGCTTCGGGCGACAATTGTTCTTCTTTGGTTTGCGGATTGATGCCGCCGGCGGTCGCCAGTCCGGGCGTGGGCGATGAAGCATCGGTCGGGTTTGCGCCACCGACGGCACCGCGACCTCGGCCGCCGCGACCCAACAATGCCGTTATGCCGTTCGCGGCTGCGGGTGCGGGAACTCCGCCGCCCACCGCGCCGCCAAAAACTCCGCCCACACCGCCGCCGGTGGGCGCAGGCACCGATTGCTTGGGCGCATCCACCAAGGCTAGTTCCTGCACCGTGCCGTGATTGTTGAAGGTGATGATTCCTTTTTTCCCGTCAATCGCAATCACTTCAATCTCATCCTGCCGCTCGCCCTCGCCCAGGACGTAGGACAAATCTTTCGCCGGCTGGCCGGCCTTACCGGCGACGGCAACCTTGAACAGCACCTGCAACTTACCAAACAAACTCATGATGCCGTTGGGCGTGATTTTAGGCGGCGGATCGGCGGGCGGCGTGTTATCCACCGGCGCGTTGGTGGGGATGGGAACCAGCGCAAAAACATTGCGCTCGGCGATGGTGGCATACGGGTTGCCGGACATCGCCAGTTCATCCGCGCGAACGACAGCGACGGTGATCGCCAGCGCCAGCAGCAAAATCAATTTTCCAAAAAAATTCATCGGGCAAAAATGCGTTGTGTCAGGTGAACACCTATCCACCAAAATAGTTGCCTATTTTTTGACAGGATTAACAGGATTTACAAGATTGAAAATCGGCTGGCCCGATAGGTAGGGACGGACCGCTGGGCCGTCCCCGCCCGCGCTTTCCGGTTTTTCGGCGGGCGGTTTGGAAAATCTCCGCTGGCCAAAAACGGGGAAGCGCCAGCGGGGACGCCGCAGCGCAGCGTCCCTACCTGCATTATTTCTGAACCGGACATTTCCGGATCTTTGACAGAATTAACAGGATTTACAGAATTGAAAATTCTGGCTGGCCCGATAGGTAGGGACGGACCGCCGGGCCGTCCCCGCCCGCGCTTTCCAGTTTTTCGGCGGGCGGTCTGAA
>CAIKKJ010000190.1 GCA_903827955.1 uncultured Verrucomicrobia subdivision 3 bacterium
CCCGAACGCGAAGTAATACGGCACGGCGAGAAAAATCTCGAACATCACGGAGCCGGTCATGAGCAGCAGAAAAATCGGCTGCCGGACCAGTTCCATGAACGCGTTGACCGCGATGGTGATGAACTGACGCATTTAAGGTTTTTGATTCTATGTCCCCGCCGCAAAATTGC
The DNA here is from genome assembly GCA_903827955.1 of uncultured Verrucomicrobia subdivision 3 bacterium. Classification (GTDB taxonomy): domain Bacteria; phylum Verrucomicrobiota; class Verrucomicrobiia; order Limisphaerales; family UBA11358; genus UBA11358. The sequence continues at coordinate 171 of CAIKKJ010000190.1, forward strand.
CAGCCGTTATTCTCGGACACGACGCTGGGACGATGACATTGACGCCACGCGGAAACATTTGTTCAAACTCCCGCCTGTGCGTCTGGAGGCACACCTTCGCGCCGCCAATTTTAAAGCAAAAACGGCGGCGGAAAATTTTCCGCCGCCGTTTTGCGTAATTTATTTTTTACTTCAACCCGACGAGGTAGCCGAAGCGTTTCTTGAAATCTTCCGGCGTCACCTTGATGACGGCGGCGAGCTTGCCCAACTGCTTGGCGTCCTCAAAATCTTCGCGTTCGAGGCGGATCATGTAGGCTTGCGCACACTCAAACGCTTCGCCGTCCACATTCACCTTGCGGTTTTGCATCCGGCCGGTTTTCGGGTCGAGCATGTTTTCAAACGGCAGCGGGTTCATCTTGCCATCCACGAAGCTGATGATGGCACCGTATTGCTCGGCGGCGGGCGAAAGCAAAAATTTCACCGCCGCGTAGCCGAGGTCGCGCGTGTATTCGGCATCGAACGGAATCGGGTCGGCGCAGCGCAGTTCGTAGCCAAGATCCTTGTCAATAAAGGTCATCTTGATGCCGAGCTTTTCGAGGCGCACGGTCAACAGCTCTTTCATCAGGCGGCCGAATTCAATTTCGCCCAAACGCAGATGGCCGTGGTCGTCGCGAATGACTTTACCGAAACGTTCCAACTGGCCTTCCGGCAGCGCAGCCACGAGACCTTTTTCGCCAAGCGATTCGATCAAGCCTTCGGCGAGCACAACCAGTCCATAAAGGGAGCCTTCGGCCTTTCGCTTGATGATGGAGCCGATGATGATGTCGCACACTTCATCCACGGTAACGGTGCGGCCGCGAAATTCCTCGGAGATGATGGAGAGCGTCGCCGCCGAAGCCTTACCGATGCCGAGCGCGAGGTGACCCGCCGCGCGGCCCATGCTGATGATGAGATACCAGCGCGACGTGGTGCGGGCGTCTTCCATCAGGTTGCGGACGAGTTGCACGCCGTAATGACGGGCGGTTTCGTAGCCGAACGTCGGCGCAGTTCCTGGCAATGGCAAATCGTTATCAATCGTCTTGGGCACATGCGCGACTTTGATTTTGCCGCCGCTGCGCTTCGCCACGTGGCTCGCGGAAAACGCCGTGTCGTCCCCGCCGATGCTGACGAGCGCGGTGATGCCGAGCTTTTCGAACACGGTGAAAATATTTTTCATCTGCTCCTCGGACTTGGTCGGATTCGTCCGTGCCGTGCCAAGGATGGAGCCGCCCTTGAGGTGGATGTCCTTCACGTCGCGAATGGACAGCGGCTTGATCTGCGTGGTGTCACCTTGCGCGATGTATTTGAAGCCGTCGCGGAAACCAATGACTTCGTAGCCCTGGTTGATACCCTCGATGGTGGCCGCCGCGATGACGCCATTGAGTCCAGGGGCTGGACCGCCGCCGACCAAAATACCCAAACGTCCTTTAGTGCTCATGTGGTTTTAATTTGTGGTTGGAAACAAAGTGCCCGGCAGCTTGCACACAAAAAGCGGAAGAATTCAATTCCATTCTTGCCGCCGCGCGGACACAATTTACGTTCGTATGCAACGCGCCGTGTTTCTGGACCGCGATGGCACGCTCATCGTGGAAAAAAATTACCTGCATCGCCCGGAAGACGTGGACCTCTTCCCCGGCGCGGGTGCGGCTTTGAAAAAATTGTCTGACGCAGGCTTCAAGCTCGTCATGGTCACCAACCAGTCCGGCATCGGGCGCGGTTACTACACATTGGCCGACGCCGAACGCGTGAATGAACACGTCTGCAACTTGCTCGCGGCGGCCGGCGCACGCTTCGAGAAATGTTACATCGCACCCGAAGCGCCGGATCAGCCGAGCCGCGGCCGCAAGCCGTCGCCGCAATTTTTATTCGATGCGCGGGATGAATTTGGTTTCAACCTCGCGGAAAGCTTCATGGTCGGAGACAAGCTGATTGACCTCGAATGCGGCTGGAACGCGGGCGTGAAAAAAAGTATTTTGGTCCGCACCGGCTACGGCAAAGAAGTGGAACGCGACGATGCTGAACAGATCAAACGCGCGACTGTCGTCAACGGCCTGCCGGAAATGGCGGAGTGGATTTTGAATGGTAGCGGCGGTCTGTGACCGTTGCAAAATGTCGGCGCTCATAAAGCGCCGCTAAAAAAATTTATGTGCGGCATTATTGGATACGTTGGGAAAAAATCAGCTTCGCCCATCCTGCTGGAAGGCCTGCGACGCTTGGAATATCGCGGTTATGACAGCGCGGGCGTGGCGGTCTTGGGAAATGCCACGCTAGTCGTCCGCAAGAAACTCGGCAAGATTGACGAAGGCATCGCGCGGCTGCTGAAGGCTGAGCCGGTCCACGGCAGCCTCGGCATTGCGCACACGCGCTGGGCCACGCATGGCGCGCCGGCGGATAAAAATTCGCACCCGCATTTTGACCAATCAGAAAAAATTGCCGTGGTCCACAACGGCGTCATTGAAAACTACGATTCGCTGAAACAAAAACTGCTCGCGACCGGACACAAGTTCAAATCGGACACCGACACGGAAGTGCTCGCACATCTGATTGGTGAGCATTATCACAAACGCAAAACCGGAAACCGGAAACCGGAAACCGGAAACGAACTGGCGGCGGCCGTTTCCGACGCGTTGCGCGAAGTCATCGGCACTTACGGCCTCGCGGTCATCTGCACGGATTTTCCCGACACGATCATCGGCGCACGACGCGGTTCGCCGCTCATCATTGGCATCGGCAAAGGTGAACATTTTCTGGCGAGCGACGCGAACGCCATTGTCGCGCATACGAAAAAAGTCGTTTACCTGAACGACTACGACGTGGCCACGATCACGCCGGAGCGTTTTGAAGTTTCCAACCTCGGCACAGACACGGCGAACGTGCAGATCAGCAACCTGGAATTTTCCCACGAGGACGTCGGGCGCGGAAAGTTCGCGCACTTCATGCTCAAGGAAATTTTTGAGCAGCCGCAGACGGTGGCGAATGCACTGCGCGGACGGCTAGATTTTGAAGGCGCGACCGCGAAGTTTGGCGGGCTGAACATGACCGCCGCCGAACTGCGGCACGTTGACCGCATCGTGATCGCCGCCAGCGGCACGAGTTGGCACGCGGCGCTCGTCGGCGAATATTTGATCGAGGAGTTGGCGCAGATTCCGGTCGAGGTCGAGTTCGCGCATGAATTTTGCTACCGCAATTGTCCGCTGGAAAAGAACACCGTGCTGCTGGTGCTCTCGCAGTCCGGCGAAACCGCGGACACGCTGGCGGCGTTGCGCGAGGCGAAGCGGCGCGGCCATCGCGCGCTGGCGATCGTGAACGTCGTTGGCAGCACGATTGCACGCGAATCGGACGGTGGCATTTACATGCACGCCGGACCGGAAATTGGCGTCGCATCCACAAAAGCGTTTGTCTCGACCATCACCGTGCTATCGCTGCTCGCCGTGCATCTGGGCCGATTACGGCAGTTGTCCGCGAACCGCGCGACGGAAATTTTGCGCGGCCTCGAAGCGTTGCCGAAGCAGTTGGAAAAAATTCTCGCGCAAAACGACGCGCTCAACAAGCTCGCGAAAAAATATGCGAAGGCAGAAGATTTCTTTTTTCTCGGCCGCGGCTATTCCTTTCCCATCGCACTCGAAGGTGCGTTGAAGCTCAAGGAAATTTCCTACATCCACGCCGAGGGTTATTCCGCCGCCGAAATGAAACACGGGCCGATCGCGCTGATCGACGCGAAGACGCCGACGGTTTTTCTCGTGCCACAGGACGCGATGTATGACAAGACGATGGCCAACCTCGCGATGATCCGCGCCCGCAAAGGTCCAATCATCGCGCTGGCCACCGAAGGCGACAAGCAGATCAAAAAAGTCGCGGACGACGTGATTTACCTGCCGAAAACGTTGGAGCCGTTGAATCCAATCTTGGCGAGCGTGCCGTTGCAGTTGTTCGCGTATCACATCGCGCTGGCGCGCGGCTGCGACGTGGACAAGCCACGCAACCTGGCCAAAAGCGTGACGGTGCAGTGAGGCTAGGCGGCGCGATTGCAGTTTGCCCGCTGGTAAAAACAATGGTATTTTTCCACCTCGAATCTTGAAGCCATCAGGATTGAATCGAAAAACAAGAACGGTTGTTGATGAAAATATTTACCACGGGTTTTGCCACGGGAATTCTCTTTCTGTTATCCGCCGTCATCCCGGCGCCGGCAGAAACGTTCACCAACCTGCATATCTTCGTCAACGGTAGCGGCGACGGAACCTTTCCCAACGGCGTGACATTGAACAACGGGAGCCTTTACGGTGCGACGGCGCAGGGCGGCAGCCTGAGTAGTGGCATGGTCTTCATCCTCGGCACGAACGGCGCAGGCTTTACTTCCCTCCACGATTTTGCGGGCGCGCCTTCGGACGGCTCCTCGCCGAACGAACTGCTGGTCGCAGGCGACACGATTTACGGCACGACATATGTGGGCGGCTCGAACAGCTCCGGAACTATTTTTCGCATGGGCACGAACGGGGCCAATTACACGGTGCTGCGCAATTTCACCAACAGCCCGGATCCGCAATTTTCACTGGCCGGTCTGGTGCTCGGCGGCGCGACGCTTTACGGCACCAGCCTCAATGGCGGTTCAAACGGCTTGGGCACGGTTTTCAAAATTGACACGAACGGTGCGAACTTTACCGTGCTGCACCACTTCGCCAACAGCCCGGACGGCGCCAACCCGCGCAGTCGCTTGCTGCTGAACGACGCCACGCTTTACGGGACCGCCGGCAGCGGCGGCACCAATGGTGGCGGCATCGCCTTCAAACTGGACACCAACGGCGGCGGCTATTCTGTCATCTATAATTTTTCCAACTCGCCGCTCGCCGCCACGCCATATGTCGGCCTCACGCTCGGCGGCAGCACGCTTTACGGCGTCAGCGCTTCCGGTGGTAGCAGCAATGCCGGCGCAGTCTTCAGCCTCGGCACGAACGGCGCGGGTTTCGCCCTGCTCCACAGCTTCACCAACAATGAAGGACTTTCACCGCAAAGCACGCTGGCCTTGAACAACGGAAAACTTTATGGCGCCACGTTGAGCCGCGGCACGGGCGGCAATGGAACGGTTTTTCAGCTCAGCACGAACGGCGCAAATTTTACCGTGCTGAAAAATTTTACCAACCTCCTGACCGGGGCGAATCCCAAAGGTCCGATCACGCTCGATGCCAATACCATTTTCGGCGTCGCCAACGCCGGCGGTCCGAGCAGCGGCGGGACGGTTTTCCGGCTGCAACTTGCCCCAGTCATCACCGCACCGCCGCAGGATCTCGCCGTGACCAACGGCAATCCCGCGAGCTTCATCGTCAATGCCGTGAGTGATAGCGCCATGACTTACCAATGGTATTTCAATGCCAGTTCGCCGCTCGCTGGCCAGACCGGCAGCAGCCTCAATCTTGCCAGTGTCAGCGGCATTGATGCGGGCGCTTACACGGTGGTGGTTTCGGATTTCACTGGCTCGGTCACCAGCAGCCCGGCCAGCCTCACGGTTTTTTCTCCGCCGAACATCACCGCCCAGCCACAAAGTCTCACGGTCACGAATGGCAACCCCGCCACGTTCAACGTCACGGCCACAAACGGAGTGCTGTCGTATCAGTGGTATTTCAACACAAACAACCTGCTCGTCGGCCAGACGAATAATTCGCTCAACATCGCCGTGACCACCACTAACGATGCCGGCAAATACTCCGTCGTCGTTGCCAACAACATCGGTAGCACCACCAGCAGCCCGGCCAGCCTGACCGTGGTCGCTTCACAACCTCCGTCCATAACCGCGCAACCGCAAAATCTCAGCATCACCAACGGCGACACCGCCGTGTTCACTGTCGCGGCCATCAACGGCACACTGACGTATCAATGGTATTTCAACACGAACAGCCTGCTCGCCGGGCAGACAAATAATTCACTCAGCATCGTCGTGGCCACCACCAATAACGCGGGCACTTACTCCGTCGTCGTCGCCAACAACATCGGCAGCATCACCAGCAGCCCGGCCCGGCTGACCGTCTCCACCAATTCCAGGCCGTTCATCATCACGCCACCGCCAAATCTCTACGTGACCAATGGCGACACCGCCAAATTTTCCGCCGTCGTCACCGGCAAAGGCCCGCTGCCTTACATCACGCAATCGCCGACGAACCTCGTCATCACCAACGGAAATATCGCCACCTTCGTAGCCGCCGCAGCGGGCGGCGGCACCTTGAGTTATCAATGGCTGTTCAACACCAACACGTCCATCGCCGGCG
>CAIKKJ010000191.1 GCA_903827955.1 uncultured Verrucomicrobia subdivision 3 bacterium
ACTAAATTTGCTGGCGTGATCGCGGCGGTATTGGCTGGTGCATTTTCTGCCCTGTCGGCGGAAACCAATTCGGCGCGACCGAACATCGTCTTCATCATCATTGACGATCTTGGCTGGCGCGATTTGTCCTATATGGGCAGTCAGTTTTATGAGTCACCCGCGATTGACAAGTTGGCGTCGGAAGGTTTGTCGTTCACTCGCGCTTACGAAGCTGCGCCGCGTTGTGTTCAATCGCGCTATTCAATCATGACGGGAAAAAACCACAATCGCCCTGAACTACGTGGCGAACGTGGTCTCGCTGCCGATCAGGGAACGATTGGCAAAGCATTCCAGCAGGGTGGCTACACAACTTTCTACGCCGGCAAATGGCATCTTGGCGGCGAAGAATCCTACTGGCCAATGCATCGTGGTTTTGATTTTGATGTTGGTGGCTGCGCACTCGGCGCGCTCGGCACGCACTTCTGGCCGTATTATCAGACCAACAAGCCGTCGGACATTGGTCCGCGCGAATCGCATAACGTCGCACCATTTGGTTTGGAATTAGGCAAACCTGGTGAATACATCGCTGACCGCCTAACCGATGAGACAATTAAGTTTCTGAAGTCGCACAAGTCCGAGCATCCCGACCAGCCGTTTCTAGTTTACCTCGCGCATTATCAAGTTCATCAGCCGCTCGAAGCGAAGCCGGACGATGTAAAATATTTTGAAAGCAAGTTGGCGAAAATGCCGAAGCAAACCGGCCCGGATTATGAAAATGACCATACCGGCAAGGTGAAGTTGAAACAGGATTTGCCGGTGTATGCGGCGATGATCAAGAGCATTGATGACAGTGTGGCGCACATCCGTCAGGCGCTGGTGGATCTGGGCTATGATAAAAATACGGTTATCGTTTTTACTTCGGACAACGGCGGACTTTCCACGGCTGACCTGCTCGGAAATCGTTCGCTATCCACTTCCAACAAGCCGCTGCGCACCGGCAAGGGCTGGCTCTATGAAGGCGGCAATCGCGTGCCGTTGATTGTCTATTGGCCGGGCGTGACGACGGCGGGAACAACGACTGATCGCGCCACGGTGGGCACGGATTATTTTCCGACATTTCTCGACATCGCCGGTTTGCCGCTTCGCCCCAAGGAACATCTCGATGGCGAAAGTTTTGTGCGCGTGCTCAAAGGTGATTTGAATAATCAGCGTCAGCAGCCCATTCACTGGTATTTTGACGACGCGAAGATAGGCACGGGCAACACCGCGATGGCCGCGATGCTCGATGGCGACAAGAAACTCGTGCAGTTCATCTACGAGAAAAAGGATGAGCTGTATGACATCCGCCAAGACATAGGCGAACAGCATGACCTCGCTGCCGCAAATCCGGAAATCGTGGCTGCCATGAAACAGAAACTTGCCGCGTGGGAAAAGCAAGTTGGGATCAAGCCGCTCAAGCAACATCAGATTGACGAGATCGAAAAAATCATCGCCGAAACCAAAGGCGAGAAGACCGCGAAGGAAGGCAAGAAGAGGAAGAAGAACAGTCAGGCGACAAACACAGACGATTAACATGTAAATCGCAGGCAATTTTTACGGTTCAATTAAAACACTCACATGAAAAAAATAAAAAACAGCTGGTTGGGCAAAGCCGCCGCCATCTTCATGGCCGCAACTACACTTGGCCTCGCCGCAGACACTAAGAAACCCAACGTCCTGTTTCTCGTCGTGGACGATTTGCGACCTGAACTGGGATGCTACAGCAAGGACTACATCAAAAGTCCCAACATTGACGGCCTTGCCAAGTCAGGCATGGTTTTCAACCGCGCGTATTGTCAGCAGGCGGTTTGCTCGCCTTCTCGCTCCAGCGTGATGACCGGCACGCGGCCCGACACGACGAAGGTGTGGGACTTGGTCACGTCTTTTCGTGACGCGCTGCCGGATGTTGTGACGCTCGGACAGCAGTTCAAGGCGAACGGATATTTCGTGCAGGGCATGGGGAAAATTTATCACGGCGGTCTGGATGATGCGCCGACCTGGTCCGTGCCGTGGCAGGAACCCAAGGCGCCGGTGTATGCGCTGGCGGCAGATGCAGCGCTCGTTGGCGTGAATGTTCAGCCGGTGGATGAAGATGGCAAAGGCAACAAAGGTGCGTCCGCCGACGCTTACTCGCTGCCCAAAACTAACGCAGTCAGCGCTGATGTATCGGCTGGCGAAAAGACCGGCAAGAAGGCAAAGAAAAATGGCAAAAAAGGCAAAGCGAAAGCTGGCGTGACTGCCGATGCAACCACCGGCGCGGCCGCAGCAGCCGGCGGCGATGGCGGCAAGGCCAATTCGCGCGGTCCGATCTATGAATGCGCCGACGTGCCGGACAATACTTTCACCGACGGCAAGACCGCCGACCTCGCGGTGAAAACTTTGGACGAGATGAGCAAGAAGTCGCAGCCGTTTTTCCTCGCGGTTGGTTTTCACAAGCCGCATCTGCCGTGGGTCGCGCCGAAAAAATACTGGGACATGTATGATCCGGCGAAAATCGATCTCGCGCCGAATCAGTTTTTACCCAAGGACGCGCCTGACTACGCTGTGCTGCCGAATGACGGAGAAGTTCGCGCCTACAAGGGCGTTCCTCCGAGTGGCGAGATTCCGGCCGACGTGCAGCACAAGCTCAAACAGGCTTACTTCGCCAGCACCAGCTACACCGATGCGCTCGTCGGCCAGGTGCTCGCGGAACTTGATCGTTTGCATCTCCGTGACAACACCATCGTCGTGCTCTGGGGCGACCACGGTTGGAAACTCGGCGAACACATGGCATGGGGCAAACATAGCAACGTTGAAAACGACGTGAACGCGCCGTTGATTTTTTCCGCGCCCGGAATGAAGGCGGCCGGCGCGCACTCCGATGCGCTCGTGGAGTTCGTGGATATTTATCCGACGCTTTGTGATTTGGCCGGCATCCCGAAGCCCGGTCATCTCGAAGGCACGAGCGTCAAGCCGTTGCTGGATGATCCGAAGCTGCCATGGAAAAGCGCGGCGTTCAGTCAGTATCCGCGCAACGCTGGACATACTGGCGCGGGCAAACTTATGGGCTACACGATGTGCACTGATCGCTATCGCCTGACCGTTTGGGTCAGCAACACCGACCACTCGAAGGTGGACGCCACGGAACTTTACGATCATCAAACCGATCCGCAGGAAAATTACAACATCGCCAAGAAACCGGAGAATGCCGAACTGGTCGCAAACCTGATGGCACAATGGAAAGCCGGCTGGCAGGCGGCAAAACCGGCGATGGCTGCCAAATAAATCCGTTGCTTGATGAAACGATTCCGACTTCCGAATTGGTTGCGGATTTCTGCCGCCGGGGCGTTGGTGTTTTGCACCAACGCCTTTGGCGCGGAGACCGTCCAACCGCTCGACAAAAATGGCTTGGAATTTTACCAAGGCTCGCTCGGCAGCATCTGGGAAATCTGGCGCGGCGACAAAGCGACGGACAACGTAAACTGGACGCCCGTCACGCTGCCGCATTGTTTCAACGCGCGCGACTCGGTTGATCCCGACTCGCGTTACTATCAAGGCCCGGGCTGGTATCGCACGCACCTGAAAGTGGCAAATCCGTATCCGAACGGACGCACTATGCTGCACTTCGACGGCGCGGGACAAAAGTCTCAGGTCTTCGTCGGAATGAAAAAAGTTGGCGAACATCTTGGCGGTTACGACCAATGGGATGTGGACATCACGGATGCCGTCGCGAATGAGAGCGAAGTGCCGCTGGCCGCGCTGTGCGACAACTCACGCGATGCAGAGAGCATCCCGTCCGACTTGAGCGACTTCAATCGCTACGGCGGACTTTATCGTCACGTCAGCCTCGTCTATGTGCCAGCGCTTTCGCTGAAGCGAGTGCACATCGAACCAACGCTCGGCGCGGATGGCAAAGCCAGCGTGAAAATTCGCGGGCGGCTTTATAATCCGACGGAGTTAAAGGATGAAACGGAATTGGTTGTCGAAGTCCGTGATACGAGTGGAAAAACAATTCATTCCGCCACGCAAAAAATTACGCCGTGGCCCGGTGAAAAAGAAATCAACGCTTTTGAAATTTCTAAACCCGAACTGTGGTCACCGAAAGCTCCCACACTCTACACTTGCACCGTCAAACTGAAGTCTGCTCAGGGCGAGCAGGCGGTGACGGAAAAATTCGGCGTGCGTTCTTTTGAATGGGTTGAGCACGGGCCATTCAAGTTGAACGGCGAGCGGCTACTGCTTCGAGGCACGCATTATCACGAGGATCACGCTGGGGTGGCCGCCGCCGTGCCGGATGACGTTGTGCGCCAGACGTTGCAGGCCATGAAAGATATGGGTGCGAATTTTGTCCGACTCGGACATTATCAACAAGCGCCGCTGGTTTTGGAAATGTGCGATGAACTCGGAATCCTGGCCTGGGAAGAAATTCCGTGGTGTCGCGGCGGGCTTGGCGCCGAGCGTTATCAACAGCAGGCGCTCGACATGCAAAAGGCGATGATTGACCAGCATTACAATCATCCGTCTATCATTTTGTGGGGACTCGGCAATGAAAACGACTGGCCGGGTGATTTTGAAAATTTCGACAAGGACGCGATTCACGCCTTCATGACGAAATTGAATTCGCAGTCGCATGAACTAGATCCCTCGCGCAAGACCGTGATTCGCCGCTGCGATTTTTGCAAAGATGTTCCCGACGTTTATTCGCCGAGCATCTGGGCGGGCTGGTATAGCGGACGTTACACGGAGTATCGCCAGTCGGTGGAGAAAGGCATCAAAGACACGCCGTATTTCTTCCATGCCGAATTCGGCGGCGACAGTCATGCGCGGCGTCATTCGGAAGAGCCGGAAAAATTTCTTGGCGCGGTGGCGACAGGGCAGGGGACGGCAGAAGTCGGCAAGGCATACAAAGGCAGTGGCGGCAAGGCGCGGCCGTCGAAGGACGGCGACTGGTCAGAGAGTTATATCATCAACCTTTTCGACTGGCATCTCAAAGAACAAGAGACGATGACGAATCTCACCGGCGCGGCGATGTGGATTTTCAAGGACTTCGCCACGCCGTTGCGCCCGGAAAATCCCGTGCCGCGCGTGAATCAAAAGGGCGTCGTGGAACGCGATGGCACGTTGAAGGAAAGTTATTTTGTGTTTCAAAGCTACTGGGCCGACAAGCCGATGATCCATATCTACGGCCACACTTGGCCGACGCGCTGGGGTAAAGCTGGTGAGGAAAAAATGGTGAAAGTTTTTTCCAATTGCCGCGAAGTGGAATTATTCGTGAATGGTGTTTCTGTCGGCGTGAAGCAACGTAACAGTCAGGATTTTCCCGCCGCCGGTTTGCGCTGGAGCGTTAAGTTGAACGAAGGAACGAATACGTTGCGTGCGGTTGGTAAATCCGACGGCGGAGAAGTAACCGACGAAATTGTTCAGTCGTATCAAACCGCTCAGTGGGGCAAGCCGGCCAAGCTGTCGCTCAACGAAATTTTGCGGAGCAACGAAGTCGTCACGATTGAGGCGCGTGTGTCCGACAAGGATGGCGTGCCCTGTCTTGATGCGGCAAATCTGATTCGATTTGGTGTGACTGGCGATGGAAAATTGCAAGATAACCTCGGCACGTCCACTGGTTCGCGCGCGGTGCAATTATACAACGGGCGCGCTCAAATCAGCCTTCAACTCACGGGTGATGCGGCCGCCAGTGTGACGAGTGAAGGCATCAAGACCGCATTTCTAAATCTGACAACCTCAAAATGACAAAACGAATTTTTTTCTCGCTGTTCACCTGTGCGGCTGTCCTCTTCGCCAGCGCGGACGAAACGTCGCCGCGTTATTTTGGTGCAAGCCCGGGTGCATTGGCCGAGGCCAAGGCGCGGTTGGCGGCGCATGACAAAGCTTTGTCGCCCGTGCTCAAGGTGCTCATCAAAGCGGCAGACAATGCGCTGCAAATCCCACCGCCATCGGTTGTTGAAAAAAGCAAAACGCCACCGAGCGGAGATAAGCATGATTACATGAGCGTCGCGCCCTATTACTGGGCCAACCCGGAAAAGCCGGCCGGTCTGCCTTACGTCCGGCACGACGGCAAAGTGAATCCGGAAAGCCGCGACGATGGTTTTGATCACGGTCGCATCGGTTCGATGGCGAAAAATGTCGAGTCGCTGGCACTGGCCTATTATTTCACTGGCAAGGAAGTGTATGCGGAACACGCGGCAAAAATGCTGCGTGTCTGGTTTCTTGATCCGGCAACGCGAATGAATCCCAATCTGAATTTTGCACAGGCTGTGCCGGGAGAAAACACAGGGCGCGGCACGGGAATTCTCGAAGGTCGAAACGTCTCCGCCGCGGCAGACGCCGCCCAACTGCTGGCGGGTTCGCCGGCCTGGACGGAGATGGACCGGGCCGAATTCAAGGCGTGGCTGGAAAAATATTTGGACTGGCTGCTGACGAGCAAGGCCGGGCACGACGAATTCAACGCCCGCAACAATCACGGTTCGTGGTTTGACGTGCAAACGGTGGAACTGGCACTGGTGCTGGGCAAGACGGACGTGGCAAAAAAAATTGCCGAAGGCGCGAAACAAAAACGCGTCGCGACCCAGATTGAGCCGGATGGGAAACAGCCGCTGGAGCTAGCGCGGACGGCGGCGTTCAGCTATTCGCATTTCAACCTCGAAGCGCTGTTTACACTTGCGACCATGTCCGAATATGTCGGCGTGGATCTCTGGCATTGCCCGCTGGCCAGCGGCAAATACGCGTTCGCGACGGCGTTGGATTTTTTGCTGCCTTACGTCGCCGATCCAGCCCAGAAATGGCCTTACGAGCAGATCAAAAATTTCAACCGCTCCGAGTTTGCCCCCCAACTGCGTCAGGCGGCGGTGGTCTATCAGGAGGCAAAGTATGAAAAAATTCTCGCCGCCCTTCCGGATGCCGCGCACGAACGTTATCAGCTTCTCAGCCCCGTGCCCGCAGGTAAAAAAATGGATGTCGGTGCGATTGACCGTGAGCGCATTTTGAGAGCGGCCGATGCGGCTTTATCGCTCGCACCAATCACCATTACGAAGTTTCACGCGGAGCACAGCGTCGGCGGGCCGAATGATTTTTATTCCAACGGTGATTACTGGTGGCCCGATCCGTCGAAGACGAACGGCCTGCCTTACATCCAGCGCGACGGTGAAACGAATCCCGGCAACTTCAACGAGCATCGGATGGCGATGCGACAGTTGCGCGACGCCGTGGCGGCGCTGGGCGCGGCCTACAAAATTTCTGGCGATGAAAAATACGCGACCAAGGCGGCGGCGTTGCTGAAATTTTTCTTTCTCGATGACGCGACTCGCATGAATCCCAATCTGCAAAACACGCAGGCGATTCCCGGTCGCGACAACGGCAGCGGTCGTAGCTTCGGCATCATTGACGGTCTTCACATGATTGAGATCCCGCCCGCGATCGTCGCGATGGAAAAATCTGCCGCGTTCACGCCGGAACTGGTGGCCGGCTTGAAAAAATGGTTTGCCGAGCTCGCCGAATGGATGGCGACCAGCAAGAACGGCAAGGATGAAGCGGCGGCGAAAAACAATCACGCCGTCGCGTTCTGGCTGCAATTTTCCTGCTACGCACGCTTCACCGGCGACGAGGCGAAACTTGCGGAGTGCCGCCGGCAGATCAAGGAAGTCTTCGTGCCGAACCAGATGGCGACGAACGGTAGTTTCCCGGCGGAGCTGAAGCGAACGAAGCCCTACGCGTATTCGATTTTTCAGCTCGATAACATGACGACGCTCTGTCAGGTGCTTTCGACGCCGGAAGATGATTTGTGGAAATTTGAAATGCCGGATGGTCGCGGCATCCGCAAGGCCGTCGCGTATCTCTATCCATATCTCGCCGACAAATCCCAGTGGCCGCTGAAGCCGGACGTGATGGCGTGGGATGGCTGGCCGTCGCGTCAATCCAATCTGCTTTTTGCCGGTCTCGCGTTTGGTGAGCCGAAGTATCTGGAGCTTTGGAAGAAGCTTTCGCCCGATCCGACGAATGCCGAAGTGCGCCGCAACATCGCAATCACACAGCCGGTGTTGTGGGTAAACGCATCCTCTGCGGACGGGCCGGGCAAAAACTGATCGCAACATGAAACGCGTCAACACCGCCGGAAAGCAGACGCGGCTGGCATTTGTTTTTGGCGGCCTGTGCGCTTTGACTGCCCTGGCTGATGTCACCCGGCCATTCCCGCAGGCGGCAAATGTAAGCCACGGTTTGCGCCCGGAAGTTTTCACCCGCCCGGAAGTCAACGCCGCCGTCAGTAACTATTATTTTTATTGGAAAGGAAAATTCCTGCTGCCGTCAGCCAAGGTCTCCGGTGATTACAAAGTAGACTTTGACGGCAAAGGCACGACCGTTTCCGAGGCGATGGGTTATGGGATGCTGCTCACGGTTTACATGGCCGGCGCGGACATCAATGCCCGGGCGTGCTTCGATGGCTTGAATCGTTTTCGGAAACGTTATCCGTCCAGCATCAATCCGAGGTTAATGTGCTGGAAAATTCCCGCGAATGAAAAAACCGTTCGTGATGATTGCGCGACGGACGGCGACTTCGACATGGCTTTCGCTTTATTGCTTGCGCACAAGCAGTGGGGCGATGAAACCTATTTTACCGAGGCCACCAATTTGATTTACAACATCCGTCGCAGCCTCGTGCGTGCGGATTTTTCGTTACGGCTTGGCGATTGGAATTCGGCCGAAGGTCAGACACGTCCGTCGGATTTTATGCCCACGCACTTTCGCGCCTTTCACGCGGCGACGGGCGACGGCGTGTGGACGAACGTTGAAGCGAAGTGCTACACCATCCTTGAAGAACTACAAACCAACTTTGCGGCAACCACAGGGCTGATTCCTGATTTCGCCGTCGCTACAAACGGCGGATGGCAGCCGGCGAAGCCAAAGTTTCTCGAAGGTCCGCACGATGGCGAATACAACTACAACGCCTGCCGCGTGCCGTGGCGCATTGGTTGGGCCGCGGTGGGCAACCATGACGAACGTGCGCAAAAATTGTTGGAGCGGTTCGCGGCATGGGCCACGAAGCAAGTCGGCAGCCCAGAAAAATTTCAGGCTGGCTACCGCCTTGACGGCACAAGTCCACGCGGCAGCGATTTCGACACGGCGTGTTTTGTTTCGCCCACCGGCGTGGCCGCGATGGCTTGCAGCAATCAGGTTTGGTTGAACCAGACTTTCAGCTACGCCATAAATCGCAAGGAGGGTTATTACGAAGACAGTATCAATTTGTTGTGCCTGCTGGTCATGTCGGGTAACGCGTGGTTGCCGGGAAATCCAAAATTAAATTAAATCATGAATCGAACGATGCTCTTAGCCATATCGCTGGCGGCTGCTTATTTGCTTTTTGCAGCGAGGACGAACGCTGTCGACGTAGCATCCACGAAACTAAACGTCCTCTTCATCGTATTAGATGACTTGCGGCCCGAACTGGGATGTTACGGCAAGGATTACATCAAGAGTCCGAACATTGACCGCATCGCGGCGCAGGGCATGGTTTTCAACCGCGCTTATTGCCAGCAGGCGGTCTGCTCGCCGACGCGTTCCAGCTTGCTCACCGGCACGCGGCCAGACACGACGAAGGTGTGGGATTTGAAAACGCATTTCCGCACGGCCTTGCCGGATGTCGTCACGCTGCCGCAGCTTTTCAAGGAGAACGGCTATTTCGTTCAAGGCATGGGCAAAGTTTTTCACGGCGGCTTCAACGACCCGAAATCATGGTCCGTTCCGTGGGTGAATCCGAAAGCGCAGGTCTATGCGTTGCCGGAAAATCAGGAACTGAATTCGCACAAGCCTGCCGGCGAGCCGGATGGCGACGGTGAAAGCAAGGCGGCGATTCCGGGCGAGAAAGAACCTTACGCGGCCGGCGAAATCGCGACCAACCGCCTCAACACGCGCGGCCCGGCATTCGAGTGCGCCGATGTTCCTGACAACGCTTACACCGATGGCAAGGTGGGCGACCTGGCCTTAGCGGCGCTGCGCAATATCGCGGGAAAGAAAGAACCTTTCTTTCTCGCGGTTGGATTGGTGAAGCCGCATCTACCGTTCGTCGCGCCCAAAAAATATTGGGATCTTTACGACGAAAAACAAATCCAGCTAGCACCTAATCCGTTTCGGCCGAAAGATGCGCCGGAATACTCGATCATCGAAGGCGATGAACTGCGAATGTATCACGCCATTCCCACCGGACACTTGTCAGATGATCTTGCGCGCCAGCTTAAGCACGCCTACTACGCGTGTGTGAGCTACACCGACGCACAAGTTGGTCGCGTCTTGGATGAGCTGGATCATTTTGGTTTGCGCACTAACACGATTGTGATTTTGTGGGGCGACCACGGTTGGAAACTTGGCGAGCATGACGCGTGGTGCAAACACAGCAACGTTGAGAATGACGTGAATGCGCCGCTGATTCTTTCCGCGCCCGGGATGAAAAACGTCGGCACACATAGCGACGCGCTGGTTGAGTTTGTGGATGTTTATCCGACGCTCGCCGAACTCGCCGGGCTGCCGCTGCCAAAACTTCTCGAAGGAACGAGCTTCAAGCCGTTGCTCGACGATCCGAAACGTTCGTGGAAGACGGCGGCATTCAGCCAGTATCCGCGCAGTATCATCGCGACGCACGGCAAGGATTTGATGGGCTACACCATGCGCACCGACCGCTATCGTTTCACCGTCTGGGTGGATCGCGCCGATCATTCAAAAGTTGATTCCACGGAGCTTTACGATCATCAAAACGATCCGCAGGAAAATGTGAACATCGCCAAAGTTCCGGCCAACGCCGAACTCGTCCAGCAGTTGATGGCGCAATGGAAACGCGGCTGGCAGGGCGCGAAACCGCCGGTTGCAAAATAAGCCTCATTGCCGCAAAGTCTTTTCCGATGAAATTATGCTTAAACCGATGGTTGATGACCGCCGCCATCGGTTTGACCTTCGGCAGACTATGGGCCGACCCCAATCAGGCTTCTGTTGGTGAGATGCATTTTTCCACCAATCAATCGCCGACGAATATTTATACGGCCTATGCGGGTTCGGAAAGCTGTCGCGGCTGTCACGAAGACGCGTATGCGGCGTGGTCAAAGTCGCATCACGGTCTGGCCGAGCGAACGTTGCGGGCGGATCTCGACACATTGGCCTTCGAGCCGTCACGGACATTTTCGCATGGCTCGCAATCCACCGAGACGCGTGGCACCAACGGCCAGCCACAAATTGTTACGCTCGGCTTCAACAACAAACGCGAGGCCTATCCAGTTGCGCGCGTCATCGGTCACGATCCGCTGCGGCAATTTCTCACGGCGATTCCGGGTGGACGATTGCAAGTTCACGAAGCGTCGTTCGATCCGCGCAGCAACCAATGGTTCAACGTCTATGGCGCGGAAGACCGGCAGCCGGGGGAATGGGGACATTGGACGGGGCGCGGCATGAATTGGAATTCCATGTGCGCCGCCTGCCACAACACGCGCCTGCTGAAAAATTACGATGAGGCCGCTGATGTTTATCACACGACAATGGCTGAGCGTTCGGTCGGCTGCGAAGCCTGTCACGGGCCGATGAAAGATCACGTCGAATGGAGCACGCTGCACAAAAATAGCAGCGCCGTTGATCCAACGCTGAAGAAATTAAGCAAACACCAGATGCTCGATACCTGCGGCTCATGTCATGCACGGCGTGCGGAATTGGCCGGCGACTTCAAACCGGGCGATAAATTCTTCGATGACTTCGACCTCGTGACCGTGGATGCCTCGGAAATTTTTTATCCCGATGGTCAGATTCACGACGAGGATTACGAGTTCAATGCGTTTCTCGGCAGCCGGATGCACGCGGCGGGTGTGAAGTGCGGCGACTGTCATCAACCGCACACTTCGAAAATAATTTTGCCGGGAAATGTTTTGTGCATGCGCTGCCACTCGGGCGGCGTGAGCAACGCGCCGGTCATCAATCCCGTGACCCACAGTCACCACCAGGTTTTCGGCTACGATGCGACGGGCAAGCTTACAAATTCAAATCTCACAGCCTATCGCCCAAAGGAAATTAAGCAGACTGGCGGCGAGTGCGTTAATTGTCACATGCCGCAGACGGTTTACATGCAGCGGCACTGGCGGCATGACCACGGCTTCACGATTCCCGATCCGCAACTCACGAAAGATTTCAACATCCCCAACGCCTGCAATCGCTGCCACACCGACAAAGACACGACGTGGTCATTGAATGCGGTGCAGAAATGGTATGGCACAAACATGAATCGCCCGACGCAGCAGCGCGCACGCTGGCTTGCGGAAGCACGGTTGGGCAATGAGTCGGCGCGCGCGCCTTTGCTGCGATTGTTGGCGACGAATGAAATCCCATTTTGGAAAGCGGTGACGGCCTCGCTTTTGGAACCGTGGGCGGCTGACCCAAGCGTGACTTCCGCGCTGACAAATTTGTTGCACGATGAAAATCCACTGGTGCGTGCGAAGGCGGCGCAGTCGCTCGCTCCACTGCTTGAGTTGCGCGTGCCGGGAGTGGAAGCCGCTATGCGCGCAAGGCTGAATGACCCGGTTCGCAGCGTCAGATTTGCAGCTGGTTGGGCTTTGCGAGAAATGCTGGATACAAATTCGCCGGCCACCCGCGAAATGTTGCAAACCATCCAAAATAATGCCGACCAACCCATTGGCCAGGCACAGCACGCTGTGTGGCAGCTTGCTCACGGCGAAGTTGAGCCGGCACTCGCGCACTACACCAAAGCGGTTGCTTGGGATTCCAATTCGCCGCCGTTCCGCATTGATTACGCGGTGGCCTTGAGTCTGGCCGGACAATCCAGCAACGCGCTGACGCAGATTCAAGCGGCCTGTCGGCTCGCGCCGAAGGATGCGGAAAATTTCTATCGTCTCGGCCTCGCGTGGAATGAAGTCGGCAATCTCGCGCAAACGGTCGTCGCATTGGAAGAAGCAGTGCGCCTGAATCCGCGCTATGATCGCGCGCTTTACAATCTGGGTTTGGTTTACAATCAGCAAGGCGACTCGGCCAAGGCAATTGAAACGCTCAAACGCGCGGAGTCGGCGAACGTGCGTGACGCGCGGGCCTCGTATGCGCTCGCGACAATTCTGGCGCAGGTGGGACGAAAACCGGAAGCGATTGCCGCCGCGCGCCGGGCAGTGGTGATTCAGCCGGATTTTGCCGAAGCACTGGAACTGATCCGTTCGTTGTCGCGGTGAAATTCACGGACGGTAAAGAACTCACAGCGCAAAAACGGAACACCAATGCAAAGCAATTCTATCATCCTCCAAGCGACATTTTTCGTTCCGCCGCTCTTGGGCGAGGCGGTTGCCGGTGCGGTGCTGACCAACGGTTCGCGGTTTTATCGCACTGCCCGGATGGCTGTTGCCCCATTCACCCAATGAGACCAATGCTGGCGCCTAGTGCGGGCCTGATGCCTTGCGATTGTATGAAATCTTGTGCGTCCCAGTTTCTGATTTAGAATCGCATCATGCCCATCCGCTTCAAATGCTTCGTCGCTTTGCTGCTGCTGTCGGCTGTTTTTTGTCCAATGTCGGGGCGGGCGGACCTGGCAACAAACTCTTCCGCGTGGTCGTTTCGTCCGTGGCAGACGGAGGACGGCCTGCCGGACAACAGCGTGACGGGAGTGGCGCAGACTTCCGACGGCTATCTCTGGGTGGCGACCTACGGCGGGCTGATGCGTTTCAACGGCGCGGGTTTTTCGGCGGTGCAACTGCCCGGCGTCTTCAAAAAATCCATCCGCACCATGCTGCTCGGCCAGCGGGAAACGTTCTGGCTGGGGATGGAATCCGGCGCGGTTCTGTGTCTGGAGTCGAATAAGTCGCACACTTACGGTGCTGCGGACGGGTTGCCCGTTGAGCGCATCGCGGCCATGGCCGAAGCCCGCGATGGAGCGGTGTGGGCGATTTATCCCACCGCGCTCTGCCGGCTAAAAAATGGCGCGGTCAACCGGTTCACCGGGGCGGAGGGTTTTCCGATGGGCATCAATCCGTGGGTGGCCACAGATGCGGACGGACAAATCTGGTTTTCCAAAGGCGGTCAGGTGGGTGTGGTTCGCGACGGGCAACTGGTGAAAAAATTTTCATTCGATGAAACGGCCGTTCGCATTTGCGGCGGGTCATCGCCGGGTCTGTGGATTTGCGCCGGGCCACGCCTGTTGAAGTATTCGGAGAATCACGAGCCGGAAGAAGTCGCGCGGTGGACGAATCACATCGATCCGCAGGCGTTGTTCGAGGATCGCACCGGCGCGCTGTGGGTCGGGACGGCGGCGGACGGACTTTTCCGTTTCAAGAACGGTGTCCTGGAAAAAGTTCCCAGCTCGCAACAGGCCGTGAATTGTATCAACGAAGATCGCGAAGGCAGCATCTGGGCCGGCACGCGCGGTGGCGGGTTGAATCTCATCCGCCCCAGCGCCGCCACTCTCATCGGGCGCGACACTGGCCTGCCGTTTGAAGCGACGGCTTCCGTGTGCCAAACCACGGACGGCCAGATGTGGGTTGCGGCGCAAAATGGAACACTGGCCTGTCTGAAAAACGACCGCTGGGAGGTGGTTGATGCGCAAGCTGGCTGGCCGGGCAATATCGCAACGTGCGTGGCGGCGGACAAAAAAGGCGGCGTGTGGGTCGGTGCGCGCAACCGGACGTTGAATTTTTTCCACGACGGCGTTTGGAAAACCTGGTCGCGCGCCGATGGTCTGCACAACGGCTCGGTGCATCTGATTTTTGTCGCGGCCAACGACGACGTGTGGGTGGTCGCCGGTTCGCCGAGCCGCTTGCAACGGTTGCGCGCTGGCGTCCTCACTGAACCGTTTCCGTTGCCTGGCGAGAACCGCACCATCCGGGCCATGGCCGAAGGCGCGGACGGCACGCTCTGGATCGGCACGCTGGAGGGACAGCTTTTGCGCGTAAAGGATTCTTCGCTCATCGTGGAAACAGCGGCGATCAATCCCGGCGGCGAGCCGATTCGCGCGTTGGAAACCACGCTGGACGGGGCTTTGCTCGTAGGCTACGCGGGTGCGGGCATCGGCTGGTTAAAGGCGGGAAAGTTTTCGCACATCACCGAAGCCAACGGGCTGACGGATAATTTTGCCTCACAGCTTTTGACCGATGAACGCGGGAATCTGTGGATCACGGGCAATCGCGGTGCGTTTCAAATCCAATCCAACGAGCTGGCGGCGGTGGCCAACGGTCGCGCGGATAAATTGCGGTCACTCGTTTTGGGCCACAATGAAGGGTTGCCCAATTTTCAGCCAAACTCGGCGAATTTTCCCAGCGTCTGCAAGTCAGCGGACGGACGGCTGTGGTTCGCCCTGCTCAACGGCCTGCTCATGGTGCAGCCGGAAAACATCCGGGGGAATCCGCTGCCGCCACCTGTGGTGCTGGAACGCGTGCGGGTGGATGACCAGCCGACCGCGCTCTACGACAGCGCTTCGCCTTTGCGGACTGAAAACGGAATAAATTTTACGGACTTGCGCAGCGACGCCGAGACGCTGCGACTCCCGCCGGGATATCGAAAACTGGAATTGGACTTTGCCGCCTTGAGTTTTGCCTCGCCGGAAAATGTGCAGTTCCGTTACCAGCTTGAAAATTTCGACGAGAAATGGATTGAGGCCGGCAACCAGCGCAGCGCGAAGTATTCACATCTGGCTTCGGGCAGCTACCGCTTTCGTGTGCGCGCCTGCAATAACGCCGGCGTGTGGAACGATGCTGGCGCGGCGCTGGATATCGAGGTCACGCCGTATTTCTGGCAGCGCTGGTGGTTTCGCTTGCTGGTGCTGGTGGTGTTCACCGCGAGCGTGGTGGCGGTGGTGCGCTACGTTTCCTTCCGCCGTTTGCGCGCGCGGATGCTGCACTTGGAGCAACTGGCCGCCGTGGAAAAAGAGCGTTCGCGCATCGCGCGCGACATGCACGACGAGGTGGGGGCCAAGCTCACGCGCCTCTCGCTGCTGACGGAAATGGCCGGTGTGAATCCCGAAATCCCAATTTCCGCGCTCGACGACGTGCGGGAAATTTCCGAGACCGCACGCGAAACCATCCGCTCGTTTGAGGAAGTTGTCTGGGCCGTGAACCCACGCAACGACACGTTGGCAGATCTCGTGCATTATCTCTGCCGTTACGCTGAAGATTATTTCGAGAGCAGCCCGGTGCGCTGTGTTTTTGATTTGCCTGAAAAAATTCCCAGCCTTGCGCTGCCGACGGAAGTTCGCCGGCAAATTTTTCTCGCCGCCAAGGAGGCGCTGAACAATGTGCTCAAGCACGCCAGGGCAAATCGTGTCTGCGTGTCTTTCTCCGCCACTGCCGGCGAATTCAAAATCAGCATCGAGGATGATGGCTGCGGATTCAACAGCGCGGTGCCGCCCAAGCGCACCGGCGGCGGCAACGGCTTGGAGAACATGCGCGAACGTCTGCGGAGCGTGGGCGGCGAATTTGATTGTCGCAGCACAGCGGGACATGGCACGCGCATCAGTTTCGGAGTTCCAGCCGCACCTGGTCTGCCGAAATCCTAACCTGTCCACACTTCATCCGACTGGCTCGCGTGACCGCAAAGGTTAAAATGAAGACAGCAAATGAATTTAGTTTCCACCACGTCCATGATAGATTCGTCCACGCTGTCAGCCAGTCTGATGGCGTCATTGGAATCCGCCATGATTAAAGTCTCCATTGTCGAGGACGACGCCAAGCTGCGCGAAACGGTCGTGCGCTATTTCGCGGGGCGGCCCGGCTTCCGATGCCTCAAATCTTATCCGAACGCGGAGGCGGCCCTCGACGATATCCCAAAGCATCTGCCTGACGTCGTGCTGATGGACATCAACCTGCCCGGCATGAGCGGCATTGAATGTGTCTCCCGCCTGCGCAAAGCCGCGCCGTCGGTGAAGATCATCATGCTCACCGTTTTTGAAGAAGGCGAACAAGTGTTTCAGGCATTGTCTGCCGGTGCGTTTGGTTATTTGGTAAAAAGCAATCGTCCAGCAAAAATTTTGGAAGCCATCCGGGAAGTTTATGACGGCGGCTCGCCCATGTCCGGTCACATCGCGCGCAAAGTGGTGCAATCCTTTCAGGCGCACGCCGCCGCCAATGCGTCCGCCAATGCCGAGACGGAATCGCTCACCGCGCGCGAACTAGAAGTGCTACAAGGCTTGTCACGCGGCCATCCCTACAAAGAAATCGCCAGCGAACTTGGCATCAGCTTGAGCACCGTGCGCACCTACATCCAGCGTATCTACGAGAAGCTGCACGTCCACAGCCAGACCGAGGCGGTGATGAAATATGCGCGCAAACAGCAGGCCGAATCTTGACGGGTTGGTATACAAAGTGACAGCAATCCGGCATTGAAGTAATTGGGAACAACCTTCCACTGCGAAGTCGTTCGCAACTTGCTATGCATGACCAGCGATGGCTCTCCAATTTAAGACGGTGGATAGTGTGGGGTATGAGCGAACCGTTGTCGGCCCAACGTTCCTTATTGCTTAACGTGCGAAAATTTGCCGAATTACTTCCTCGATGGGCACTTCTTGAATGTCAATATCCGTCACCGGTAGGCCATCTAGCAGTGTTTTGCATGTCTGGATGACGCGATCACGCTTCACTTTGAACTTAATCGCGCCGGGAGATTTTTCAACAACTTCGCCATAGCGGCTCAAGTCGGCTTCGGCGTAAAAATCCGCATTTTCACAACGGATTGTGACAAGTTTGCAATCGGCAAAGCGATCCACAATTTCGGCGAGCTTGCCGTCGAAGAATAGCTTGCCGTGGTCAATGATAATGACTCGTTCGCACAATTCCTGAATATCGGCCATGTAATGGCTCGTCAGTAAAATTGTGGTTTTCTGTTGCGCATTATGGCGGCGGATGAAATCGCGCACGGTTTTTTGCGAGGTCACATCAAGACCAATGGTCGGCTCGTCAAGAAATAGCACCTTCGGTTCATGTAACAACGACGCGATGAGTTCCATCTTCATCCGCTCGCCGAGCGAAAGCTCGCGGACGCTAACATTGAGCTTGTCCTTCACGTCCAACAGCGTCGTCATGTCGCCGACAGTTTTTTCAAAATGCTCTTTGGGGATGCCGTAAATTTTAGCGTTCAGCTCCAGCGATTCTCTCGCTGGCAAATCCCACCACAATTGATTTTTTTGGCCGAGCACGAGCGCAAATTGGCGGCGGTAGTCATCGTGCCGTTCCCAGGGCGTGTGGCCGAGAACTTGCGCTGTGCCGCCGGTCGGGTAAAGCAGGCCGGCAAGCATCTTGAGTGTGGTAGTTTTGCCCGCGCCGTTCGGGCCTAGAAAGCCAACGAGTTCGCCGGGTTCGATTTTAAAGCTGACGTCGTTGACGGCAAACGTCTGCTCGTATTGCCGGCGGAAAAGTCCTTTTATCGCTCCGGAAAACCCCGGTTGTTTTTTGTAGGTGCGAAAGGCTTTAGTCAGTCCTTTGACTTCAATGGCAGGCATCGCGGGAGTTTTAAGTCTCAGGTTTCCGGTTTCAAGTTTTCGTTCAACTCAAAACTATGGAATGAAAAACTAGCGCGTCAGCTGTTTTTCAAGGTGCAGGACGCGCTGTCGGACGTTGGCGTCCACTTCCATGCGATCTTTGACGAGTCGGCAGGCGTGCAGCACCGTGCCGTGGTCGCGTCCGCCAAATGCTTCACCGATGACGTTCAGAGAGCTTTCGGTTAATTGACGTGAAAGATACATGGCAATCTGGCGCGGAAAGGCGATGTTTTCCGGGCGGCGCTTGCTAGTCATGTCTGCAAGGCGGATGTCGTAGTTTTCAGCAACTTTCTTCTGGATGACTTCAATGCTTATGGTCTGGCGGCCTTCTTCATGGAGAATTTCGCGGAGCAGACCTTCGACGACTTCGATCGTGAGCTTCTTGCCCGTGAGCGAGGCGAACGAGGCGACGCGAATGAGTGCGCCTTCCAACCGCCGGATGTTCGTGCGGATGCGCGTGGCGAGGAAATTAATGACGTCATCCGGGAGCGTGACGTTCATGAACTGCGCCTTTTTTTGCAAGATGGCGAGGCGCATTTCAATGTCCGGTGGCTGTAAATCAGTCACCAGACCCCATTCGAAGCGCGAGACAAGGCGGTTTTCCAGACCTTGCATTTCGCTCGGCGGGCGATCGCAGGTCAGGACGATTTGCTTGCCGGCTTCTTTCAAGGCGTTGAACGTATGAAAAAATTCTTCCTGAATGCGTTCCTTGCCAGCGAAAAATTGAACGTCGTCAATCAGCAGCACGTCGGTGTGACGATATTTTTTGCGAAATACTGCGAGCTTGTTGTTTTGAATCGCATCAATGTATTCGTTGGTAAATTTTTCCGAGGAAACGTAGGCCACGCGGGCACTTTTTTTAGTGCTAGCAACGTGCTGGCCGATGGCGTGCAGCA
The DNA here is from genome assembly GCA_903827955.1 of uncultured Verrucomicrobia subdivision 3 bacterium. Classification (GTDB taxonomy): domain Bacteria; phylum Verrucomicrobiota; class Verrucomicrobiia; order Limisphaerales; family UBA11358; genus UBA11358. The sequence continues at coordinate 19,390 of CAIKKJ010000191.1, forward strand.
GATGTGTCTTGCCTAGACCGACGCCGCCGTAAAGAAACAACGGGTTGTAAGCCTTGCCAGGGGTCTCGGCTACGGCCTTCGCAGCGGCAAAGGCGAAATTGTTGTTTGCGCCGACGACGAATGTGTCGAAAGTGTTTTTTGGGTTGAAATGCAGATCACCATTGGCTGCCGCACGTTCTTGTGCAGTTTCAGAATTTTTTGGCTTGGTTGAAGCGGCCGATGGCAGTGTGATTGGAGTGGTGGGCAGGTTGCCGTTGGTCACTTTGAATTTCACCGCAAGTCTGGCGCCGGCGGCGATGGCCACAGCGTCCTGCATGAGACTTAAATAATTATCCTTGAGCCAAACTTCACAAAACTCGTTGGGGGCTTCAATGGTGAGATGGTGGCCATCCACCGCGCTGGCGCGCAGGGAGGCGAACCACATGTTGAATGTGTCCCGGCTTAACTTGACGCGGAGATGCTCCTGCGCCGTGTTCCAAATTTTTTCTGCCGAAATTTGCATATTGTTGCCGCTGTCACCCGAATCCCAGTGCTTATTCACTTCGTCTTTCCGCCGGCTTTTTCGTCAGAGCCGACAGTCAGTCAACCGTGCTGGCGGACGTGATTCAAGCGAAATTTTCAAAAGTTTTTCTGCCGTTTGCGCCGACTGCTATCTGAAAGATGAAAAAATCCATATTTTAATAGGGTAAAACCAGATTTTTTCTTCCGGTCCGCACGGCGCATCCGCAAATTGTGCCGGTGAACTTCCCTGCCGCGATTTACGTCAGCGTTTTTAAGTCATCGTCCGGAAACTTACGAGGACAACATATTAACTCTTATTCACGAGTTATTCACACCCCGAAAACATCTTTAAAAAACCAGCGGTTTGATGTTGTTTCAGCGTGGCGGACGGGCGGGCGCAAGCGCGGCTGGTATAGCAATCCTGCTTCGGGTTCCGCGCGCAGGCTAATCAAATCGGCGCTTGCTACAACAATTACTTATACCTGCGCGTTTGTGTTGACAAAAATAAGCGTCTATGATTAACTGATCATAGTTGCAGGCGGCATAAGGGTGGTGTGCTGAGAGTGCCGGCAACCTGATCTTTGAATTTATAATTTCGGCTCTGGCTTGAGTGCAGCTGGAGCACGAGTTCTCCGTAATCTTACGTTGTGCTCATTCTGAATTCCCCGGATCTTTTGGCCATCCTCTGGCTGACTGATCCGGTTTTTTCTTTTTTGGGTGGATGTTTTTGGCTCCACTGATGTCAAAATCTGGCTGGCGAAGTTCAATACTTGTCTTTGTATCTGCGCTGGCCATTGTTAATTTGTTCGCATGAATCGCGCAGAATCTGAAAAACTTTTTGTTGAAGCCTTGCAATATATCCCCGGCGGCGTGAATTCTCCCGTGCGCGCCTTCCGTGCCGTGGGCGGGAATCCATTTTTCGTCAATCGGGCTGCCGGCGCAAAACTTCGTGATGTAGATGGAAACGAGATGATTGATTACGTGCTGACGTGGGGGCCGGCGATTCTTGGCCATGCGCATCCTAAAATCATTGCCGCCGTCAAATCGGCCGCCGAATTGGGAACCAGTTTCGGCATCCCCAATCCGCTTGAAGTCAAAATGGCCAAGCTCATTTGCGGCCTTGTCCCCAGCGTGCAAAAAGTCCGCATGACCAATTCCGGCACCGAAGCGTGCATGAGCGCCATCCGACTGGCGCGTGGTTTCACGCGACGTGATAAAATCCTCAAGTTCGACGGTTGTTACCACGGTCACGTTGACTCTCTTTTGGTGAAGGCTGGTTCCGGTGCGCTGACCTTTGGGCAGCCGGATAGCGCCGGTGTGCCGGCGTCGTTTACACAGCACACAATTGTCGCGCCGTTTAATGATTTTGACGCGGTGAAACAAATTTTTGCCGCGAATAAAGATGAAATCGCCGGCGTCATCATTGAGCCGGTTCCGGGCAACGCCGGTTTGTATCTGCCTCAGCCTGGCTATCTTGAATTTCTCCGCGAAATTACTGCAGCCAACGGCGCGCTTCTGATTTTTGATGAAGTGATGACCGGCTTCCGTCTGGCACGCGGAGGCGCGCAGGAACTTTTTGGCATCACGCCTGACTTGTCCACGTTCGGCAAAGTCATTGGCGGCGGCCTGCCGGTCGGTGCGTTTGGTGGTCGGGCAGAAATTATGGACTACCTTGCGCCGCTCGGCCCGGTGTATCAGGCCGGAACCTTGAGCGGCAATCCTGTGGCGATGGCCGCCGGTATCGCCAATCTTGAAGAACTGGAAGCGGTCAACGCGTATCAAAAACTTGAGCAATTCGGCGCGCAGCTTGAAGCCGGCATGAAAGCCGCCGCGCAGTCCGCCAAGATACCTGTGCAGTTCAACCGCTGTGGCTCGATGTTCTGTGGTTATTTCACCAGCCAGCCGGTTCACAATCTGGCCGATGCGATGACAAGCGACCGTGAGCGTTTCAAAAAATTCTTCCACGGTATGTTGGACGCAGGAGTCTATCTTGCGCCATCGCAATTTGAATCCGGCTTTATTTCCACCGCGCACACGGCGACCGATATCGAAAAAACCGTGCAGGTGGCGGCTCAAGTTTTTCGGAAGTTGTAACATTTTTTCAAAATCCACGTCTGGTATCGCATCCACCGCACCAAACCAACGGTGGTTTCACCCGAAAATAAATTGATTATGAAACTGAACAAAATGCTCGCAGTGGTCGCGCTCGCGGCCGCCGGACTGTTTGCCGGCAACACGCTACAAGCACAGGAGGCTCCCAAACCCGCCGGCGACCAGGCTCCTCCCGGAATGCGCCGTCCGCCGCTGTCCGTGGACGCCATCGCCAAGCAACTCGACCTCACCGACGACCAAAAAACTAAGATCAAGCCGATTTTTGAAGACATGCAGAAACAATTCGGTGAACTTCGTAAGGACACCAGCCTCTCGCAGGAAGACCGCCGGGCGAAATTGAAGGCTGCCCGCGACGGTGTCACCACCAAGCTCAAGGAAATTCTCACGGCGGAGCAACTCGCCAAATGGGAAAAAATGGGCCCCGGCAACCGCCGCCCAGGTGCCACCACCCCGCCGCCGGCAGCTGCAGACAAAGCTAAAAACTGATTTGTGCGGACAACGAAAGGGACGGCCACAAGCCGTCCCTTTTTTATTTTTTGACTGCAACCTGCTTCTTCCCGTCCGCGTTTGAGCGGCAGTATGAAAAAATAATTTTTCTCGGCTGGCAAACGCGTTGCATCTAGCGCAATGAATTGATTTGAGGAAATGCCTGCCCGCCGTTAAAGTGACGGCACTGCGCGCGTAGCTCAACTGGATAGAGCGTCGGTCTCCGAAGCCGAAGGTTATGGGTTCAACTCCCGTCGCGCGCACCATGTTTTCCCTTCCGGAATTTTCCCCCGCAAAAAATTTCCTGTTTGACGATTGCGCGCAAAGAACGAAACTGCCCAAGCCATGAACCTTAAACGCTGGTTTGCCTGGGCTTGCCTCGCGCTGGTAGTCGTCGCGGAAGTCGCGTTGTTCCGCGCCTATCGCGAACACGACGCGCTGTCGGCGGAACTGCGCAACACGCAAGCGGAATTGCGGCAGGCGGCGGCGGAGCGTGACGAACTGAAAAATTCCAACGCCGGTTTGCAGGCGGCGGAAATTTCCCGGCTGCGGAAACAAAATCAAATTCTCACCAACCAAGTCGCGCAATGGCGCACGGCCTTGGAGCAGTTAAATTCCGAAAGCCAGTCTAACGCGCAGCACCTCGCCACCGCGCGCACTGCGCTGCGTTTGCAGCAGGAGCATTTGCAGCAATTGCAGACCGAGAGCCAGCAAATCCTCGACGCCAGCGTGAGCGTCATCCAACGCAAGTCGTGCATCAACAACCTGCGGCTGATTGACGATGCCAAGCAACAGTGGGCGCTGGATTTTGGCCGACCACCGACCGCCGTGCCGCCGGTGAAGGAACTGCTGCCGTATTTCAAAGACAAAATCTTCCCCGAATGTCCGAGCGGCGGGACAATTTATCTGAACGCGGTGAATGAAGTTCCCACCTGCTCAATCACTGGTCACGCGCTGCCGCAGTAAAAATTTTCTTTGCGGTCTTTGCGTGAGTCAAGCCAGTTTCCGTCGAAACTCCGCGCACGCCTTCGCCACATCCGGCGCATTCAAGATCGCCGAGACCGCGCAGATGCGTTTCGCGCCCGCTGCCAGCACTTCATCAATCGTCTGCAAGTTGATGCCGCCGATGGCAAACCACGGAACAGTCACATTCGCCGCCGCCCAGCGGACATACTCCAACGTCACCGGCTTGGCCGTCGGCTTGGTGTCCGTCGCAAAAATCGGTCCGATGGCGATGTAATCCGCGCCCGCCTCCAGCGCGCGTTGCGCTTGCGCCGGAGCGTGGGTGGACAGGCCAATTTTTAGTTTTGAATTTTTAGTTTTAAGTTCGGAAACATTTTTGAAGCCGGCGTCAAAAAAATCTTCCTGCCCCAGATGGCAGATGTCTGCGCCGATTTCGCGCGCGATTTCCAGATGGTCGTTGATGACCAACCCCACGTTCGCGGCCCGCGTGACCGGCAAAATTTTTTCCGCCATGCGCCGGATTTCATCGGGCGAAGAATTTTTGGCGCGCAACTGAATCAAGTCACTGCCGCCAGCGCAGAGCTGCTGCGCGACGAATTCCGGCGTGCGGCCGTGCAGGTAGGCCGTGTCCACGAAGGTGTAAAGTTTGCAATCCGTGAGCGGTTTCACGGATTTATTTTAACCGCGAAAGACACAAAACACACGAAAGAGTTTGGGCGATGACTAGCCTGCCGTGATTTTTTCTGCGGATATTTTAAGCCAACCTCCCCCTCATCCCGGCCTTCTCCCCCAGTGGGGGAGAAGGTGGCCGAAGGCCGGATGAGGGGGAGGCGTGGCCTTCACCGTTCGCGTGCTCCTATTTTTCCGCCAGCCGCTGCGCGGTTTTGACGAGCGTGAGAAATTCCGAGCGATAGCCTTCGGCATCCGATCCCTTCGCGGCTTGCGCGATTTCCAATACCGATTCAAAGTTCGCGTTGCCGGCGAATTCCGATCCGTGCAGTAGCATCCCGAATTCCGCCACCGCCGCGGCGAATTTGAAATCGGTCGAAGCCTGTTCAAAACGCTTGCCGTTGTCGGTCACGGGGAATTGGAGCAACCGGCTCTTGTCGCCGTTGGGCTGCTTGTAGCGCAGCTTGAGCGTGAGCAGCTCTTTGCTCGTATCCGAAGCATAGCGCTCCGATTTCTCATCCGCCGGATGCTGATACTTCAAGTCATCCACTTCGCCGCTGCGGATTTCCGCGCCCGCCGGCACGACTTCGTATAATGCCGTGACCGTGTGCCCTGCGCCGATTTCGCCGGCGTCTTTTTTATCATTGTTAAAATCTTCCTTCCGCAGCATCCGCTTCTCGTAGCCGATCAACCGATACGCCGCGACCTGTGCGGGATTGAATTCCACCTGGATCTTCACGTCCTTCGCAATCGTCACCAGCGTGCCGCTCATCTGATCGATCAAAACTTTCTGCGCCTCTTCCAGCGTGTCGAGATATGCGTAATTGCCGTTGCCCTTGTCCGCGAGCTTTTGCATCAGCGCGTCCTTGTAATTATCCGTGCCGACGCCAAGTGTGGTTAGCGCCACGCCACTTTTGGCCTTGTCTTGAATCATTTTCACGAGCTGGTTTTGGTCGCTAATGCCGACATTGAAATCGCCGTCGGTGCAGAGCAGCACGCGATTCACGCCGCCTTTGATGAAATTTTCCTGCGCCACATCATAAGCCGCTTGGATGCCCGCCGCGCCAGCAGTTGAACCGCCCGCACCCAGTTCATCAATCGCCTGGAGAATGGTTTCCTTTTGCGCGCAGGAAGTGGATGGAAGCTTCACGCCCGCCGCACCGGCGTAGATCACGATGGCCACGCGGTCGTTCGCCGTCATCTTTTTCACAAGCTGACGCAATGCCTGCTTGATGAGCGGGAGCCGTTCCGCAGGCTGCATCGAACCGGACACATCAATCAGGAAGACAAAGTTGCTCGGCGGCCGTTTGTCCTGCGCAATCTCGCGGCCTTTCAAACCGATGCGGACGAGGCGATGCTCGGCGTTCCACGGGCAGCCGGCGATCTCGATATTCGCCGCGAACGGACTGTCGCCATGCGGTTGCGGATAGTTGTAGTGAAAATAATTCACCAACTCTTCGATGCGCACCGCATCGCGCGGCGGCAACTGTCCGGCGGTCAAAAACCGGCGGACGTTGGCGTAAGACGCCGTGTCCACATCAATCGAAAACGTCGAGAGCGGATGGTTTTGCGCGGTGAGAAACGCGTTTTCATTGCGGCTAACGTAAGCCTGATTTTTGCCCCGCGCCTGGTCGGCATTGGACTGGACGAGCCGGTAAACCGATTTGGGTTCATCGCGGTCTCGCAGCTTGTCACCAGTGACAAGTGAACCATTGAAACCGAATGCGCCGGCTGGTTGCCGGACTGATTTGGTTGCGTAAGCACCGCTGGCATCCAGATTTCGGGTCGCTGAATTGACTCCCAGATTCCCGCCGCCGCCGCCGAAGCCGCCGCTGGCGCTGAATCTGCTTTCGCCAGCAATAGCACCCAAGGTTTCATTTTTACCACTCACGACGACCGCTGACCCAGCAGGCATTTTTTTTAGCGCTGGCAGTTCGGCCGCTGGTGCTGCATTGACGTAATTCAAAGTTTCAGTCTGCTTCGTGGCGACCGCCGCAGATTCCGGCGCTGGCGGCGCAACCGTGACCGTCATCGTCGCAGGTGCGGTCGCAGGAGAATCAAAAACTGCGACTGGCTGGTTCGCCTGCGGTTCTTCTTTGAGTTGTTTTTCCGTCGCCAACTGCCGCTGCTCCTGCAGTAAGGCGACTTTTTTTGATTTCATTTTTGATACGGACAACGAGGGCAACAGCATCGCCGCCAGCATCGCCACGATGGCAATCACCACCAGCGCTTCAATCAAACGGAATTGCGGCAACCACTGCCGCGACCAAAAGCCCGGCGCATCCGCCGAGCGGATTTTTTGCTGCAACGCCCGCGCCTGCGCCGACGTGAGCGCCGGACATTCTTCGGCCTTCAGTTCGCCCTCCAGCAACGTCGCCGTCTGCTGCACTTCCGCCACCCAGCGACGCGCCTCGGCGTTTTCCGCGAGCAGTTTTTCCACCGCACCGCGTTCCGCCGCGTCGAGTTCGTTCAACGCGTAAGCCGTCAACTTGGCTTCATCAAAATCGGGTAAATTGTTTTTCATAACGTGCCTTGGTTGAAAATTAAATGGTGCCTTCCGTTTCCGTCATTTGCTGGCGCAGGGTTTTGAGCGCGGTGTGAATCAGGAAGCCGACATTCGTCACGGACAATTTTGTGACGCCGGCAATTTCCTTGTAGCTCAAGCCATTTTGAAATTTCAGCCGCACGACCTCCTGCTGGTTCGGCGGCAGATGCTTCATCAACCGCAGCGCGCGGCTGGTGCTTTCGTTGTGTTCCGCCTGTGCCGCCGGGGAATGTTCCCGGCTGGGTTGCGCGGCGAGTTCGATGTCGTCCAATGGTTTCATGCGTTGTTCCTTTCGTTGGATGTCGAACGCACGATTGCGGCAAACGGTGAAAAGCCATTGGGCCAGGTGGCCCTCAATTTTGGCGGGATCTTCGGCACACAGCCGGAGAAAGGTGTCTTGCACCACGTCGCGGGCGCGGTCGAGGTCGCCCGTGATCTGCGTGGCGTAGCGCATCAGCGGGCCTTCGTGCTCGCGCAATGCCGCCCTGATCCAGTCCGATTTAGCTTCGGTCATAATCGTTTCCCGTTTTATGCGTCCATCCACAGAGACAACGGATGGATGGGAGTTTTATTAGACGGGAAATGAAATATTTTTGCAGCCGCTAAAATCAGCAGAGAGCCCGATAACTTTATTTACCAGTTTGGCCAAACCATTTGCGAAGAACTTGAACAAAGATTTTGTCCGCACGTTCGCTGACAACTTCAACAAACGAGTAACCACGTTTGACGGCGAGCCAGAGCGAGGTGGCGAGTAGGACGATGAAAATAGTTTGGTTCTGCCAACCGTCCAGTTTCCATTGGTGTTTCCAAAACCAAATCGGATGGCGGAACAGCGGTTCGGAATAGCAAATCGGCCAAAGGTCGCCGACAGTTGGTCCACGCGAGCCAACAAGGTCACAGAGCAGATGCAGATGAAACGCCAGCAAGCACAGCAGCAAAACCTGCCAGCGTTGCCGCGCGAAAAGCGTGAGCAGAATTGAAACAGCAATCGCTCCCGGCCAGCCATGCAGCAAGATGTGGTGATACTGCTGGTAGTATTGGAACGTGCATTCCTTGCCGGAAATAAAAGAGCCGACGACATCTGCCACTACGCCGAGGCCGTCCGCGTCCGGCACGACGCCCGCCCACGCCACCAGCTTGCGATCCCGTGGATTGTTGGTGGTTGCCGAAGCAATCAGCCAGCTACCGACGAGATGCGTGAATGGGGACATAATTTATTTACGGCGACAATTTTTCGCGGTGCGGCAGATGATCGGTGGCCGTCCGCTAGGACTTCAGCGCGCCAAGGCCGTGTCGCTGGTGTCTTCAAACAGAAATTTCAGCGTCGGCGATTCGACGTGGCCGTCGCAAAAGACCACGTTGGCTTTGCCTTGGTGGCGGATGAAATTAGCTGCATTGCGGAACTACAAGAGATCCACCACAACCCGGACAACGAAATTCTTGCCCAGCGGCTTCAGCATTTACCTCGATTGGCTGTTTGCAAAACTGGCACTCAAAATGAACATCCGTCCCAACAATTTTAGGTTGGCTTGGAGTTTCCGTTGAACTCTCGACTGGCGCTGATTCAGGATTTTCAGTCGGCTCAATCTTGACGGTAATCTGATTGTCAAATGATGCGGCGAAACTTTTCCATGATGCAGCAAATCGCTCTAAACGTTCTGGATTGGAAGCGACAAATTTTTCATCCAATCCGGTTGCGCTTTTTAAGATCAATTCTCCGTAAAGAGCAATTGGAATTTCGTAATTGCCGGCAAACCGCTTATCCCGACTTCCGTCTTTGTTTGTTTTGGCCCACTCTTGCCCAACCACTTTGGAATCGCTGGGCACTCCGTCTGCTTCAATAAACCTATATGGCTTGTAAACCAAAACCACATCGCGAAAGGCAATCATTGAGAACGCGGTATTCGAGGCGCGAAAAAGAATAAAACCTGGATACAAATAAATATCACCGCCATTCGCATTTTCCAGATGGGGAACTTGTTCTTCCCATTGGATAAAATCACAACCACGAAGATTAAAGCTGACTTTTTTTCGGCTGATGCTGTTTACGGCTGTTGTCCGTTCTCGATATTTGTCAGTTGCCCTTTCTGCTGTGACATCCCAGATGGCGTTACATCCGGCCAAAGCGGAAAAGTCATCTCTCATCCTGAAGAATGGTTCCGCCTGCTCTGGCGCGAGATCAATTTCGGTAGCTATCTTGGCGAGACGAAGTTGTTCCTCGAGTTCTACTGCTTTTGCTGTTGCGATTTCTGCAATGACCCTGCGGTTTTCAAATGATTTCTTGAAAAGTTTTTTGAAAAGAAACCCATTTTCCCACGATGAATATTTTTTTGAAGCTCGCTTGTTTTCTTCGTTGGCTTTCAAAAATTCACGGCTCGTTTCCTCGTGTTGCTCGTAGGCCGTTTGAATCAAATCTTTCAATTCGCTTAAACTAGCACTCGTCATTTGTTCTGTGCTGGCGCTGCGAATTTGACGAATTGGAGGCATCCCTGGCTCAGGTTCAACAATAAAATCTGATTGAGGCGGATTAAGATTTGGACTCGTTAGCGGTGATGGGTTCTGCCCGCCAGAAAGATGTTGGCGAAATGAAATACCTGTGCCCGGAATTGAAGCCGTAGCCATTAACCCGCGATTTCCAAGATTTAGGGTGAAAGGAGCACCACCGATGCTGGCACTCAATCCTGTTTTTGAAAGATTGAGTTTCAAACCCGGCAAAATTTTGAACGACTGACGGAATCGAAAACTCATATTTTTCCTATGGTTTAATCGCCGGTTAATTCACTGGCAATGTTTGTTTTTACGCCATCGCGCGGGCGATGCTGTTCCACCAGCCGTCGTGCAGTTCGGTGAGCGGGGCGGAGAATTCTCCGCCGGCGGTTTTCACCGTCAGCTTGTCGCCGCCAAGGGACATCATTTTGCCACGGCCTTTTGCCGGCGAATAATTTGCGCCAAGGCCCGCAACGAGTCGTTCACCGCCTCGGCATTAGGGAAAATCCGCGCCACGTCCGGCGCCAGCACCACCACGTTGGTGCCCTGCTGGTGGCGTCGGGCATACTTGCCGCGCACGCCAGCGGAGAAATCATATTCCGGCTGCATGTCCTTCGGGGATTTAGCGGTTGGTTTGCTCATAATTCTTTCGTTCGCGCCGGCTCGCGGGCCGCGCGCTGATGATGCGGATATTATCACCGCGTTCGGTGTGGACGACAACCAGAATCCGGCCCCGATGCGAACGGCCCAAAATGATGAACCGATTTTCGGCCTCTGAATGCACCGGATCGGGAATGGTCAATGAATCGGCATCGCCAAACACCGTGGTCGCCTCCTGAAAACTGACTTGATGCTTGGCCAGATTGGTTCCGGCCTTGTTGGCATCCCACTCAAACGTCAGCATGGCGAGAGTTGAACCAACTTGCCGCTCCGGCGCAAACAAAAAAGCGGCCTCCATTTTTGGAAGCCGCTTTCATTGCAAAAGAAATCACGCCATCGCGCGGGCGATGCTGTTCCACCACGGGTCGTGCAGTTCGGTGAGCGGACCGGAGAATTCGCCAGCGGCAGTTTTCACCGTCAGCTTGTCGCCGCCGACTTTGCCGATCTGCACGGCGGGCACGCCCATGAGCTTGGCGCGTTCGACCACTTTCACGGCGTCGAGCGGTTTGCAACTGATGACCACGCGCGATTGCGTTTCGCCGAAGAGCAGGGCGTCCAGCCGGTGGGGCGAGGCTACTGACGAGCCGTCTTCCGCACCCCCATCGGCTCGCGAGGACGCTCGCCCCACCAATGAAAGATCAATCGTTGCCCCAATCAATCGCGGCGTTTCCCGAGCAATCAACTGCGAGATGCAGCTTTCCGCGAGCGCGACGGCGAGGCCGCCTTCGCTGCAATCGTGCGCGCTCTTCACGAGACCGGATTGGATCAGGCCGATGAGCGTGGTGTGCAGCGTCTTCGCGACTTCGAGGTCGCAACGCGGCGGCGAGCCGGCCTTCTTGCCGTGGATGACTTGCAGATACGCGCTGCCGCCGAGGCCGAAGATCGGGTCGGCTTGGTCCACCGCGTCGCCGAGCAGGATGACGGCGTCGCCTTCGTCCTTGAACCATTGCGTGGTGACGTGCTCCAGCTTTTCGATGAGGCCGACGACGGAAATCGTGGGCGTCGGATCAATCGGGCCAGCGGGGCTTTGATTGTAGAGCGAGCAGTTGCCGCCGGTGACAGGCGCGTTGAAGGCTTTGCAACCTTCCGCGAGTCCGCGCACGGATTCCTTGATCTGCCAGAACAGCTCGGGCTTGAGCGGGCTGGGCATGTTGAGATTGTCCGTCGCGCCGAGCGGCAAAGCGCCGGAGCAGGCGAGATTGCGGCAGGCTTCGGCCACGGCGATTTTCGCGCCTTCGTAAGGATCGAGATAAACGTAGCCGCCATTGCAATCCACGGTCATGGCGATGAGCTTCTCGGAAACTGTCGGGTCGCCGACTTTGGCGGCGAGTTCCGCGCTCATAACGGGCAGGGAATCCGTCTTGATGCGGATGACCGCCGCGTCGCTGCCGGGCAACACCACCGAGCCGTCGCGCACTTGATGATCGTATTGACGATAAACCCAGTTCTTGGACGCGATGCTCGGGAACGCGAGCAACTTTTTCAAAACGTCCGCGGGCGCAGTCGTGTCGGCGATGCCGTCGAGACGGAACGCTTTCACTTCCGCGATGTAAGCGGGTTCTTTCGCTTCGCGCTGATACACCGGTGATTCGTCGGCGATTTTCTTCGCGGGAATGTCCACGACGAGTTTCCCGCCATGGCGCACCTTCATGTGGCCGGTGTCGGTGATGATGCCGATCTCGGCCCACGGCAAATCCCATTTGTCGAAAATGCGTTTCACTTCCTCTTCGCGGCCCTTATGGACGACGATGAGCATGCGCTCCTGCGATTCCGAAAGCATGAGTTCGTAGCTGCTCATGTTCGCGGCGCGTTGCGGAACTTGGTCGAGTTCGATCTCGATGCCCGTGCCGGCGCGCGCGGCCATTTCGCAGGTGGAACAGGTCAAACCCGCCGCGCCCATGTCTTGCATGCCGGCGACCGCGCCGGTGGCGAGCAGTTCGAGGCACGCTTCGCACACGAGTTTTTCCATGAACGGATCGCCGACCTGCACCGCGCCGCGCTGTTGCTCGGCGGATTCCTCGGTCAAATCCTGCGACGCAAACGCCGCGCCCGCGAGACCGTCGCGACCCGTCGCCGGCCCGACATAAAACACCGGATTGCCCACGCCCTTGGCCGCGCCGCGCGTGATCTGTTCATGGCGCAGAACGCCGAGACAGAACGCGTTCACGAGCGGATTGCCTTGATACGTCTTGTCGAAATACACCTCGCCCGCGACGGTCGGAATGCCGAAGCAATTCCCGTAATGCGCGATGCCGCTGACGACGCCGGCGAACAATCTCCGATTGTTGGCAATTTCAGATTTTGAATTTGAAATGTCAGATTCGCCGTTCGCCGTGATCGGTCCGAACCTCAACGAGTTCACCGCACACACCGGCCTTGCGCCCATCGTGAAGATGTCGCGCACGATGCCGCCGACGCCGGTGGTTGCGCCCTGAAACGGCTCGACCGCGCTCGGATGGTTGTGCGACTCGATCTTGAACGCGATGGCGATGCCGTCGCCGATGTCGATGATGCCGGCATTTTCCTCGCCCGCCCCGACGAGAATCTTGGGCGACTTGGTGGGGAAGGTCTTGAGCAACGGCTTGGTATTTTTGTAGCTGCAATGCTCGCTCCACATCACAGAAAAGATGCCGAGCTCGGTGTAGCTCGGCGTGCGGCCGAGGATTTCCACGGCATGGGCGTATTCTTCCGGCGTGAGGTTGTGTTTGGCAACCAACTCTGGGGTGATGGCGGGTTCGGTCATTTGAAATTATTTTTCCACGTTTGAACGCAAATTGTTTTGAAGCCTAACAACACCAGCTCGTCTGTTCAAGCAAACCAATCCTTCAAAGCATTCATCGCAAATTGTCCAAATGTGAAAAATGTCATTAAAACGTGGCTTCATATCCAGAACAACCGACCGCGAAGGGCGTGTCTGCCAAAAATCACCTGTTACAGAACCGCACATTTCACAGAAGGACTTAGCTTCGCGCAAAATCATAATCCAGCCTAGTCTGCATCCTCGCCAACAGGCAAGAATGTTCTTTTAAGGAACACGCCAAGAGCTGCTTTCTGTTACAAAATAGCAAATGGTAGCAAGCTCCAAAAAGGCCGAATCGCGCAACATCATCGGCGAGCGAGTCAAAGAGGCGCGCCAGAATTTCAGCCCACCGCTGACGCAAGACCAGCTTTCCGGTCGTTTGGCGAAGGAAGGAATCCAAATTGACCGGGTTGTTCTGGCTAAAATCGAAAGCGGATTGAGATGCGCTTTTGATTATGAGGTAAAGGCATTGGCTTCGGTTTTGAAAGTGGACGCCAACTGGCTGCTGGGAATTTCGTCCCGAAAAATCAAATCGTCCCGATGAGCTTTCAAACTGCGGCATATCTTCGGAAGGCAACAGGGCGAGCCAAGTCAGATGTGGCAAATAAGCTCGTGAGTATGTTTCTCCACGAAGTTAGCCGCAAAATTACTGCGAAGATTGGATTTAATGTCGCTGATGAGAAATACGTCCATGCAGTTGAAACCGAGTTTGGAGGTCATTGTTGTTACTGCGGCAGATTGCTGGAAAGCGACAGGGCAGCCGTTGAACATCCAGACGGCATGAACCGATTTCGAGCGGGATTGCACATCCCTGGCAACGTGCTCGTCTCTTGCAAGAAATGTAACAACGAGAAGCGACGCGACGACCAGCTTCATGAACTCACGTTGGCAAAGACTGGATGGGAATCATTCCTTTCGCATGACGGAACAAAATGCGGCGAACATTGTAAAACCTGTGCCTATTGGAAAACCATTTGGCCGGAGGAAATGAGGGCCAAAAATTTGAAGGCAGCACGTCGAAAGATTTTAGAGTTTCGCACGCGTTATCAAAAATCAATTGAGTTAAATACCAAAGCTCACGATTCGCTCCGTCAAGAATTGGATAAAATCTATCGGGAATGCCAATCATTCGCGACGGACAGAATCAAGAAGGCTGTTGAAGCGGTTGCGTGACGCGCCGCAGCCCAGCGCCGTAGGCGCGACATCTTTGTAGAAACCAAGACCAAACATTCTCTAGCTCCGTCAGGAGCGACATATTCCGCAAATCATTCCTCGCCGGTTTTGAAAATGTATCGCGGGTCGTATTCCACCCCAAACTTCTCCAGCAACGCAACGTATTCCTCGCGGAAAGATTTCTTGGCATGATGTTTTTGCTGGTTCTCGATGTAACGAATCACCGCGCCAAGTTGGGAGCGCGAATATGAAAACGCGCCAAAACCTTCCTGCCAAGAAAATCTTCCGATTACCCACCGCTTTTCGTTGATGAATTTTGACGAGCCGGCTTTTACATCACGCACCAAATCTGAAAGCGATGAATCTGGTCGCAAACCGACGAGCAAATGCAAATGATCCGGCATATTGTTTATGGCAATCAGTTTTTGTTTCTGACCGGAAACAATGCCGGTGATGTATTTTTGCAGTTCGTCGTTGTGTTCGGGCTTGATGAGGCTTTGCCTGCCTTCAACGGCGAACACGACGTGGATATAAATTTGCGTGTAGGTGTTGGCCATGCGCCGAAGATGCCGCTCCTGACGGAGCTTGAAAACATTTTTGTTTCGCTTCTACAAAGATTTCACACCTACGGCGTTTCAACAGGCGAACAAAGCAAGTTTACTTCACGCCGCTTGCGCAACGGTTTTGTTTTTGAGCGCGGCGAAGATGCTTTCGAAAATCCATTTGCCGTCGTCGCTGCCGAGGAGCGGTTCGCAGGCGCGTTCGGGGTGCGGCATCAGGCCGGCCACGTTGCGCTTTTCATTGCAGATGCCGGCGATGTTTTGCAGCGCGCCGTTCGGATTCGCGGTGTCGGTCAGGTTTCCAGTGGCGTCGCAGTATTGCCAGAGGATTTGATTGTTGGCCTTGAGCTGCGCGAGCGTTTCTTCGTCGGCAAAGTAGCAGCCTTCGCCGTGGGCGATGGGCACACGAAGAATTTTGCCCACCGGGATCTGGCTGGTGAACGACGAATCGTTCGTGGCGGTCTTGAGGAAAATGTTCTCGCAGTGGAATTGCAGGTCGCGGTTGCGGATGAGCGCGCCGGGCAGCAGGCCGGCTTCGGTGAGGACTTGAAAGCCGTTGCAGATGCCGAGGACGAGGCCGCCGTTGTCAGCGAATTGTTTCACGGCCTGCATCACGGGGCTGAACCGCGCGATCGCGCCGCAGCGCAGATAATCGCCGTAGCTAAAACCGCCGGGCACGATGACGCAATCGGTGTCGCCGAGCGAGGCGTCCTTGTGCCAGACGAGCCGCGCGGAATGGCCGAGGTGTTGCAGCGCGTGGACGGCGTCCTGGTCGCAGTTGCTGGCGGGGAATTGGAGGACAGCGAAGTTCATTTTTCTTTTTGCCACAGAGGCACAGAGATCACTGAGGAAAACAAAAGGGAATTCTCTGTGCGCTCTGTGTCTCTGTGGCTGAAATTTATTCGATTTCTACTTTGTAATCTTCAATCACCGGGTTGCTGAGCAGCTTGTGCGCGGCGTCGTTGATGGCTTTGGTCGCGGCGGCTTTGTCCGTGCCGGCCGCGAGGTCGATCTCGATATATTTGCCGATGTGGACGCCGGTGACGCCGGAGTAGCCCATGTGTTCGAGGGCTTTTTTGACAGTGATGCCTTGCGGGTCAACGACCGCCTTTTTGGGTGTGATGATGATTTTAGCTTTCATTCGTGAACGGGGTAATTCTCCCGCAAAAAATCGGACGGCATGATGGCGAAAATTTTCACGTGGAGCGAGCAGTTTTTCGTGCGTTGAAAATTATGCACGCTGGCCATTGTTGAACAGCGCGGCGTTGGCGAATCAAGTGTCGCCACGCACATTTGCCAGCAATCTGCCCATTCAGCCGTTTGGCACGGGGCAAGCTGATTTCATTTCAGGACAGGGAAATATTTACCATGAACATCTCGAATGCCGAACCGTCGTCACCTTCGCCAGCAGATGCCATCAACGTCTGGCTGGTGGACGACAACAAGGGGGTGCGCAGTGCGTTGAAGGATTTGCTTGGCCTGTGCGCAGGAGTGCGCTGCACGGCTGAATTTCATTCACCGAATGCGGTGTTGAGCGCGCTGGCCAGCCGGCCCGGCCCGGACGCCATCTTGCTCGACATCCAGATGGGCGCGGCAAATGGCCTCGACGCCATCCGCCCAATCAAGGCGCTTTCCCGGCACACGCAAGTGGTGATGTTCACGACGTGTTTTGACCGTGAATCCAAACAGCGCGCGCTCAGCAACGGTGCGACGGACTTCCTGCTGAAAAGTGCTTCGTTTGAGCGCATTATTGCCACGCTGGAACACGCCGCCAAGAATCCTGCGCCACATTTAAAATCATCGGCGACCACCACGCGGCCCAAATCAACTGTGTTGTCGACCGATTCTCCCGGCCGCAGTCCGCGCCGGTTGCCATGGCTGGACAATTGCCTCGATCTGCTTTCCATCCGCAAACGATCTCGCGCACAGACGGCGCGGAGTTGAATTTTTTTCATCGTCGGCCACCAATCATTTCATGCTGCCGGCTGCTTTTGCAAATAAGCAGGGTTGAAATTCGTCGCTGTTTCCGCGACAGTTGCGGTCATGAGAATCTTGAACTCTCCTGCCAAGACTGCCGGCGGCAACGGCGACCGCAAAAACCTCGATGCGTGCTCCATCGTCATCTTCGGCGCGAGCGGCGACCTCACCGCGCGCAAGTTGATTCCCGCGCTCTACCATTTGTTCAAAGAGAAGCAGATGCCCGCGATGTTCCGCGTCATCGGCTTCGCACGCCGCGAGAAGACCGATGCGCAATGGCGCACGGAATTGCGCACGGCGCTCGACCAATTTTCCCGCACGAAGCCGGTGGACGACAAAGTATGGGCGGCCTTCGCGGAAAATATTTTTTACTGCGTTGGCGACCTCACTGATGACGCAGCCTACGCGAAGCTTGGCAAGCAACTCGCCGCGTTCGGCAATCCGGCGTTGAGCGAAAATCTTTTATTTTACTTCGCGATTTCGCCGAGCCAGTTCGGCGGCGTGGTGGAGCAGGTCCACAAATCAGGCCTGCTGAAAAAAGACGGACCGGGCTGGCAACGGCTCGTCGTCGAGAAACCTTTCGGCCACGATCTGCCATCCGCGCAGAAGCTGAATCACGAACTGACACGCTTTGCGCATGAGTCGCAGGTCTTCCGCATTGACCATTATCTCGGCAAAGAAACGGTGCAGAACATCTTGATGTTCCGCTTTTCCAATTCCATTTTCGAGCGCCTGTGGAACCGCGAATCCGTGGACCACATCCAAATCACCGTTTCCGAAAAAATCGGCGTGGGCGACCGCGGCGGATATTACGAGGAGGCCGGTGCGCTGCGCGACATGGTGCAGAACCACATGCTACAAGTGCTCTCGCTCATTGCCATGGAACCGCCCGTTTCGCTCGAAGCCGAGGCCGTCCGCAACGAAAAGGTGAAGCTGCTCCAATCCATTCGTGCGCTCACGCCAGAGGACGTCGCCAAGCAAATCGTGCGCGGCCAGTATTTCGCCGGTGCCGTGGGCGGCCAGATGCGGCCGGGTTACCGGCAGGAAGTCAAAGTGAAGCCAGATTCAAACGTCGAGACGTTTGCCGCGCTGAAATTGTTCATAGATAACTGGCGCTGGAGCGGCGTGCCGTTTTATCTGCGCACCGGAAAAAATCTGCCGTTGAGCGCGAGCGAAGTGCGAATTCAATTTCGCCCGACGCCGAATGTTTTGTTCGCCGCGCAGTGCGGAAACAAACTGGACGCCAACGCGCTCACGCTGCGCCTCCAGCCGAACGAGGGGATTTCACTGCATTTCAACGGCAAGGTTCCCGGCACGACCATCGGTGTGCGCCCCGTGCGGATGCACTTCAGCTACGACGCCGAATTTGGTGCCTACACGCCCGAAGCCTACGAACGACTGCTGCTCGAAGCCATCGCCGGTGACGCGACGCTCTTCATCCGCCGCGACGAAGTGGAGACCGCGTGGAAGATCGCCGACTCCATCCGCACTGGCTGGGAAGGCAAGGCGCTGACGAACCGCGAATTTTACGGTGCTGGCACCTGGGGGCCAATTGCCGCCGACGATTTGCTCGCGCAACTCGGCCATGTGTGGCACGAGCCGCAGGTGATAAAGTAAAAAGTATTCGGCAGGGAAATTTATGTCCGAATACAAAGCCACCATCAAATGGCAGCGAACCGGCGTTGATTTTCTCAAGGGCAAGTATTCGCGGGAACATACTTGGACGTTTGACGGCGGCGCAGTCATTCCGGCCTCGCCTTCGCCACAGGTTGTGCCCATGCCTTACTCAAACCCGGCGCACGTTGATCCAGAAGAGGCTTTCGTCGCATCCATTTCAAGCTGCCATATGCTCACGTTTCTTTTTGTGGCTTCAAGGCAGGAATTTCAAATTGACAGCTACGAAGATGAAGCGGTCGGCGTGATGACCAATAATGAAAAAGGCGTGCCGTGGGTGAGTCTGGTGACGCTGCATCCAAAAATCATTTACAGCGGAGGCAAATTGCCCGCGCCGGCGGATGAAAAGCATCTGCATCATCTGGCTCACGACCAATGCTTCATCGCGAATTCAATCAAGACAGAGGTTGTCGTTCATTCCAGATAAGGCAATTCCGATTTTTATGCAAAACTTTGAACTCCTTTCCTTCGCCAGCGCCGACGAACTGGCCCGCGCCGCCGCCAGTGCTTGGCTGGATGAAATCGAGGCGGCCAATCGCGCGGGCAAACTGCATTGCGTCGCGCTTTCCGGCGGGCGCATCACGCAAAAGTTTTTCAACGAAACCGTCGCGCAAGCCAAAGTGCGCAGCGCTTCCTTCGCCAACGTCCATTTTTTCTGGGCCGACGAACGCTGCCTGCCGCCGACCGACCCGGAGAGCAATTTTAAGATAGCGAACGAACTGTTGTTCATGCCGCTGAACATCGCCGCCGAAAAAATTCACCGGCTGCGCGGCGAAGATCCGCTTCAGTCGGCCGTGAAAGCTGCCGAAGCAGAGCTGTGTCGCATCGCGCCGCAAAACATAAACAGCAGGCCGGTTCTCGACCTGGTTTTGCTGGGCATGGGCGAGGACGGCCACGTCGCTTCGTTGTTCCCGAACGCGGGGCCGGAAATCCTGAACTGCGCTGCGCCATATTTGGCGGTGGGTAATTCGCCCAAACCACCGCCAACACGGATTTCGTTGAGCTACCAGACCATCGCCGACGCCCGGCAGGTCTGGGCGCTGGTCTCCGGTGTCGGCAAGGCGGATGTGCTGCGGGAGACCTTGAAACCAGACGGTCGGACGCCGCTGGCGCGGGTCATCTGTTTGCGGCCGGTGAAAATTTTCTCAGATGTGGCGCAGTTTTAACTTGTAACCAAACGGTTAATTGCTAACATACCGCTGTGGGCGGCGCAGGTTTAGAGTGGTGAAAGAATTCTGAAAAAAGTTTGAACTTTTCCTTTCCGGCTGCGTCTGAATATATGTCGGCAGGATGATTTTTACGGTTGTTTGAAAATTTCGCTGTCCGTTTAGGGTTGGCATAGGGGATTTGCTCGCGGTGCGGCTCGGACAGCGCCCCAAGTTGGTCGCATCGCCCTTCTGAGCGCCCTTCTGAGCGCCCTTCTGAGCGCCCTTCTGAGCGCCCTTCTGAGCGCCCTTCTGAGCGCCTTGGTGAAGGCGTATAATCCCTGTCACCATCGAGGCCGGACGCAAGTCCGGCCTTTTGATTTTTCCGGAGTGGCGTGCCGGGCGCTGTGGCGGCGTGCCGGCGGCGGAATTACGCATTGATTCACCCCGCCAGCAGGTTAAAATCTTTACGCATGAAACATCAGCTGGACTTCGAGAAGCCAATCGCAGAATTACAGAACAAGCTGGAAGATTTGCGCGCGCATCCAGAGAAGCATTCCCTCGGCATCAGCTTCGAGGAAGAATGTTTGATCATCGAAAAGAAAATCGAAGAAACCCGCCGCCAGATTTTCCTGAACCTCACGCCGTGGCAGCGCGTCCAGTTGGCGCGCCATACCAAACGGCCTTACACGCTGGATTATCTTGAGAAGACGTTCACCGATTTTCAGGAACTGCATGGCGACCGGATGTATGCGGACGACCACGCAATGGTCTGCGGCTTTGCGCGGTTGGGCGGTCACCGCGTGGTGGTCATCGGCACGCAGAAGGGTCGCAACACCAAGGAAAACATCCTGCGCAACTTCGGCTCCGCGCATCCCGAAGGCTACCGCAAGGCGCTGCGCCTGATGAAGCTTGCGCACAAATTCAGCCTGCCCATCATCACCTTGATTGACACGGCGGGCGCTTATCCGGGCGTCGCCGCCGAGGAACGTCATATCTCCGAAGCCATCGCCGTTAATTTGCGCGAAATGATGCTGCTGGAAGTTCCCATCATCGCCGCCGTCATCGGCGAAGGCGGTTCCGGCGGTGCGCTGGGCATTGGCGTGGCCGACCGCGTTTTGATTTTGGAGAATGCTTATTATTCTGTCATCAGCCCGGAAGGTTGCGCGGCGATTTTGTGGAAAGACCGCGCTAACGCCGGCAAAGCTGCGGCCGCGCTAAAAATCACCGCGAAGGATTTGCTACACCTCAAGCTCGTGGATGAAATCCTGCTCGAACCGCTTGGCGGCGCGCATACGGATTACGACGCGACGGCAAAAATTCTCAGGGAACACCTGCTCAAACATCTTGAAGAAGTGCAGTCACTTCCGGTGGCGGAGCGATTGAAGCAACGCTACGCCAAATTTCGCGCCCACGGGCATTTCGTCGAGAAGCCCGAGGCGGTTGAAATCAAGCCGGCCAAAGCGGCTGAACCTGCCGCTGCTTGATCATGCTTTATCCCTTTATTTTCCGCCCGATTTTCAAAGACCGCATCTGGGGCGGACGCGAACTTGAACGGCTCTACGCCAAACAAATTCCCGCTGGCCGTATTGGTGAGGCGTGGAAAATCTCCGACCGGCCCGGCGATGCCAGCGTCATCGCCAACGGTCCGCTCGCCGGGAAAGATTTGCGCTGGCTGATGGAACATCACGCGGCGGAAATTCTCGGCGGCGCCAAACCGGCGGCAGCAGGTCGCTTTCCACTGCTCTGCAAAATTCTCGATGCGCGGGAAAAATTGTCACTCCAAGTCCACCCGCCTGCCAGCAAGGCGGCTGAACTGAAAGGCGAACCCAAGACCGAAATGTGGTTCATCGCCGATGCGGCGCCGGGCGCGAGCCTTTACGTCGGACTCAAGCGCGGCGTGACGCGCGCAGAGTTTGAGCAGAAAATTTCCGACGGCAGCGTGGCGGATTGTTTTCAACGCATTCCGGTGAAGGCAGGCGACGCGATGTTTCTGCCGAGCGGCCGCGTCCACGCCATCGGCGATGGTCTGGTAATTTTTGAGATCCAGCAAAACTCCGACACGACCTACCGCGTGTTTGACTGGAACCGACTGGGTCTCGACGGCCAGCCGCGCGAGATGCACGTTGCGCAATCGCTGGCGAGCATTGATTTCAATGACTTTGAGCCAAAACTGGTGGAGACGCAATTTGTCGCTGATGAAAAAATTCAGAAGCGGGTGCTCGTGAATGACCTGTTGTTCAATGTCGAGGCGTGGAAATTAAATTCTGGCGCGGGCAGTTCGCTGAAACCGAAAAAACTTCAAATCGTCGCCGTGACCGGTGGCGCGGTGGAAATCAAGAGCGAGGCGACCTCGGTGGTTTTGTCCGCCGGAGATTTTAGTTTAATTCCAGCGAGCTTGGAGCGGACGGAAGTTTTGGCGAAATCAGACGCGGCTTTGCTGCGCGTCGAGGCGAATTGATCTCACCACAGAATTTTCGGCGAGGCTTTCTCCTTTTTCTCGTTCGTCATTTCAGAACTGCCCAATTCAATTTTCAACCAGAGCCAGATTCGGCCGAGCAAGCCGATGGATGGTTTTTGAAGTTTGGCCGCTTCAATCAAAGCCTTGCGTTTCCGGGCTTCGCGGCTGCTCATCCAGCGATTAAAACCGTCGGCGGTAAACGAGTTTTTCATTTTTAATTCCACGACAAATCTTCCGGCGTCTGCGAAAGGAGTTTGTTTTTCCAGCCGCCCTTTTCGTGCAGGATCTTCTCCCAAAGTTTGTCCGGCGGCGTTTCAAAAACCAATTCCAGCGAAGCCGGGAACGTGAGCCACGATTTACGCTTCATCTCATTTTCCAACTGACCGGCACTCCAGCCGGCATAGCCGGCGAACAGCCGCACTTTTTTCGCCGCCGAAAACGATTCGCCGATTTCTAGCAGGTCATCCAGCGAATGGCCAAGCGCGAGGTTAGGCAGCACATCGGCTTCCGGGATGAACGTATCGGTGTGCAGATAACTCAAGGCGCCAGGTTGCACCGGGCCGCCGAGAAAGAGGGGCGATTCCTTCAGCGCGTCCGGCAGGTCGGCCACGATGACTTCCCCGGCGTTCTTGCCGAGCGCGCGGTTGAGGACGAGGCCGAACGCGCCTTCGGCATTGTGCTGGCAGATGAGGACGACCGTGCGCTGGAAAAATGAGCCGCCGAGCTGCCCACTGTCGAGCAGCAACTGGCCTTGCAGAAATTTCTTTTTGTCAGCCATCGCTGAAACAATTTGCACCAACTCCTCGCCGCTGGCAAAAAATAAAACCGGACTGCAAAGAAAAAACGCGAAGGAATGATCCTTCGCGTTTTTGATTTTTAGTTTCTTGGCGGTTACAGCGATTTCACTTTTTTCACAATCGCCGCGGCGTCGATGCCGAATGCCGCCATGAGTTCCGCCGCGTGGCCGGAGCGGGGGATGCCGTTGACTGCGAGCTTGTGCACCTTGATGCCTTCGCTGCTCAATTCGCCGGCGACGGCGTCGCCGAGACCGCCTTCAGAATAGTGATCTTCCACCGTGATGACGGTGTTGTTTGTCTTTTTCGCAGCGGCGAGAATTTCTTTTTTGCCGAGCGGCTTGATGCTGTAAGCGTCAATGACCGTAATGTTGATGCCTTCGGCTTTCAGCGTGTCCGCCGCTTTCAAAGCCTCGAACAACGTCACGCCCGCGCCGACGACGGTGACCTTGTCGCCGGTGCGCAACACTTTTGCGCCGCCGATGGGGAACTGCTCGTCGTTGCCGTAGATGACCGGCGTTTTCGGGCGCGAGGTGCGGAGGAAGCAGACGCCTTTGTGCGTCGCCATCTGCTCGAGCAATTTTTCCGTGGCGACGGCTTCCGCCGGATACAAAACGGTGCTGCCAACAATCGCCCGCATGAGCGCCAAATCTTCCAGCGCCATTTGTGACGGGCCGTCTTCGCCGATGCTGATGCCGACGTGCGAGCCGACGAGTTTCAAATTCGATTGCGAAATACCGGCGACGCGGATCTGATCCGCCGCACGCGTGAAGAACGTCGCAAACGTCGAGGCGAACGGAACATGTCCGCGCGTGGCAAAACCAACGGCAACCGCGACCAAATTCTGTTCCGCGATGAAACACTCGGTGAAGCGGCTGGGGAAAGCTTTGAAGAATTTTTCCGCGTAGGTGGAATTCTTTGTGTCGCCATCCATCGCGACAATCGCGGGATTCGCGCCGCCAATACGGACGAGCGCGGCGCCGTAGGCTTCGCGCGTGGCGATGGCGTCGCCGAGTTTGTAGCTGATGGCCGGGTAGCTTGCCGGCGCGGCGAGGTTCGGCGCGGGCAATGGCGACGGTGATGCAATCGGCACGCCCAGGCCAGATCTGGCGCTCGGGGACAGTTCGGCAATGGCCGCTGCGGCTTCGTCTTTGCTCAACGGTTTGCCGTGCCAGTTGTCTTTGTCTTGGATGAAGGAAACGCCCGCGCCTTTGTAAGTTTTGGCGATGATGACGAGCGGTTTTTCATCCAGGCCGACACCGCCCAGAACTTCGATGATTTCTTCGATATCGTGGCCGTCCACCACTTCCACGCGCCAGCCGAACGCATCGAACCGTTTTGAATAAATGCTGATGTCGTGACCGAACATCGTCGCCTGGCTCTGGCCGAGGCGGTTCGCGTCTACGATGGCGATGAGATTGCTCAACTTGTAAAAGCCCGCGAGGTTCGCTGCTTCCCAGACCGCGCCTTCGGCGATTTCGCCGTCGCCGAGCAAAACGTAGGTGTTGTAATCGAGATTGTCCTGCCGCGCGGCGAGCGCCATGCCCACGCCGACGCCGAGACCCTGGCCAAGTGAACCGGTCGCCACATCGGCGAACGCGAGGCGCGGAGTCGGATGACCTTCGAGGTCGTTGCCGAACTGGCGCAACTTCAAAAGTTCCGCGACGGGAACGAATCCATTTTCCGCCCACGCGGCGTAGAGCAGCGGCGCGGCGTGGCCTTTGGAGAGAATGAAACGGTCGTTGTTGTAGTAGTGCGGATTCTTCGCGTCATACTTCATGTGACCGAAGAACAGCGCGGCCGTGACATCCGCCGCCGAGAGGCAGGAAGTCGGGTGACCGCTACCCGCCGCCGTGGTGGCTTCGATGGAGTGGATGCGCAGTGTGTTGGCGATGCCCTTCAACAGTTCGATGTCAGTTTCAATCATAAAAATTTAGAACGCAGAGGTTAGCCGACGCGCGTTCAAAGCCAAGACGGAAAATGATTAACAATCCGCATAGCCTTGGCGATGAATGTTGCTTGCCGTTACAATCCAAAAAATGCCTGCCAAAAAATCCAAGTCGGTAAAAGTTGTAAGGGATTGGAAACGTGCTCCAAACAAAAAAACCACGCTTGCAACGAACCAACTGCACGAGGACACGACACCCTACATTGTTGAGACGCCCCGCAAACAACGCGCTTCTACCGTTGCCGCAAATCGCAAGTATGCCGTTGAGTTTGTCAGCACCGCAAAAAGCATTTCTACGGGTTGGTTGAAAACCTTCAACTTGGAAAATGCCGTTAGCTTTGGATTGCCCGAAGTGGACGACCGTTACCACATCTGGCGCGTCCCGCTGGTGAAGGCGGGAACAAAAGACCGAATCGGTGAAGTGGTGATTGATGCCTATACTTCCTTGATTTCAGCAAGCGAGACCACCGCACCGGAAGTTTTGGAAGCACGTTTGCTTGGTCGGAACGAGACGGAAAAGCCGGAGATGAAATCAAACGGCCATCCCACTCAAATGCAGGCTTCGTTTGTTCGGAACACCGTGATTCTCGGCGACTGCGAGCAGGCGTTGCTGGATATGCCGTCGCAATCAGTGGATTTAATTTTTACTTCCCCGCCGTATTACAACGCTCGCCCTGAATACGAAGATTATCTTTCTTACGAAAGCTATCTGCTGAAAATGCGGCGCATCATTCACAACTGCCACCGCGTTTTGAGCGAAGGTAGATTCTTTGCGATGAATGTTTCACCTGTTTTGATTCGGCGAGCCAGTCGCAACGAAGCGTCTCAACGCATTGCCGTGCCGTTTGACTTGCACCGAATTTTTGCCGAGGAGGGTTTTGATTTCATTGACGACATCCATTGGGTAAAGCCGTCGGGTGCGGGTTGGGCGACGGGACGCGGACGCCGATTTGCCGCCGACCGCCAACCGCTGCAATACAAGGCCGTGCCGGTGACGGAATACATTTTGGTTTATCGCAAGCACACGGACAAACTGATTGACTGGAACATTCGCAACCACCCTGACCAGCAAGCTGTGAAGGATTCAAAAATCACGGGCGAATATGAAGCAACAAACCTCTGGCGGTCTTCTTTTGCTTTGAATTAGAATCGGGCAATGCCAAAACCGATGCTGCAAAAATTCACAAATCAAGACCGGCAGCTTGTTGTAAAAGAGCTTGAGAGGATTCAAAAAACCAAGCTCGAACCATTTCCCGTCTCTCGAAAACTTTTTTCAGATGCGAGCGGAAAGTTTTATTGTGTTTTCGGTGGAACTGGCGATTGGCATGGCGTGCCTGCGGCCTTGATGTCACAGATTGAACGGAATGCCGCTAAAACACTGCTCGTCATCGCC
Source organism: uncultured Verrucomicrobia subdivision 3 bacterium (assembly GCA_903827955.1). GTDB lineage: Bacteria > Verrucomicrobiota > Verrucomicrobiia > Limisphaerales > UBA11358 > UBA11358. The sequence continues at coordinate 45,738 of CAIKKJ010000191.1, forward strand.
AAAAAATATACGACGCGAATAAACCTATGCGTCTCTTCTGCGGAAACATTCATTGCCAACAAAAAGAAACTCCCGCGAACCAGTGTTGGGGGCTATCAGTTTCATACGGTTGTCGAAGAAGATGGTGTTCGCCTCTTTCAAATTCCAGAAGTTGAACTGAAAAAAGTTAGCGAGATCGTATTGCCGATTCAGGGACGCGGCCCGGCATTTGGTTCTGATGTCTCCAAAATAATAAACATAGATATGCTTCCATCGGCAAAAATGCCGAAGCTGGAAGATGACGAAGAGGCAACGCACAGCGACATCGAGGCCAAGCTTTTGTTGATCGGCTCATATCTTGGCTACCGAACTTTCACACCAGACAAGTCGAAGAAAAGTCGGTATGGAAAATTGGGTGATTTATGTTCGGAACAAGAAATTCCGACCGATTATGTCCCCGCACGGCAATTGGCCACCGTGAAAAACATTGATGTGATTTGGTTCGATGCGGATGGTTTACCAACACATTGTTATGAAGTTGAGCATTCAACCGATGTAACCAAAGGGCTTTTGAGGCTTTATCAAATCCGAAAGCTGCGGATCAAGATGTTCATAATCGCGGCAGACAAAGCTAAAACCAAATTCGAGACAGAACTAAAAAAAGACCCGTTCTATCAAGTCAAAGAGGAATACATTTTCAAAAGCTACCAAGAGCTTGAGGATTTTTTCGATTCTGTTAAGCGATTCACTTTTTTGAAAGATTCATTTTTGCTTGAAGAACAGTTGTCCAAGCCCAAAAAAAGGAAAACAAATGAATAGTCGAACATTGATTGCTGCGCGTCCGGCAGTTCCTGCACAGATTTTCACGACTGGAGCATATTTAAGTCCCGTGAAATGTGTTGTTGATGGGCGGGAGCATTGGCTGTGGAAAGTTGACGAATTTCACGATGATTCTTTTCAGCTTGGTGAAGAATGTAATCCCGTCGAGAATTCAAAGACTTTGGCCGGATTGATGTCTGTTCAATCCTGATTTAGAAAACCTTCAAAAGTATTTTGGCTCTCAAGCAAAATTGGTGAGCGCGAAGCCGATGCCACACTCTTGGTAGCTGACGGACAGGCAGTTCGTTTTGATTTGGGATTCATTGGCAAAGGAAATCCAGAAATTACGAAAGACAAGGTTTCACGATTCGAGCGCAACTTTGAAATTGGCGAACATAAGTTTCACTCCGCTACTTGCATCATCGTGGATCGCGTCGGTGCAAGTTCAGCGCTGGAAGATCAAGCCAAACGAGCCGGAGCGAAACTCATTCAAATGAGCATGAGCTATTGGCCGATTGAACTCGCGCAATGGCTGTTCAGTGAATTCAAATACAAATCAGATATTTTAACCACCAAGCCGGAAGACTTGTCCAATCTGCTAAAAAAGAAACTCGCCGCCGTTTCATTCGAGAATTTTGTTCAAGGACTCACCGTTTCAGAAGCGGAAGAAGAATAATTTCACCGCCCGGTTGCGCGGATAAAAGCCGATCACTGCGGCAGAACGTCACCGGCGACATTGCAACTGGGCAGCTCGCCGACGGCATTGAGGGAATAGGTTCCACCTTCGGGACAAACAGGAAAAACTCCGTCCTTCAGATACGGCAATAGGTCGCGCGCGGTCGGCACAGCGGCATCGTTCTTGTTTTTTTCGAGCGCCCACTGTTGTTTGGCCGCGTCAATCTGCCGAAGATTGTTGATGCAGGCGTTTTGGTTGATGACCGCCGCGCCGGCGAGGGCGAGCCTTTGTTTTTCAGTCTGGAGCTGCTGCAAATGATCCTGTTGCAAGTTGAGCGCGGTGCGGGCGGTGGCGAGCCGGTCGGCCAATTGATTATTTTCCGTCTGAAGCTGCTGGGCGCTAGTCAGTGCGGCGGCGAGCTTGGCGGTAGCGGCGCTCTGTGAGCGCCGTTAAAGATTGAGCCGGTCATAGACCGTCGCTGCAGGTTATTTTCCGAGCAGCGCCAGCGCCGCTTCCGCCAGCTTCGGCGCAGTCAGCCCGTGCTTCACATAAAGTTCTTCGGCCATGTAAGCCGACTGGCCGAACTCATCGTCTATCCCCAGCGTCTTGATGGTGTGCGCGATACCGGAATTTGAAAGCGCGTGCGACACTTGCGCGCCCATGCCGCCGATGATCTGGTGGTCTTCGATGGTGACAACTTTTCCGCCGCACGCTTTCACCGCCGCGCCGATGCTCTCGATGTCCACGCGGTTCACGAACGGATTGCTGATGACGGTCGCTTTCACACCTTTCGCCGCGAGCAGTTTTCCGGCTTCAATGGCTTTGTTCACCAGCACACCGCAGCCGATGAGCACCACGTCGCTGCCGGTGGAAAGAACCTGCGCCTTGCCCCACGGATATTTTGCGCCTTCGATCCACGTCAGCGGATAATTTTCGCGGCCGACAAAAAAGATGTAGCTGTTGCCGTCTTTGCCCGCCGCGCGGTCGGAGGCGAATTGCTGGATGGCTTGATACATCAGTGATTCCGCCTCGTCGAAGCAGCTCGGCGCGATGACAACCGTGTGCGGAATCGCCGAGAGTGCGGCAAAATACGTGGTGGCCTGATGGCTCGCGCCGTCCGCCGCGTCTTGAAAACCGATGTGCGAAAACATCGCGATGACCGGCGCTTGCGAGAGCGCGGCCATCGTGAGCGGAAGATTTCCTTTCGTCACGCCGAATTGTCCGAACGTGTCCACGATGGGAATGAAACCGGATTTCGACAAACCAGCGGCGACGCTGATCATGTTCGATTCCGCGATGCCGACTTCGATGAAGCGGTCGGGAAAACTTTTCTGGAAAAAGCTGATGCCCGTCGAGCCTTGCACATCGGCGGACACGGAATAAACTGGCAAACCTTCGGTCGCCGCGCGCACGGCGGCTTTCGCGAGGCCGGCTTGAACTTTGTCCGTCTTCGGTTTCGCTGGAGCAGCAACGCCAGACGCGGCTGCTGCATCGGCCTTGGCTTTTTTCGCGGCTTCGGATTTTTCCCAATTGCCGCGCAGAGTTTGTGCCCACGTCATCAAATCAGCCGGCACAGTGTCGCCTTTGAAAAGTTCCGTCATCCAGTCGCAAATTTTCTCGCCGTTCGCGAGCGGGAAGCCGTGGCCGCCGGCAGAGTTTTCCTCGGTGGCCTTGATGCCGTAGCCTTTAACTGTTTTGCAAATCACGGCGACGGGTTGCTTCGGATTCGCCTTGGCCGCAGCGATGGCTTTTTCCACCGCGAGATAAACTTCCTGCAAATTATTTCCATTGGGAACATTGATGACATTCCAGCCGAGCGCAGGCATCGCGGCGAACGACGGTTGCATCGAGAACGAATCTTTCGTGATGCGACCGGAAAGTTTCGTGTCGTTGTCGGAAATTAGCAGCACGAACGGATTCACGCGATCTTTCGCAGCGAGGCCGGGAATCGCGGCGAACGCTTCTTTGGCTTCGCCTTCCATGCTCGCGCCGTCGCTGACGACGCAGATCGTCACGCGGTCCCGCTTCGCTACCTTGTCGCCGATGGCCAGGCCTTGCGCCTGCGGCAGCGACGAGCCGAGCGGGCCGTTGCTCATCAAGACGCCTGCGGGATTGATGTGCGATTCGCCATGGCCGGTGAGCTTGCTGGAGATGCTGCGGAAACCTTTGAGCGTGTCGAACGTCATGCCGTCGAAACCATAAAGCGCGCGCAACGCATAAACGCCATTCTCCGCGTGGCCGGCGTCGTTGATGTAGTTGAACGCCTCATGCCACTCGCGTCCTTGCGTGGCGAACATGATGCCGTGAATCGCCGCGTTCATTTCCGCGAACGCAGCCGGGCCACCCCAGTGGCACGCCGCGCCACCGACGACGGCATGGACATCCATCAACGCCACGAGCGCCCGCGTCGCGCGCGGATCGGCGAGCGTGATTTCCGTGCCGGCAGCATTTTTTACCTTGGCGGAATATTTCGGTGCGGCCGTGGGCGTGGACGCGAGTTTAGATTTGAGTTGGAGCGGCGCGAGCGGCGGGGCTTGCACGGCTTGGACGACGGAGGTATCAGCGGCCATAAATTTTAAGCAATGTTAAGGAATGATTCTAAGTCGGCGGCGGCAAAAGAGAAGGGCGAATTCTGTGAAAATGATGCAAACAATTCATCAAAGCCAGCATTTTGGCTCGCGGCTTGGCGGACGTTCGGTCGGAAAATCCTGAAGGGATTAAAACAGGTAAGGCCACATCATTTATCGGCAGGGTTGCATCAGATGGTCATTGACACTTCCGACGGCGCGGGATTACAACAAGTCATTGCCGCAACATGTGTCAGATAATCTTTGCCACTTGAAGGTTTTAATGAGCAAGAATTCCAGCAGCCTCACCGGCACCAGATTTCAGAGCCGTTTCGGTCTGCGGACGGTAGGGATGCTCGTTTTCTTATTGTCCCTTGCAATGCTGATGAGCTTGGGGCGGGCAGAGGAATTGCGCACTGCCGAGGCGGTGCGGGCGCTGAAAACGGAGCAGGCACCAAAAAAAATACCGGTGCGTCTGCGCGGTGTGGTGACTTTTTTTGATGAGCAGCTGTATTCTCGATTCATTCAGGACGACACGGCGGGCATCTATCTTCAGGCGTCCACAAACACGCGCACGCTCTTTCCCGGGCAGTTGGTGGAAATAGTGGGGGCCACCAGTCCCGGCGAATATGCACCGGTGGTTTTGGTCAACGATGTGCAGGTATTGGGTGAGGCGCCGCTGCCTCCGCCCAAGCCGGTGAATTACGAACAACTCGCCACTGGCATTGAAGACAGCCAGTTCGTGGAAATCACTGGCATTGTCCGGTCGGTTCGGCCCTTGGAAAAGACGCCGTATTTTGACATTGAAATTGTCACCGGGGGCGGTCGACTGCTGGTTTATGCGAAAAGCCTTCCGGTGGCGGAGGCTAAGGAACTGCTTGATAGCACCGTGCGCGTGCGTGGCGTTTGTTCTACGCAGTTTAATCATCAGCGCCAGCTCTTTGCCATCCGGCTCATGGTGCCGCGTCCGGATGATATAAAAATTGAAGCCCCAGCGGCTGAGAATCCCTACGAAACCTATGCGCATCCGATCAGCAGTTTGTTGCAATTTACCCCGCAGAAAAGCTATGGCCACCGCGTGAAACTGGCCGGCACGGTGATTTATTTTGATCCCGGCACGGCCTTATTTCTTCAGGATAGCAACCACGGGGTGGAGATTCAGACGAAGGAACATATTCCGCTGGCTCTAGGGGATCGGGTGGAGGCGCTGGGATTCGTCGGCCAGGGCGACTATACGCCGTTGCTGCAAGATGCGGTGTACCGGAAAATTTCCAAGGGGCCGACTTTGGCCGCACTACCGCTGACCGCCGACGGAGCATTGAAAGGCGATCACGATTGCCAGTTGATTCAAGTTACCGGTCGTTTAATTGACCGCACTCAGCATGCGAATGAACAATTCCTCATTTTACAGGCCAGTAATTTTATTTTTCAGGCCAGTCTCAAACAGGCCGATGGACGCGATAATTTTATCCGGCTGGCCAACGGCAGTCGCGTGGCAGTGACAGGCGTGTGCCGGATTGAACCCGGCAAGTGGGAGGCGGGTGAAAACTGGCGGGCAAAATCATTCAGCGTCCTGCTCCGTTCACCAGAGGATGTGGTTCTGCTGGAGGCGCCGTCTTGGTGGACCTTGGAGAAAGTGTTGTGGATTGCCGGGGCGTTCGCCTTCGCTACCCTGGCCGCCTTTGGGTGGATTGGGGTGTTGCGGCGGCAGGTGGCAGAACGGACGCGTGAGTTGGAAGTCCAAATTCAGCAACGCCAGCTCGCCGAACGCCGGCGCGAAATTGAACAGGAACGTGCTCGCGTGGCCCACGACTTGCACGACGACCTGGGTTCCCGTTTGACCGAGGTTAATATGCTGGCCACCCTGGCCAAAAGTCAGACCACGTCACCTGACGAAAAAGAGCGCTACCTAACGGAACTGACCGGGACGGCGGGCCAAATGGTAACTTCGCTCGATGAAATCGTCTGGGCGGTGAATCCCCGCAACGACACCATCGCCTCGCTGGCGAGTTATTTTGGCGCCTACGCGCAACGGTTGCTCGACATGGCCGCCATCACCTGTGGTTTGGATATCGCCGAGGATTTGCCGGAGCATCCGCTGAACCCGAAATTTCGGCAGGAACTTTTTTTTGCCTTCAAAGAGGCGCTCAATAATGTCCTCCGCCATGCGGCGGCCACGCAGGTCTGGCTGCGGATTTCCGTGCACGAGGCCAGCCTGATTGTGGAGGTGGCGGACAATGGCCATGGTTTTGATCCGCAAAAACGGCAGGCGGGCGATGACGGGATTGCGAACATGAACGAGCGAATGCGAGGTCTGGGAGGCATGTGCGAAGTCACCAGCGACCCGAAGCTGGGAACGACGGTTCGCTTTCGCGCACCGCTGCCCGACGAAAGCTTATGATTAAGGTTGCCATCGTTGAGGATAACAAAACCGTGCGCGAGGGGTTCGAAACCCTGCTCAACCGCACGACGGGTTTTCAGTGCGTGTGCACCTGCGGCACGGTGGCGGAGGCGTTGAAAAAAATTCCCAAGGCCAACCCGGACGTGATCTTGATGGACATTCAGTTGCCGGATTCCACCGGCGTGGAATGCACGGCCAAAATCAAGGAGCAGATGCCGAAGGTTCACATCGTCATCGTCACGGTGTATGAGGATTCGGAGCGCATTTTTCAGGCCCTGCGGGCGGGCGCGTGCGGCTATCTGCTCAAGCGGGCGCAGCCGGAAAAAGTCATTGCCGCGATTAAAGAGGCGATGGAAGGTGGTGTGCCGATGACTCCGGAAATCGCGCGCAAAGTCATTGGCCAGTTTCGCGGTCAGGCCACGGTGGCGGAACAAATGGAAAATCTTTCCGACCGCGAGCGCGAGGTTTTGGAGTTGGTCATGCACGGTCACGGCAACAAGGCGATCGCTGAGCGGTTGGGCGTCACGGTGGCGGCGGTGAAATGGCATCTCCAGCACATCTACGAAAAGTTGCACGTCCATTCAAGGACGGAGGCGGCGCTGAAATTCAAGCAGGGGCAAGGCACGTAAAACCTAGCCGTTTAGCTAGCTAGGTGTTTGACGGGTTTGGGATAAGATTCCATTTGCCCCCTGCGCCACCACCGCCGGTTACTTAATCGCCACGCCAGTTTTTGGTTCGGCGTTGAGTCCCAAGGTTAAAAATCAGGCGATTGAAACGATGAGCCTAAATAAATAATCGCATGAAAAAATTGATTGCCGGGATGCTGGTCGTCGCCATTACCGGACTGGCGCATGCGGCGCTCAACGCTTACGAGCCGTTTAATTACACCACCTCGATTCCCAATGGCACGGCCAGCACCGCCAGCGGGTTCACTGGTAATTGGACGGGCGGAACCACTCCCTCAATTACTACCGGCCTGACCTACACCGCCCTGCCGTCGGCTAATAATTCTTTCAATTCAACAAGCGGGCGGCAGTCCGAAAATTTTGCCGCGCCACTGGCCAGCGGAACGAAGTGGATCAGTTTTCTATTCAACCTCACTGGCAATAACGGTGGAAATATTTGCGGCATCTATTTTCCCAATGGCGGCACGGGTTTGTTTTTTGGCTATGGCTTGGCACCGTTCTCCGGCACGCAAGGCGGCTTAGGTCTGGGTTCCATCAATACTGTTGGCACCGCCACGCAAGGCGCAACTTCCTTGGCAAGTTCCTTTCTCGGCACCTATGGCACGACGCCTTATTTGGTCGCGATTAAAATTGATTTCAACACCGCGGGCACGAACGACACGGTCACGGTTTATCTGAACCCCACGGCGAACTCAGCCACGCCCGTTGTGGCGTCGACTTACGCTGTTAGTTCGTTTGATGTGGGAACCATCACTGGGATAGGGTTTCAAAACTCGGGCGGCGGATTTGCCATCAAGGCGGATGAGATTCGCGTGGGCGACACTTATGCCGATGTGTCCGGCGGCAGCAGCGGACCAGCGCCGCTCACGCCAGTCATCACGGGCGTTACGCCGGGAACGGGGCTGACCAATGGCGGCACGGTGGTGACGATTACTGGCTCCAATTTTCTAACGGGAGTCACGGTGAAGTTTGGCGCGAGCTTCGGAACGGGAATTTCATTGAACAATTCGACCAACCTTTCCGCGACTACCCCCAGCGGTGGAGCGGGCGCGGTGAACGTGGTGGTGTTAAATACCAATGCGCTCGCGGCCACCAATCTGAATGGCTTCAACTATCTGCTGCCACCGCCACCACCGCCGGTGCGGCCCAGCATTGTTCCTGGTAGCGTGGTGAAGTCGGGCGCGAACTTGAGCTTCATCTGGCTCGGCGGGACGAATACGACCAGCGTGCTGCTCACGTCCACGAACGTTGCGCCCGGTTCCAGCTGGACTCCCGTGGCGACTAACACGTTCGGCAGCGACGGGCGCTCCACGAATAGCCTGCCCGTGAGTCTCGGTGAATCGAAACGCTTCTATGGTCTGGCGCTGCCGGCGGACATCGTCGTGGTGCAGGCACCGACCGGTTTGCAAGCTATTCCATCAGGTTCCACCAATGCGATCGGTCTGGCGTGGACGGCCAGTGTTTCTCCCGGCGTGATCGGTTACCGCGTTTTCTACGGCACGAACAGCCTGAACCTGACGAATTCAACGGACGTCGGCAACGTGACCTCCGCCATCATCTCCGGCTTGATCTCCGGCCAAACTTATTTTCTCGCCGTCGTCGCGCTCACGGCCAGCGGTCAGAGCTTCGCGGTGGATGCCACCATTTCTGCCCAGACCGATACGCAAGCGGGAATCATCGCGCTCTTCGACGCCTTCACCCCGCTGGAACCCGCGACCACGGTGGACACGCCCACGAATCGCATCACCTATCTCGCTGACCGAGTGCGCGACCGGCACGCCCGCGAAGACAACTTTCACATCTACGACCACTACCTAAGCTGGTATTGGGAGCAGCGCATGGCGAACATCCAGATCATTGACCGCGTGGCGAAAGGCGGGACCAGCATCACCTTCAACTACACCACCCAGGATCAATTGAATCCCGCTGAGTTCCGCACTTTTTTCGGCGGCATCACCACCGTGGCTCAATACAACAATAATCAGATCGCGACCCTCGTTTCCACAAACGCATCGGCCACGCCTGGCGAAATTGATTTTAATTATTCCGCGACCATCAATGCCAATGCCCAGTTCGGTAACCGAGCGCTGACCAATGGTGATCGCGTGGAAGTGGAAATTAGCCAGTTCCTGCTCGACCCAAGGCACGGACGCAACAACTACTACGGCACGGTGCTGCTCTACATCGTGGGGCAAGGCATCGTCCCGTGGGCGGAGGGACAAGATCTGGGTTTCAACGGCGGCATCGTCGGGAGCGTCAACCAGAGCCTCGACTCCTATCCGTTGTCCACGAACGCTTGGATGGGTGGCAAGACCACGTTGCCCTATCAATACTCCAGCGAGCCCGAGCATCGCTTCAAGCAAACGGCCGGAAACATTTCTCCGACGAACGGCCTGCCGTTTATGCTCGGCCGCCGACTGCATCACACCGACTTTGGTGATGGCACGCATTCGGAACCGGACAACCCGATTTATACCGAGCAGATTGGCAAGCTTGGGCCGAAGTTTATCAATCGCAGTTGTGTGGCGTGCCACGTCAACAACGGTCGCGCCTTGCCGCCGGCCATCGGCGCGCCGATGTTGCAATCGGTCGTCAAAGTCGGGAGCAACGCCAGCGGTTCGCCGCATCCAGTGCTTGGTTCCGTGTTGCAGCCGCAGTCTGTCAGCGGGCCCGTCGAAGGCGGCGCGACCATCTCGAGCTATACGACCACCAGCGGACAGTATGGCGATGCGACGGCGTATTCGTTGCAGAAGCCGAATTACACATTCACTGGCACCACCCCGACATTTTTCTCCGTGCGGATTGCGCCGCAGCTTGTTGGTCTGGGTTTGCTGGAAGCGGTGAGCGAAAGCACCGTCATGGCGCTGGCTGATCCAAGCGACACCAACGCGGATGGCATCTCCGGTCGCATTCAAACGGTGATTGATCCGCAGACCAGCCAGCAGCGGCTCGGGCGCTTTGGCTACAAAGGCAGCAAGACCCGCGTCAGTCATCAAATCGCCGCCGCCTATAACACCGACATGGGCGTTACCTCTCCGATATTTCCCGTCCTCGACGACGGCACCTCCAATGCCATACCTGAAGTCAACTTCGACGACATTGATAAATTAAACCGCTACGTCACGTTGCTCGGAGTCGCCGCCCGCCGCAACCTATCAGACACCCAGGCGTTGCAAGGTGAACAACTTTTCGCCAGCGCTAACTGTGTGAAGTGTCACACCCCGACGCTGACGACCAGTCCATATCATCCCATGACTGAACTTCGCAACCAAACCATTCATCCTTACACCGATCTCCTGTTGCATGACATGGGACCCGGCCTGGCCGACAACATGGGCGAAGCCAGTGCCAGCGGTTCCGAATGGCGCACGGCACCGCTCTGGAGTATCGGCCTCACGGCGGGCGTCAGCGGCGGCGAGGCGTATTTGCACGATGGCCGCGCGCGCACTTTGGAGGAAGCCATTCTCTGGCACGGTGGCGAAGCCGAGGCGGCGAAGGAATCTTTCCGTAATATGTCCGCCGCGCAACGCGCCGCCGTCATCAAGTTTTTGAATTCGCTATGAACTTCCGGGGCGCGGCCAAGTTGCTTGCGCTCGCGCTGTTTGCCACCGTGACGGCATTCAGCGTTGGCGGCGCGACAGTGGAGTTGCCGCCGAAGCTGCGCGGCATCAGCACCTCGGACAAATATCTGAAAGCGGATTTGTTCGCCCTGCTGGCGCAAACCGATGCGAACGTCATCCGCGTCGGCTTCAGCGTGGATTCCACAAATGCACCCACGGCGCAAAATCCGCTGGCTCCCTACGCCACCAATTTGGCAATTCTGGATTCCGCGTTGCCACTGGCCCGCGCGGCGGGCATCAAAATTATTCTCTGTGCGGCGGAAACGTATGGCTGGAGCCCGAATGTCTTTCAAGGCAGCGCCGCCAACCTCGCAACTTACCGCACCAATCTGGCGACTTTCTGGACGGCGATGGCGCAGCGCTATGTGAATGAGCCGGCTATTGTCGCCTACGACCTGTTGAACGAACCGGTCACGGACTATTTCTCGCAGGGCGCATGGTTCACGAACGTCATGCCAGCGGCGGTCGCGGCGGTTCGCGGTGTGAATTCCAACATCTGGCTGGTGGTTGAATCCGAGTATCAGGGTGCGGCGGGCGGGTTCAGCACGATGCCGGTCTTGAGTGACCCGCAGGTTATTTACAGCTTTCATTTTTATTCACCGCACAGCTATTGCAACCAAGGGATTCTGAATTACGTCGGCTATACGGCGACTTATCCGGGAAGCAATTCCATGTGGGGAACACCGCCTTTTAAATTCTGGGATAAAGAAACGCTCCGCAATGAAATGCTGGATGCCATCAACTTTAAAAATGCCCACCCAGACAAGCGCATACTGGTCGGAGAATTCGGCGTGCTCCGCTGGGCGCCCGGTGCGGACAAATGGCTTAGCGACAGCATCGAACTTTTTGAGGAGTATGGTTGGGATTGGTGCAATCACTCGCCCTCCGGTTGGAACGGCTACAACGCCACTTACTCTCCCACTGACCAGTCCGTATCCGCCGCGCCCGATGGCGGCGACCGGGGGGCGCGGTGGACGGTGCTGCACCAGTGGTTCAGTTTCAATCCACTGGACGCTTATGGAATACCGAACGGTTGGAAGACGCAGTTTTTCGGCGCGACCAACGCGGTGAATGGCGGGGCGCTGGATGACTGGGATCATGACGGCATGAACAATTGGCAAGAGTATCTGGCGGGAACCAACCCGACGAACGCCGGCTCGAAGTTTCAGGTGACTGATTTCCGGAGGCAGGGCGGAACTAACTTCGTAATCCAGTGGTCGAGTGTGGCGGGCAAAAAGTATGCCCTCCAGACCTCGACGAACCTATTGGCCGGGTTTACCGAATGGGTAACGAACTACGTCCCAGCAACGCCACCGCTGAATACACACACGGTCATTTTGGATCAAGTTCAGCGCCATTTCTACCGTGTGCTGGTGGCGCCGTAGCCGTGAATATTGCGTCACTTGGCGATGGGTTGAAAAACTAGCCGCTCGGCTAGCTAGGCAATTGAGGTTTTGGGTGTATGGTTGCATTGTCACCCGTATAGCAACTACAAACCTGAACACGAAATTGTAATGAATACAACCAAAACAATAATATCCGGCCAAAATCAAACTGCGCCGCAAAAGCCAATAAACAAATTACTCATCCTTCTGACACTATTCGTGTTGGTGGCGTCAAATGCCTTTGCCTCGCTAATCGCTCACGAGCCGTATAATTACACTTTGGGCTCGGCGCCCACGGCCGCTACGGGCACGCCCACCCAGACGACGGGCGGCGGGTTCAGCGGCGGATATGATGGCGGCGGCCTCACCACGGTTGCGGGTTTGACGTATACTGGCTTGGGAACGACCTTCAATGCCTTGAAACAAACCGCCGCTTACTCTGGCGAAAATTTGTCCAGCCCACCCTCCAGCGGAACGATTTATCTCAGCTATCTCTTCAACATGAGCGGCAATCCTGGCGGCAACAAAGTTGGCTTGGAAATGAACACAGGCGGTAATGGTATGTTTGTTGGCGTCACGACGCCGGTCACCGGCACGACCGGCAAGCTGGGTGTCAACCAACAGGTTGGTTACAACGATGCTGGCCCCAATAAATGGGAATCTTCCACCGCCAACATCACCTATGGCAGCACCTATTTCATCGTGGTGAAACTCGTCGGCACCGGTTCTGGCTGGACGGGCAGCATCTGGGTGAATCCCACGGCCAATACCAGCACCGAATCAACGCCCGACGGAACTTTTACCATGCCTCAATTCACCATCAGCGCGTGTTCGATCGTGAATCCCGCTGGCGCTGGCGGTAACTTTGTATTTGATGAGCTGCGCATTGGCACCACTTGGTCCGAAGCGGTTGACTATATCGTCGCCGCGCCGTCAGCTCCGACTGGATTGGGTGCCACGGCTGGCGGCAACTCCGTCAGCTTGACTTGGAATGCCGCTGCTGGCAGCCCCGTCAGTTATAATGTGAAACGCTCTACCGTCAGTGGTTCGGGCTATGTGACAGTTTCCGGTGCTGGCGCGGTGACGGGAACAAATTTTACTGATTCAGTGACCGGTGGAACGACCTACTACTATGTGGTTTCGGCGGTGAATGCCGGTGGCGAAAGCGCTAACAGCTCGGAAGTGTCTGCCGCGCCCACCTTGGCCGCGCCGAGCGCGCCCACTGGTTTGGCCGCAAGTGTGAGTGACGGTCAAGTTGTTTTGAACTGGAGTGCCAGCATCGCTGCTTCCGGTTACAAGGTGAAGCGCTCGACCACCAGCGGCGCGGAAGTCACCATCGCCAACGTGGGCACGACCGGCTACACCGATTTAACCGTGGCCAACGGCACAACTTATTTCTATGTAGTTTCCGCCACCAACACCGCTGGCGAAAGCGCCAATTCTTCAGAAGTGAGTGCCTCGCCTGTCGCTTTCGTGAACGCTTACGAGTCGTTCAATTATAGTCTTGGAAGTTTTGCCACCGGCACTGCCAACACGGGCACCGGACTTACGGGCAACTGGACTGTCGGAAATGGAACTATTGTCAGCGGTTTAACCTACGCCGGTCTTTCGGTTGCTAATAAAGCCATTTCGACAACCGGTAGCCGCGATCAGGTGTCTTTGACCAGTCCGCTCTCCACCGGAACCAAGTATGTCAGCTTCCTGTTCAATCAGCTTGGCAACAACGGTGGTAACCTGAATGGGGTCGTCCTTTTTGGCAGCGGTGCCACCAGCCTCATCGTTGGCCTCACGGCTCCTTTTAGCGCGACTGCCGGCAGCCTTGGTTTAGGTTCGATTGCTACCGCCGGGGCTGGTGCCACCGGGATTACCACGTTCTCGGGCCAGCAAATCACGGGCGGTTTCAACTATAATCAGACGCATCTTGTCGTGGTGAAAATTGATTTCAACACCTCGGGTAACAACGATACCGTCAGCCTCTGGCTTGACCCAGTGGCTGGCACGAACGCGCCGGCGGGAGCTGCCAATATCACTTGGAGCGCCTATGATGTGGGCACGATTACCGGAGTTGGTTTCAACATTCAAGGTGGCGGTTTTGCCGACCAATTTGACGAAATCCGCACTGGAAGCACCTACGGCAGCGTGGTCGGTGCCCCTTCTGCCACGGTAGTGACCATGGTGGCAGTTTCAACCAATCAGACCACTACGGTGAGCTGGTCAGCTTATAGCACCAACATTTATCAGCCGCAAAGCTCGCCCGACAACAGCACTTGGAGTAACGTGGGCAGCCCGATCGTCGGCACGACAACCACCCTGATTACTGATCCTGCCAACGCCGCATTCTATCAAATCTTGGAATACTATCCGGTAACTACCGAAGTGGTCGCCAACGGCGGATTTGATTTTGACACGGGTCTGACGCCCGATACGGCACAGAACTGGAACAGCGTGCAGAGCCAGCCGCCGGTTTGGATCAACACGGACGGCCATACCGGCACGAACTGCATGGATTTAGCGGTGACAAATGCAACTGCCGCTGCGAACGGTTCGGAATTGCAGCAAAACACCGTTAACCAAGGAAATCCCGTTACTCCCGGCGTCAGCTACAACTTCTCGTTCTGGGCCAAGCAAATCAGCAGCGGCCCTAGCTATGTTCAGCAATACAGCGTCCAATGGTTGTCCAACTCGGTCTTTTTGAGTCAGAGTGGTCCGACGACCTTCAGTGGCGGAAGCGGCACTTGGGCGCAAATCACCCAAAATGGTCTCATTGCACCTGATGGAGCTACCACTGCGTTGATTCAAATTCTTGGTGTCACCGGCGCGGTGCCGGGCGGATATGGAGAGGTGCTCATTGACGACGTATCTCTTGCCGCCACCACATTTACGGGCGGGCCGAACATCTTGAATCCGACGGTTCAAACGTCAATGAGTTTTACCGCCACCGTCAAGACCAACGGCATCACGGCGGGCGACGCGATTGGAACGGTGAACTTCAAGACGAATAGCATCCAATTAAGCGTCAACACGGTGACCGGTGGCTTGGCCGCCAGCACCGGGACGAGCATCAACCCGCCTTACACGGTCACCGCCATTTACTCTGGTGACACAACTTACCTTGGCAGCACCGGCACTCTGACGGTGGGCACCTTTGGTCCGAGTGGCCCGGCGTATCTGACCAACAGTGTGAGCGGCGGTGTGCTCCACCTGTCATGGCCGCCCAATCAAGGCTGGCGTCTCCAGATGCAGACGAACAGCCTGTCTGTCGGTCTGCGCACGAATTGGACCTACATCACAGACGGAACCCTTTCGAGCACGAACATCACGGCGGACAAAACCAAGCCGACCGTGTTTTACCGGCTGACGTATCCGTGAGTTGAATTGGGGTGGATTTGGGATTCCACCGGCGCGGTGCGGCTTTGGGATAGCCGTCCGCGCCGGTGGACATTAAAAAATAAACTTACGCGAAAACTATGAAATCTGGATTGAGGATCAAGCACCATGCCCGCAGGGCGTTTACCCTTATCGAATTGCTGGTGGTCATTGCCATCATTGCCATTCTCGCGGCCATGTTGCTGCCGGCCTTGTCCAAAGCTAAAGCCAAGGCGCTCGGCATCAGTTGCATGAGTAATCTCAAGCAACTCCAGTTAGGCTGGATCATGTATTCAGGTGATAATGGGGACAAAATTGTTCGTAACGGACAAGAACCGGGAGGAGCCACGGTTCCCATCAGTGCCTCATTTTTGTCAGGCGGTGCCAATGCCGGTTGGGTGCTCGGACGGGTGGATGCGGCGGTGGGCAACTCGGCCACCAACACTGCACTCATTCAAAACGGACTGCTTTATCCCTTGGTCAACAGCTTGAAAGTCTACAAATGCCCGGCGGATCGCAAACAATTTAATGGAGCAGATACCATTCGTAGTATGTCCATGAGCGTCTGGATGAATTCGATCACGAGTTGGAATGACATCATCGGCTATAGCGGTGCCACCCGGTTGCGCGACTTTCGGAAGCAGGGCGATATCAACAACCCCAGCCCCTCGCAGTGCTGGGTTTTCATTGATGAAAACCCTAACACAATCAACGACGGTTGGTTTGTGGCCGACCCCAACAAACCAAACCTATGGTATGATTGTCCGGCCAGCTACCACAACAATGCCGGCGGACTTTCTTTTGCCGACGGTCACACGGAAATCAAAAAATGGCGGGATGCCAACATATTAAAAGCCACCGCCAACAACGTGCCCCGGGACCCCGGCTCAGATGACTTGTCTTGGTTGACGACCCGAAGCACGTCGCTGATGCAATAACTTGCCGCCGCCGACCGTGCCGTTGGGATACGGAACCATTTGAAATACAAGCAGGGGAAAATTTTCTCAAACCGTGCTGTCGGCTTTGAGACAAGCGTCACACCGGTTGCTCCTGTCCAGCCGTGGATTAAAGAGGATAGTGCGGACAACCCGAAAAATTTTATGAAAACCAAACATCAATTAACCCGCAATCTGGTCGCCTGGTGCGTGCTCGCCGGACTTTGCGCTAGCGTCCAACCGATCCGGGCTGAAGACACATCCGCAGCCAAAGCCGTCAAACTGCCGTTCACCGTCTTTGACGAAAAAGGCAGCGCCAACAACCACTACATCCCCTCCGGCTGGATGGGCAACGCCAAGGCCACCAAGCTGGACGATGGGTGCACCACCAATCCGCACGGCGGCAAAACCTGCCTTAAGGTTGAATACACCGCCACCGATAACTGGGCC
>CAIKKJ010000192.1 GCA_903827955.1 uncultured Verrucomicrobia subdivision 3 bacterium
CACCGCGATGCTCGCCAAATTTTACGACCCGGCGAACGGCGGTTTCTGGCAAAGCCCCGCTGGCACCAACGATTTGATCCTGCGCGTGAAGGACGATTACGACGGCGCGGAGCCGAGTGGCAATTCCGTGGCCACGCTCGCATTGCTCAAGCTGGCCGCCATCACGGGCCGCGAAGATTTCCGTCAATCCGCCGAGGCCACGTTGCAACTCTTCGCCCACCGCCTGCAAAACCAGCCCGCCGCGCTCGCCTTCATGCTGCACGCGGTGGATTTCTGGTTGGACGAACCACGCCGCGTCGTCATCGCCGGCAAAAATGATTCCGCCGAATTTCAAAAACTGCTCCGCACCGCGCACTCGGTGTATCAGCCGAACAAAATTGTTCTAGGCAACATCGGCGCGGTGGAACCATTCGCGAAAACTTTGACGACTAAGGAGAAAGCGATGGCTTTTGTCTGCAAAGGGAACGCCTGCGAGCTGCCTACCTCTAACGTGGGAAAGATTAAAGAATTGTTGGCCTGATCACTTCTTCAAACCCACCACCAGCACGACCAAATCAATCACGAAGAGCAACACGATACCTACTTCCAGCCAAAGCATCATGCGCGTGTTCTGGTCGTGCTTCAAGATCTGGTAAAGCTCATCAAGGGTTTTTAATTTCCCGTCCACACTGCGATGCCATTCGGCCAAGTGAAAACGGCCGGCGATTTTTTCGTAAAGCCGAGCGAGATGCCAGTCACCAAAAAATTTCGTGGTGTTGGACAGCTCATCGTTGAAGCGCGCCATGTCGATCCGGATCTCCCGCAGCTCGTGCAGCGTCGCCGCCCGTGACCGCAGCGGACGTTCGCCCAAATCACGGTAGGAACGATCCAGCGCCTCGTCGAGCAGGCGGTCGTAGGCTTCCAGTTCGGCAAGTTGCAGATTGGCGAGTTCCATGATGTAGAGCGTCTCGTCCAAATCCTGTGGCGCATCCACAAGCAACGCGGCGTCCCAGTCCACCACAGCGATGTCGTCTTCGTAGTAGCTCAGATAGCGCGCCGTGGATTCCTCGGCCTCCTGTTTGGACAGGCGCTCCGGCTCCTCCTCCTGCGTGAGCAACGCGGCGACCTGCCGGCGGTGCGCGTGAAACCATTGCTCGGCATTCATCGGCTCATTCGCGGCGTTGAGCACCGGCGAAGCGAGGCAAAACACGGTGTAAGCTTCCTCCTCCGCGAGTTGGGGATGTGGCCGGATCAAATGCCCGCCCAACTCTGCAATCACTTCCTGCGCGAGCCGCCGGACTTCCTCGTGCAACGAGCCGTTGCTGAATTGCAAGTCATGGAACGCCACCAGTTCTTCCACGTGGTTCACCGCGAAGGGAACGCGCACGGAAATGCTGATCGCGCCCACCGGCAAAAGTTTGATTACCCGCTCCACGCGCACGGGTCCGAGCGGCCCGATGCGTTCCATCGGCGGCAGGCGCACCATCTGTGGCTTATAAAAAAATAATTGACGCGGGCTGCGCTTGGAGACGTCCACAGCGAACTGCGCGACGGGCTGGCCAAGTAATTCCCGGATAGGTTTACGCGCGGTGTCATACGCCACGTCAAACGCGTAGATGTAAGCGACTTCGCCGGTGTAACGATGGTTGCGGTCCAGAGCCATGCCGCAATCTGTGGGTGACCCGAATATTTTTCAAGGTTTGGAATCGTCTAAATTTCCAATTTTGATGGGTTTCTGGCACACTTTACGCACATGAGCGACTACGAAACCCGCTTTGGTGGCATCGCCCGGCTTTACGGCAAAGACGGTTTAAAAAAATTGCGCACCGCACACGTCTGCGTCATTGGCATCGGCGGCGTAGGCACTTGGGCGGCGGAAGCGCTCGCCCGCTCCGGCATCGGCGCGATCACGCTCGTGGACTTGGATGAAGTCTGCGTGACCAACATCAACCGCCAACTTCACGCGCTCACCGCAACCGTCGGTCACGCGAAAGTCGAAGCGATGGCCGAACGCATCCGCGCCATCAATCCTGAATGCAACATTGTCGCCGAACAGAAATTTTTCAACGCGCAGACCGCTGAACAATTGCTCGCGCCGAAATACGATTTTGTTTTTGACGCGATTGATGACGTGACGAACAAAGTGTTATTGCTCGTGCAGTGCCACGATAAAAAAATTCCCGTCATCACCTCCGGCGGCGCGGGTGGACGGCGCGAACTGACTTCCGTGCGCGTCGGCGATTTGTCACAGGCCAGCCACGACAAGCTGCTCGCCGAAGTGCGGCGGCGGCTGCGGACGGAACACGGTTTTCCCGCCGGTCAATCCGCAATGAATGTGGCGTGCGTCTATTCCGTGGAGCGCACGGTTTATCCGCAGGCCGACGGCTCGGTTTGCGAAATGCGTTCCGCTGCCGAAGACGGCACACGGCTGAACTGCAACGGCGGCCTGGGTTCGGCAACCTTCGTGACCGGGGCGTTTGGTTTTGCGGCGGCGGGATTTGCCGTGCGGAAAATTGCGGAAAGATAAAATGGCAACGCGGCAGCGTGGCCCTACCTCCCAAACACGCGCTGGAAATTTTCTTCGACGCGCGCGGCCAGCGACTCCACGGTTTCGCCAAGAAATTCTGCGAGGCCGGAATAAACGGTGGTGAGATTTGCTGGATGATTCAGCAGTTTGCCATCCGTGCCGGTGAGCGGACGCAGAATTTTTTCTTCCGGCAAAAGCTGATCGGGCGCGTCGGTTTCGATGAGCAGACGGTCGGCGGGAACGTGCTTGAACGTTTCGCGCTGCTTCCGTTTGCGTTCGTGCAAAAAGTAGCCGGGAAAACTGAAATACGCGCCGAGCTTGGCAAACGCAGGGATCATTTCCACCGGACCGCCGTAGCTGTGCAGCACGAAGCCGCGCGCCGGACGCGGATTGGTTTGGAGCAGTTCGAGCATCCGACCCCACGCCTGCAAGCAGTGGATGCTCACGGGCAAATTTCTTTCGGCAGCGATTCGTAACTGCGCGAGAAAAACCTCTTCCTGCCCGGCGTAACTCAAATCCGGCTTCCAGCGGTCAAGGCCGATTTCGCCGACGGCACTGGGAACGGCATCGAGAAAATTTTTCAGGTTACGCTGCCAGTCCGGCGTGCGTTCATGGAGATACCACGGATGATAGCCAAAGCTGGGTAACACGATTTTACTTTCCTGCGCCAGTTGCAAAACCTGCGGCCAGTCGCTCTCGCACGCGCCGTTGACAACCATGCGGGCGATGCCGGATTTTTCACACGCGGCGAGCAGTTCGCTTTGGCGGCCAGCAAAACGGTCGTCCTGCAAATGATTGTGCGCGTCGTAGAATTTTCCGTGCGCCCCCTCATCCCATCCTTCTCCCCCGTGGGGGAGAAGGTGCCCGCAGGGCGGTTGAGGGGGAATATTCGCCTCCGCAAACTGCCAGATGCGCTCCCAGACTTTTGCCAGCGCGTTGCGGCGGTTAGGCGTGAGGTGCTGCGTGATGCCAAGCGGGGCGAGGAATTTCGGGTCGTGCGCGAGAATCTCGGCCGGGCTGTTAGCACTGTAAAATTCGCAGAGCAATCCGGCGATGGCTTTGACGACCAGCGAATCGGAATCGCAGGCAAAGAAACATTTTTTATCGCGGAATTCGGGAACAAACCAAAGCTTGGCCAGACAGCCGGGAATCAGATTGGCCTCCGTGCGCAACTCCGGCGCGAGTGGCGGATTTTTTCTGGCACGGTCAACGAGATGCGCTAGCCGGTCTTGTCCGTTCTTCAAGGCGGACAGGTCGGCGGTGAGCTGGCTTTGTTTTTCCGCGAGGGTCATGGCGCGGAAAAATTTTCATTCTGCCGGGGCGGGGGGTTCCTCGGCTTCCGGGGGCCGCGCGGGTTCTTCGTGACGTTGCACATTTTCACGCGGTTCGGGCCGCGACTGACGCGGTTCG
>CAIKKJ010000193.1 GCA_903827955.1 uncultured Verrucomicrobia subdivision 3 bacterium
GCGGGCAGCATCGCCAGTTCGTCTTTGAACAGCAGATCGAACAGCTTGTCGAGCTTCGGCCGATCCACACGCAACGCCGGCAGCGTTTCAGAAATGTCGTTCTGCACCGTGAGACGGCGGGCAGTGAACGCGGCGCGCAAATTTTCCACGCGCTCCGCCAGCACAGATTTCAACTGCACCTCGTCCGGAAACGGCTCGCGGTTTGGGCTGCTCTCGGACGCGGAACGTAAATCGCCCAGCAGGCCGTTAATTTTTTCGATCTGCCCCTGGACGTTCGCGTGGTAGTCGCGCCAAAATTCCGGGTCGCGCAATTCCGTGCCGCTCTTCTCCTCGTTCATCTTAATTGGCGCAAGTTCAAGGAAAGTTTTCACGGCCACCATGGAATTTTTGATGTGATGACTTAAGCCGGCGGCGAGTAGGCCGAGGCTCACGATGCGGTCGGCGATCATCATGTTGCGCAGCACGGACATTTTTTCCGCGAGCAACTGGTCGCGCTCGGCCGCAACCATGAAAAATTCCAGACCTTGTTTCAACGTCTGCTCCAACTGTTGCGGATCCCACGGTTTGGAAATGTATTTGTAGATTGCGCCGCTGTTGACGGCAGCGATGGCCGCATCCAAATCCGTGAACGCCGTGACGAGCATCCGCAAAACGTGCGGCCGCAACGCCCGCGCTTTCTCCAGCAACCACACGCCTTTTTCGCCAGGCATCCGCTGGTCGGTCATCAGGATGCCGATCTCGTCGGCGTGTTCCTCCAAAATCTTCAACCCCGCCTGCGCGTTCGGCGCGGTGAAGACGCGGAAAGTTTCGCCGAAGGCCAGCGTGAAATATTTCAGTGACTGCACTTCGTCGTCCACATACAGCACGGCGAATTTTTTATAGTCGTAGCGATTTTCCATCGTCTTCAATCTCCAAATCCGTTGCGGCCTCGGCGTCCGCCGGGAAATCCAGCGTGAACTCGCAGAACTTGCCTGGCTCGCTCTTCACAAAAATCTTGCCGCCGTAACCCTGCACGATGCGGTAGCAGATGCTCAAGCCCAATCCCATGCCCTTGCCAACTTCCTTGGTCGTGAAGAACGGATCAAAGACTTTGTCCGCAATCTTCGGGTCAATGCCCGGCCCGTTGTCGCGCACAATGATGAGGCTGCGGTCAGCATCACGCCGACCTTCAATCCAAATCTGCGGCGACTCGCCGGCGGGAAATGATTTTTCGTGCAACGCATCAATCGCATTTTGCATCAGGTTCACCAAAACGTGAATGAGCTTATTGTGATTCGCCCAGAGCTGTTGTTCGGCCGGAATTTTTTGGTGAATTTGCACGGTGTCTTTCCACTCGCCACCGAGAAAACGCACGGCGGCAGCGACGGCTTCGGCCGCCTCCACCGGCTCGCCCGTGCCCGCGCCGGGATGCGTGAACTGCCGCAGGTCGGAAACAATATTTCGCACGCGCTTCAAACCGTCCTCGATGTCGGTGAGAATCGCCTCCTGCAGGGCACGTTCGCCGTCGGGAAGTTTTTTCGCCTGATTGCGCAAGGCAAACAGGCCGGTCATCGCGAAGTTCAACGGGTTGTTGATCTCGTGAATGATGCCCGCGCTCATGCGGCCGAGCGACGAGAGTTTTTCCGACTGCACGAGCTGCATCTCGGTTTCCTTGATCTGCTCGATGGCTTCATTGAGCGCCTCGTTCTGCTTGGTGAGCTTGCGGCGGGCGTGATGCGAGTCGATTAAATTTTTGATCCGCGCCGTGAGCTCAATCGAGGAGAACGGCTTGGACAGAAAATCATTCGCGCCCTTTTCCAGCGCGTCGAACTTCACTTCTTCGTCGGCGCGCGCCGTCAGCAAAATGATCGGGATGCCCGCCGTCGGCGCGTAAGCGCGGAGTTCCTGGCAGACCTGCAAACCGTCTTTGTGCGGCATCATCAGGTCGAGCAGAATCAAGTCGGGCAAAACATTCTGCGCCTTTTCCGCCGCCTGCGCGCCGTCCTCGGCCTCGATGAGTTCGTAGTCGTCGGAAAGCTGCGAGACGAGAAAACGCCGCATGTCTGGCTCGTCATCGGCGATGAGAATCAGCGGACGTTGCGAACGACGCTTGAACACCGCCGTGTTGCCGGTGTGGAGTGGATTTGGATTTGTGTTCGTCGGAAACAACTCCGCGCGGCGATACAAATTCGCCAGCCATTCGTCGGACAGGTTATCCGTCGCCACCGGCATTGCCGCCACCGGCGCACTGGTCGCCAATGCCGGCTTGAAAGGCAGCGTCACGGTGAACTTCGCGCCTTTGCCGGGTTGGCTTTGCACCGCAACCGTGCCGCCCATCATCTCGGCGAGTTCTTTCACCAAAGCGAGGCCGATGCCGACGCCTTGAAATTTTCGCTTGGAAGAACCATCCGCCTGCCAGAAACGGTCGAAGACGAACGGCAAATTTTTTTCCTCGATGCCCACGCCGGTGTCGCCGACGGTGATGAGAAAATTGTCGCCGGATTTTTCCGCGTGGAACCAGACGCGTCCGCCGGCCGGCGTGAACTTGAGCGCGTTGAACAAAAGATTCAACACGATTTTCTCCAGCTTGTCGCGGTCGCCCAGCACCGTGCCGAGTTCCGCCGCCGTCTGCGTTTCGAGCGTGATGTTTTTTTCCTTGGCCATTTGGCGCACGGCGCTGGTCAGGCCGTTGACGAATTCCGCCACCGGCAACGGCTCGCTTTTCGCCTCGAGCTTGCCGGCTTCGAGGCGGATAAGTTCGAGCAAATCGTTGATGAGCTTGAGCAGTCGCATGCCATTCGCGTGCATGGTCTGGACGATTTCCTGCGTAACGGTGTCGAGCGACGCGGCGAATTTTTTCTGCAACAGTTCGAGCGGCCCGAGCATCAGTGTGAGCGGCGTGCGGAGTTCGTGGCTCACGTTGGCGAAGAACCGGCTCTTGAGCTGGTCGAGTTCGATGAGCTTGCGGTTGGTTTCTTCGAGCGACTTGCGATTTTGGTCGAGCTCGTGGCGCAGGGAAAATTCGCGGAGGCGCAGGCCGTTGTAAAAATAATTTCCCGTGACGACGATGATAGACGTGAGCGACAGAAAATAGGCGCTGTTGAACAACAGCCGCGAGTCCACCACCGCCGCGTTGGACAAAAATCCGGCGGCGACATAAAGCCCGAGAATCAATGCCACCGCCACGAGACTTTCCGCGACCGTCGCCTGAATCACCGAGCAGGCGGCGAGGATGACCAAGTTCAGGCCGGCGTAATAAATTGAGTTGAAACCGCCCGTGTCCAGAATCATCAGGCTGATCGCGGCCGAGGGAATGACATACCAACCCGTCGCCAGCACGCGCAACACCGGCTCCGGCCAGCGCGACCGCGCCAGAAAAACCAGCAGCAGCAGCGCCAACAACGAACTGCAAAGGCGCAGGAAAAGAAAATCCTTCACGTGGTGCGGGAAAACAAAATAATCCAGCGCGCAACCCGCCGGCATCAGCAACGCCACCAGCACGCACGCCACCTGGGAATTGTGCAGCGTGTTCGCCACCGTGTAGCGGTGGAACTCCGCGCGGATTTCAGGCGTGATGGTTGGGCGTTCGCTCATGCGGGTTTGCGAATTTCGAGATAGACATTCACACCAGTCGGATCAGAGACCACGCGGGCATCGTCCGCATCCGCCGCCGCCGGATGCAGCGCGAGCATTTCTCCGCTGGTGCGATAATTCAGATGCCACTCCAAAACGTAGCCGAGCCAGTGCTTGATGGGATTGCCCGCGTCCACGTTCGTCGCGATAAGCAGCCCGCCCGGCGCGACCATGTCATAAAGCACATCCATGAATTCCTGACACACCGCGTCCGTCAAATAGTCAAAAAGCCCGGCGCAATAAACCAATTCATACTGCTGCGCCGCCGTGCGATTTTTGATTTTGCCCTCGCTCCGCAACAGCTGCGCGACGGATTTTTTTACGAAGTTCAATTGCGTGAGGCGGTAGTTTTTGTCGCGGCTCGCGGACAAAACCGATTTTGCGTGAGTCAACGTTTCCTCGTTGAAATCCACCAGTGTGAATTCCGCGTTGTCTGCCAGCGCGTGTTGCGCCATGAAATCTTGAACTTCCTTCGCCGGCCCGGCGCCAACGTTGTAGGCGCGCATCTTTTTTCCGGGCGAACGCAGCGTGCGCAAACTTTCCTCCTGCAGCCGCGCCGTCAGGTAGTTCACACGGTTGCGATGCGCAGCCGCCGGCGGCTGCGCGACGAACCAGCGATGCAAAATTTTTGCGTAAAGCGAATCGCCTTGATGCGGGTCGTCGAGAATCATGTTCACGATGCCGTAGTCGCCCGCGTAACCCATCGGTTTCGTGACGGCACGGTGCGCAAACGGCGCGCAGAGCAGCAGCGGCTGCAACTGCCGCCGCGCATAAACTTGATGCGCCGCCTCCAGCCCGCGCTCGACGCGGCTCGCGGCCAGCTCGTATTTTTCAAACAGCGCATCAATTGCGGAAAACGAACTTTGCGCGATGCCCTCGGCAATTTCGCGCTCGGCGGACGCGGAAAGTTTTTGCGGGAAACCGGATTCAACTTGTTCAATCCACAGCCGGAAGTCGGTGAGAAAATGTTGCAGGTCGGCCACGGAATTTTTGTAGTCGGGCGCGACTTTATAGGATTTCTGCCAGCCGTCGAGAAATTCGCCAAATTTTACCCGCAGGGTTTCCGCGACCTGTTTCGGCCCGGCAACGGGCAGCGCCGTCCAGGATTTTTCTTCGAGCGTCGCGGTGCAGACGATGGCCTGCCGCATGGTCATCAAGTTGCTGACGGTGGCATGGCCAGAGTAAATTGTGTGTTCGTGGAAGATGATGCGGAAATTTCCCAGCACCTCGGAGAGCCGTAAATCGCTGCCATGACTGAAGACCTCGAACGCCACCGCGTGCCGCGTGAGCTTGACGAGCCGCCCGCGCACCTCGTGACTGTCGCGCGAGGTGCAGACGACCAGGCCGTCCTTCAAGTCGCCGTTGGCCGTCTGGTTTTGCATTTGATTTCCGTCGGCGACATTAACGAATGCAGGAAGAAATGTCCAAGCTGCAATGCGATTTGGCGGCGGCTTAATTCAAAAATGCAGCCCCGCCGATAACAGCACCGCATGGCTGACGAACGCGTAAGTGCCATCGGCATTTTGCCCAGCGAACAGCGCGGGCGTCGAAGCCGGCTGGCTGCCGCTGACCGTTTGACTCGGCCCGTAGCCAAATTGGTAGGTGAAATCCAAATCAATTTTTTTGCCTTTGCGTCCAATGCCGACGGTAAAAAAATGTCGGTCCAGATCCGCCGCCAGCGGTGTGTAAAATTTATCCGGCACGGAATTTTCGCTGAACAGATAACCTGCGCTGACGTGCCAGCCGTTGTCGAAATAACGCGTGACGCCAAAAGAATACATCCAGCTCGCCTGCCATTGCAGGTGCACCGGGATGTTTTGCTGGATGCCGGATGGCGGCGCGGTCATCTGCCGGATGGCGGTGTCGCCTACGCTGTCCCAGCCAGCATAGTCCACGTCGCATTCCACATTCCACTTCGGTGTCGGGCGGAAAGAAACGCCAAACGTCGTCGTCAGCGGAAACGTGAGATTCATCCGCGCGAGCCGCGAGCCACCAGGAAACGCGCCCTCTTCTTCAAATGTGGTCGAGCCATCCAGCGTGAACGGCGTCTCGCCGCGCACAGTTGCGCCGAGGGAAATCTTTTCAAACGGACGCCACAAAATTCCCGCGTTGTAGTCCGCACTGAAACCGTCGCCGGTGAAGCGAAAAAAATTCGGCGGGTTCTCGCCCTTCAAAATGCCCTGCTGCAAATTCAATCGTGCGTAGTCCACGCTGCCGCCGATGGCGATGGACAGCGTGTCGGATAACTTCACCGCCACGACCGGATTGAAGCGCAGATACGTGAGCGAACTGCGCTCAGCCACCGCGCGGAACCGCGTGGACTCCGGCCATTCCAGCGTGCCGCCGTAAGGCGCATAAACGCCGAGGCCGACAGTCACGGGAAGTTTTTTCAACTGATGGGTAAAATAAAATTGCGGCGCGGAAGCGAAACGCTTGCTCGTCTCGTAAGTCTGTCCTGAGTTCGGCCGGCCAGCCGGTGGATTGAAGGTGGGATTGAGAAAAATTCCGTAAAGCCCGCCGCGCACGTTGTCGCCTTCGAGCTGCGTGATGCCGGCCGGATTGTAATAGATGGCCGAAGGATTGTCCGCCGTGGCGGTGAACGCATCGCCGCGCGCGGCGGCAAAGGCATCCTGGCTCACCACGCGCAGGCCGTTGGCCAGCGCTTCCGGGGCGACGGCCAGCAGCAGCGCGGCGGCAAGTTGGCAGGAAAAAAATTTCATGGCTCCGGTGCGAAACAACGGGCGCAGGTTAGCGGGCGGCCAAAACCGCGCCAGCAAATAAATCAACGCCGGCCTTCGGCGTGGCGATGCAAAAATCACTTTACTTTACGGCACGCTGCGGCAGTTTGGCCGGATGCGTCGTTTCTATTTGTTCTCGGGAATGATTTCGCTGTTCTTGATTCTGGCTGCGCCAACCCGCGCGGCTTTTTCTTCCATCTATATTTTCGGCGATGGCACCTCGGCCACGACCAATTTTTTCCTTTCGACTAACTATTACGGCGGCACGCGCTATTCCAACGGACGCAGCTGGGTCGAAGTGCTTGCGCAACGCCAGGGTCTCGGCGCCACCTCGCTGACGAGCACCAACTGGAATTTCTCCAGCAACAACCATTCGTATTACGGCCACTACAGTTCGCTACTAGTCAATACCGCCAGTAATTTTGTCGCCCCTGCCAACGCCACCAACTGCCTCTTCGTCGTCTGGGTCTGCAACGCAGATTTTGTGGACGATATCGGCAATCTTTCGGGCGGCATTCCCGGCAACCTCGCGGCCTGGACTACCAACATCAACCAGCACCTCACCAATCACGTCCGCGCCATCACTAATCTTTACGCGAAAGGCATTAGGACACTCGTTGCACCGAACGCCGTGGATCTCACCAAGGTTCCGCAATACGCAAGCTATACCACGAGCGGCAAAGCCTTCATCCGGCAGCGCATCGTCGAATTCAACACCGCCTACTCAAACCGACTAAACCAGATTGAAGCCAGCAGTCCCGGACTAAACATCGTCATGCCGGATATTTTTTCACTACTCGACGATGTTGAGGCCAGTGCCGCCAAATATGGGCTGACGAACGTGCTCGACAATACGACCAACATCACGGACGCCATTGAACATATTCCGTCTCAATTGGCATTGAACGGTCCCGGCACGAATTACATCTGGTGGGGACTTGTAGCACCTTCAGCGCGTTTTCATGAAGTCATTGCCGACACCGCGCAGCAGGCGCTTTCACCGTCAAGCATCACCGGCATCACGCCCGTCAACACCAGCAACCAACTCGCGCTCGCCAGCGCGCCGGTGGGCATGAAGGGCAACGTGGAATTCATCACCGACCTGTCCCAGACCAACTGGCAGACCAACTCCTTCTTCACCGTGTCCAACACCGCGCAGACGGTGTTTGTGAACCCCACTAATTCAATGCGCTTCTACCGCGTGAAATTTCCGTGGCAGTGGTCGTGGCCGTAAAAAAAGCACGCCGAGCATTGCTCGGCGTGAGATTGGTCTTTTAGTTCAGGCGCCGTTCAGGCTTTGCCCGGAATAATTTTTCCCAGTTCCTGATAACCCCAGCGCAGCATCCGCTCCGTCGTTTCCCAGCCGATGCACGAATCCGTCACGCTCACGCCGTAGCGCAGCTCGGAAATATTTTTCGTAATCGGCTGGTTGCCCTCGCTCAAATGGCTTTCCACCATGATGCCCGTCAATGATTTCGTGCCGTTCACGCGCTGTTCGATCACGCTGCGCCAGACTTCTTCCTGCTTCGCGAATTTTTTTTCCGAGTTCGCGTGGCTGCAATCTACCATCAACACCGGCGGCAATTTTTCCGAAGCCAATTTCGTCACCGCCGCCGCGATGCTCGCCGCGTCGTAATTCGTCATCGCCCGGCCGCCACGCAACACGACATGCGCGTTCGGGTTGCCGTTGGTGCGGACCACGCTGGTCACGCCGTCCTCGTTGATGCCGAGAAAACTGTGCGAATGCCGCGTCGCACCCATCGCATCAATCGCCACCTGCAAGCTGCCGTCCGTGGAATTCTTCAGACCGACCGGCATCGAAAGGCCGCTCGCCATCTCGCGATGCGTCTGCGATTCCGTGGTGCGCGCACCGATGGCCGCCCAGGTGATGAGGTCGGCGATGTATTGCGGCACGATGGGGTCGAGAAATTCCGTGGCCGCCGGCAAACCCATGCCGGTGATTTCCAACAGCAATTTCCGCGCGCGTTTCAAACCGGTTTCGATGTCCTGCGAACCGTCGAGGTGCGGGTCGTTGATCAGCCCTTTCCAGCCGATGGTTGTGCGCGGTTTCTCAAAATACACGCGCATCACGATTTCCATGCGGTCGGAAAATTCCTGTTGCAGCTGGCTCAAACGCGTGGCGTATTCCAGCGCGCTTTTCTCGTCGTGAATCGAGCACGGCCCGATGACGACCAGCACGCGCGGGTCGGTCTGCTGCAAAATGTTGATGATGCGCTCGCGGCTGCGCGCCACGGTGGCGTTGACCGCCTCGCTGACCGGCGCGATGGCCTTGAGGGCGCGCGGCGATTGCAGCGGGACGATTTCTTTGACGTGTAAATCCTGCGTCCGATACATTGGGACAATATAGCAAACCGCA
>CAIKKJ010000194.1 GCA_903827955.1 uncultured Verrucomicrobia subdivision 3 bacterium
AAAAAATTCCCGCGCTTGCTTTTCCCGGTTGCAGGCAGATAATCGCGTCATGCCCGAACCGCTGCTGGCCGTTGAGCATTTGCGCGTGGATTTTCCGGAGGTCGTCGCCGTCAACGACCTTTCGCTCGTCATCGAGCCGGGTGATGTCTGCGGTCTCATCGGCCCGAACGGTGCGGGCAAGACCACCACGATGCGCGCCGTCTCCGGCCTGCAGGAATTCACCCGCGGCTCGGTGCGCGTGGCCGGCCACGAGATCGCCCGCGAGCCGGATGAATTAAAACGCCGCCTCGGTTTCATGCCGGATTTCTGCCCGACCTACGACCAGCTCACCGCCTCGGAATTTCTCGAACACTATGCCCGCGCCTTCGACGTGCCAGACCGCGCGAAGCGCATTGATGAATGTCTCGAACTCACCTGGCTCACGGACAAACGCAATTCGCTGTGCGAAGAACTATCGCGTGGCATGAAGCAACGGCTGGTGCTGGCGAAAACTCTTTTGCCCAATCCGCAGGTGCTGTTGCTGGACGAACCCGCCAGCGGCCTCGACCCGCTCGGCCGCATTGAACTGCGGAAAATTCTTTTGCAACTGCGCGACGCCGGCAAGGCCGTTTTGATCTCCTCGCACATCCTCACCGAGCTGTCCGGCTTCTGCAACAAGGCCGCCATCATGGAGCGCGGCAAGCTCGTGAAGTTTGGCACCATCGCCGACCTCGGCCAGCAGATGACCCAGCGCAAGATGTCCGTGAAATGGCGCGCCGGCTGCGACCAGGCGTTGGAAATTTTGAAAAATTCCGGCGCAAAAAATCTGGAAACCTCCGCCATCGGCGCGACGTTCGATTTCGACGGCGGCACGGACGCGCTGGACGAACTGCTGAAAACCCTTGTCACGCAAGGCATCCGCGTGGCCGAGTGGCGCGGCGTGGGCGATGACCTGGAACAAATCTTTTTACAATCCGGCGCGAAGGAGTTGATGTGAAACTTTCCGAGAACCCCATTTTTCTCACGCACAAACGCCTCGTGCATCGCGGCGGCGTGCTGGCGGCGGTGGTCATCGCCGCGCTCATCGGCTTCAGTCTTTTGCTCGGCCTCGTCGGCAGCTTGAGCGAACTGAGCCAGCATCGCTGGGGGTTCCGTTCGCCGGAAAGCACGGGCAAAGGTTATTACGGCTGGGTCATCGGCGTGGAAATTTTGGTGCTGGTCATGGGCGGGTTCAGCCGCATCTCCCGCGCGCTGGCCGAAGACCGCAAGGCCGGGTTGTGGGACAGCAACCGGCTCACTCCGCTCAAGCCTGCGCAAATCGTCGCCGGCTACTGGTTCGCGCCCGCGCTGCGGGAATTTTACATGGCTGCCGTGCTCGCGGGATTTGGACTGCTCGTCGTCCTGTTTTCGCACCTGCCCGTCACGCTCTGGCTCGGCACACAGACTTTGATCCTAAGCACGGCGTTGTTTTGCGGACTGCTGGGAATGTTGCTCGGCATGGCGGTGCAAAAATCTCCCGGCGCGCTGATTTTTGTCGTGATGCTGTTCGCGTATCCGTTCGCCTTCATCGCGCCGGGACGCATCCTGACCAATTTTTTATTTCCGATTTACGGTCTCATCAATCAGTTTCAAATCGAAACTTCCGACCGTAACCTGAACTGGACGCATAATCCAGAACTCTTCGGTCTGCCCGTCCCTGCCCTGCTCGTGAGTCTCAGCTTGCAGGCCGTCATCGGCTGGTTTGTCTGGCGCGTGCTGGTGCGCAAGACCGCGAACCCGTTTCAACCACTGCTGCTGCGCTGGGAAGCCGTGGCCATTTTCAGCATTCTCGTCTTCACCCAGCACGCCCTGATTTGGAACGGCTGGAACGACGCCAATTACGGCAACCGCAATGAACAATTGCTCGCCATCACCCACGGCGGCACGTTGCTCGTCGGCCTCGCGTTGCTGCTGCTCGCCAGCCGGTCGCCGGAACAGATCCGCATCGAGTCCATGCGGCTCGGCCTGAAAAACGTCGGGCAAATTTTTTCGCGCAGCAGTGTGTCGCTCGCGTTTGCGCTCGGCGGCGTGGCGGCGGTGGCGATGATACTGCAATTTTTCACGCGCCTCGCAGAGAACGTTTTCGCGCTGTTGGTCGTCGTCGTCAACCTGATGATGATTTTCCTCATCTTCACCCTGCTGCTGGAATTTTGCCGGCTACGCCATAAACGCCGCTCGCTCGGCTTCGTCGCCCTGTGGCTCTTTGTGCTGGTGGTCGTGCCGCTGATTCTGGCGGGCGTTTTCCAAAGCGAGGAAACCGCGCGCGTTTGCCTGCTCGCGCCCAGCTTCCTCGCCCTCACGGACAGCGACCGCGACAACCTGCCGTCCTTGCACCTCGTGAACCTCGTGCATTTTGCCGTTATAATTTTTCTCGCCCTCAACTGGCGGCGGCAATGGCAGAAACTGCTCCAGCGCGCGTCGTAAATCGGCGGCGGTTTTCAAAATTGGATTGTCCCGTTTCGCTTTTCACGGCAAGCTGCGCGCCTGATTATGCAGCAGGTCAAACTCGGAATCATCGGCGGCGGCACGGTTGGCAGCGGCGTTTATGACGCGCTCCAGCGCAACGGCGCACTTGTCGCCTCGCGTCTTGGCGTTAACGTCGTCGTCGAACGCGTCGCCGTGCGCGATTTGAAAAAAGTTCGCGCGGCTAAGATTCCGAAAACGTTGCTCACGACGGACTGGCGCGAAGTCGTCTTCGATCCGCAAGTCCAGCTCGTCGCCGAACTCATCGGCGGCACGACCATCGCGCGCGAAGCCATCCTCGCCGCGCTGAAACTCGGCAAGCCGGTCATCACCGCGAACAAGGCGCTGCTCTCCGCGCACGGCGAAGAACTTTTTGCCGCCGCGAAAAAATACGGCACCAATCTTTATTACGAAGCGAGCGTCGCTGGCGGCATTCCCATCATCAAGGCGCTGCGCGAAGGTTTTGTCGGCAACCGCATCAACGCGCTTTACGGCATCGTCAACGGGACATGCAATTACATCCTCACGCGCATGAAGCTCGAAGGCGCGGATTTCGGTGCGGTGCTCGCGGACGCGCAACGCCTCGGTTACGCCGAGACGCCGCCGGACCTGGACATTGACGGCCACGATGCCGCGCACAAGACGGGCATCCTCGCCTCGCTTGCGCACGGCTTCTGGATCAACCCAAA
Organism: uncultured Verrucomicrobia subdivision 3 bacterium; assembly: GCA_903827955.1. GTDB lineage: Bacteria > Verrucomicrobiota > Verrucomicrobiia > Limisphaerales > UBA11358 > UBA11358. The sequence continues at coordinate 3,171 of CAIKKJ010000194.1, forward strand.
AAAAATCCACGTCGAAGGCATCCGCCACATCAGCGCGTTGGACATCAAGTTCGCAGGCGAACTCGGCTACACCATCAAGCTGCTCGGCACGGTGAAAAAACTGGAAGGCAACTGTCGTGTGCAGGTTTCCGTTTATCCGACGCTCGTGCCGAACTCGCATGTGCTCGCCAGCGTGAACGGCGTGTTCAACGCCGTCTTCGTTCGCGGCGATGTGGTAGGTGATTCGCTGTTCTACGGACGCGGCGCAGGCAAAGACGCCACGGCTAGCGCAGTCTTGAGCGACATCGGCGACGCGGTGCTTGATCTGAAATCCGGCGCAAAGAATCGTCTGCCAGCGTTTGTGCCGCATGAATGTTCCGGTGCCGTTGCGCCGATTGAAGAAGTAACCTCGCAGTATTTCGTCCGCCTCAACGTCGTGGACAAACCCGGCGTTTTGGCGCGCATCGCGACCATCTTCGGCGAATCGAACATCGGCATCTCGTCCGTCATCCAGCCGGAAGGTCACGAAGGCAAGAGTGTGCCGCTGATTTTCATGATGCATTACGCGACCAACGGCGCGGCGATGAAGGCGCTCGCCAAAATCTCAAAATTACCGTCGGTCAAAGGCAGGCCGGTGATGATCCGTGTGGAAAGTTTTGAATAATATGGGCCAGCTTCTTTTTCGCAGCACCAACGGTCAATCGCCCGCAGTCAACTTGCGCGAGGCGTTGCTCGCCGGACAGGCGCCGGATCGCGGACTCTATTTTCCCGAGAAATTTCCCAAGCTCACACCCGCCGAGATCGCGGCGTTCGCGCGGCTGCCGTATCACGAGATCGCGTTCCGTGTGCTGTCAAAATTCACCGACGGCATCGTTCCGTCCGACGTTCTCGCGAAGATGTGTCACGAGGCCTACAACTTTCCCGTGCCGCTGGAGATCATTCACGTCCGCGTTTTTCTGATGCGGCTGGATCAGGGGCCGACGGCGTCGTTCAAGGATTTTGCCGCGCAGATGATGGCACGCATGTTCGGACGCTTTCTCCGCGAAGACGGCAAACAGTTGACCATTCTCACCGCGACGAGCGGCGACACCGGCGCGGCGGTCGCGCATGCGTTCCACAAAATTCCCGGCGTGCGCGTCATCGTGCTGTTCCCGGCGGATGAAGTCAGCGAGAGCCAGCGCAAGCTGATGACTACGCTCAAGGACAACGTCCGCACGGTGGCGATTGACGGCAAGTTCGACGACTGCCAAGCGATGGTGAAACGCGCGTTCGCCGATCCCGACCTCGCGCACATCCCGCTGTCCTCCGCGAACTCCATCAACATCGGACGATTGCTGCCGCAGAGTGTTTATTATTTCTACGCCGCGTCGCGCGTCGCGCAGGCGGGCGAGCCGGTGGTGTTCTCGATTCCAAGCGGCAATTTCGGCGACATGATGGGTGCGGTCGTCGCACGCGAGATGGGTTTGCCGGTGAAAAAAATCATCGCCTCCGTCAACGACAACGACGCGTTTCCGAAATTTCTGGCGACGGGCAACTACGAAAAAATTTCGCCGTCGCGCAATTCGCTTTCCAACGCGATGAACGTCGGCCATCCGAGCAACCTCGCGCGGTTGGTAGCCGTTTACGGCGGGCAGATGGACGAGACCGGCAAGATCAACAAGCTGCCGGATCTTGCCGCGATGCGCCGCGATATTTTTTCCACCTCGATTTCCGACGAACGCACGGTCGCCGGTGTGCGCGAGGTCTGGAACAACTTTCAACTGCTGCTGGAACCGCACGGCTCCGTCGCGTGGCAGGGCTTTCAAGATTGGAACGCCGTGGAACCGTTGGGCAACTCGCCCGCCGTCATCGTCGAGACCGCCAACCCTGCAAAATTTCCGGAGGAGGTCCAAAAAGTTGTCGGGTGGGAGCCGGATGTGCCGGCAAACATGTTGGCCTCGCTGAAATTGCCGGAAGATTTCGACCGCATGAGCGCAGATTACGAGACATTTAAGCGCTATCTCGTGCAGCAACATTCTTGAATCGCCGCTTCATTTTTGGCGCGTTTCCATGGTTTCGACAGCGCTGGCACACGCGCTGCTTAACAGGGTTCATGCATGGCCAGTGAATGTTTTTATACAGAATTGGCGTGGTGAAAACTCGCAACTAACGATTACTCTGAACCAAAATGACCGGCGTGGCTAAAACGGAACTGGCGGGCTTGCGTCTCAAAGATGCGGGCGGCAATGGATTTTTTGACGAGATGTTCGGACGCGAAAATATTGCGCTCGGCCATTACCAAAAATTGCAGGCGGCGTTCGGCCAGATTTCACCCGAAGACTATCAGGCGAAACGCAACGCGGTAGATCTGGCCTTTCTGCGTCAGGGCGTGACGTTTAATGTCTATGGCGATTCGCGCGGGACGGAGCGGGTGTTTCCTTTCGACATGGTTCCGCGC
>CAIKKJ010000195.1 GCA_903827955.1 uncultured Verrucomicrobia subdivision 3 bacterium
CTTTTCCACCGCGTAAAGCTGACCAATCTGCCCCACAAACCACGCCGCCAGTTTGGTCTCCGCCAACGCTTCGTGGAAACCTCGACGAACGTGCGCCCAGCAGCCAACCAAAGTCAGATCACCGCTACGTGATTTTGCCAAAGATTCGTATGCCCCATAGCCATCGGTCTGGAGTTTGCCCCGGAAGTTTTTCAGAAATTCTTCCGGTCCTGCTCGCGCTCGGCTCACCCGCCATTCAAACAGCACATCACTTTTAGGTCGGCTGTAAACCCAAAGATAACCTTGCTGGCTTTTGCCTTTCACATCCGGATCTAAATATCGGATCGGCGTCTCATCGGCTTTGGTGGAACTTTGCCAGCAATCGCTGCCGCCGTTTAGATGTCCAATGCCGCCGTCTCTTTCCATTATTTTGTGTATCCATCCCACCATGGTCTCATAGTCTGTCGCCGGAAACTAGACGTGGACCGTCAGCCGCATACCCAATTCTTACCGTAGCGGTTATGTGCCCGTCATCTGCCGTTGAATCGCCGAGCCATTTAATTTCAATTATCATCAAACGACTATCGAAAACCATCCGCAGACCCGGTTTTTTGCCTGCACCCGTTGGATTCGCCGTTTTTTGTTGGTTGAACATAGAGGAAAGCCTTTGTTTATGCGGCTTTATTGTATGTCTCTAACTCCTGCTTGTGAAGTTTATTTGGGAAATATGGGGTAATACTCCTTGAACGGTTAAAATCCCAAAAGCACCACTGGTAGCAGTGGATGACCGACGGAAAGCTGAACCATTGTTGTAAGACGAGGTTACCATCGCGTTTGGCCCGATGGTAATGTTAGCACCACCGAGGCCAGTGGTGCCGTTTTCGGCTGAAATCGGCTGGGAGGTGCTGAAAGTTCCCAACGTGAATGTCCAATTTCCAAAACGTAACGGCGTAGCCGCAGTGACGGTTTGATTGGCATCAGCCAGATTGAAATCAATGTCAGGCCATGTAGAACTAGTATTAGGCGTAGCCCAAGTGCTGTTAGGTGAATTCACTGTGAGTGCGCGCGACAGGCCCACCACCTGAATCCTACCTGCACTGCCTGATGTTTTGCTGAATGGACTCCATAAGGTCAAGCTGCCGTTACCAACATCTGTCATGGTTAGCGGGGTGTTTCCCGTCGTCGTTACTGCAGTTCCGTAATAGGCTCGTAAGTGACCATTGAGTTGAAGCGTGTAGGTAGCTACCGCAACTTTGGATCCGCCAGAGCCTGTGTCGGTAGAAACTTGACCGAAGGCCATATCAAGGTTGCCGCAAATCTCATTTTCCGTCAGCGTCACCGTATGGCCGAATTGGATAAAAACCTGACTACCCAAGTTGGGCCAAACGGTTGTGTTTGCCGACCAGTTGTTGCCGTCGGAAGAAGTTTGCCAGGTGCCGGGGGCGTTCCAGTTGCCGTTGGCAATGCTTCGGAACTGTGTGGTCGAATCTGCGCTCACAGTCACCTTGCCGGTTCCGCTGCTGCTACTGGTCAGGTGTGAATCCGTGTTGGCATATCCCGGGCCCCAAGTTCCCAACGATTTCAATGTCAATCCGCCGTCCAGCGAGAGGAAGCCCGCCGTGGACGCATAGGTTCCAAGATTTAAAATGGACGTGCTGCTAACATTCAACAATTCTACCGCCACGGCTGAAGTTAGGGCAACCGTATGGCCGGAATTTACAATCAGGTTTTGCAGCCCGGAGGTTGGCAAGCCGGTGCCGTCCTGGTTGCCAGTTCCGCTAAAGACGACATTGCCGCTCAAGGTGATGGTGCCGCTGCCATACAAGGTCGCGGTCGAGGAGCTGCTAGATTGGAAGGCGCCGGTGGTATTGGACGTAATCAGCGTCGCGCCAGCATTCAATGTAAAGGTGCAGGTGTTCAGCGTGAGCACTTGAGTGCCAACATTCAGAGTTCCGTTGATAATCACACCGGTGGATGAGGATCCCGATATCAGTTTTACACCGGCAATGGTATTTAGTGTCAAAGTCACACCGGGATCAACAGTGTAACCAATTCTACTAGCTGAAACATCTCCCGAGCCTGACCAAGTCGCGTTGGCGGTGAACTCGAGTTGCATGCATGGACTCGCAAGTGAGGTTGATGAAGTGCCCGTAATGGTTCCATTGTTTATTAGATTTCCGCCGATTTGTAGGGTGCGAACTGTAGCTGAAGAAGCAGTCGAGCCCATGAAGAGCGATGCGCCCGAGTCAATCGTCAAGTTACCGCAAGCGCGGGCGCCTTGCCCTTTTCCTCCGTGAGCGGAATTGAAATGCGCTCGGCGATGAACTCGCCCGACTCATGCGTCAGGATGGATTCCACACCAATGCCCGTCGCATCGCTGATCGGGAACTGAACGAGGCTGAGCTTGTGCTTCGCCAGAATCGGACGGCTCGCGTGAATGACCGCGCCGAGCGAGGCGTATTTCGATTTGAGAAACGGATTCGTCGCGTCAAAGACCGCGACCGGCATTTCCGCCTGCGCCTTTGCCAAAGCCGCGGCTAAGTGCGTGATGGATTCAGAACGTGTCATATTTTTTCTCCTTCATTGGGTCCAGCGTCACGCTGGTCAGATGCAGCCGCAGATGCGGGCGATTTCGATTTCGATTTCCACGTCGCGCCGGTTGTAGGCAATGGCCCCGTCGCGACCCCAAAGCCGTCACCCGCACATGGCAGAACGTCATGGATGCGATTGTCAGCCAAAAAACAGGCGCGACTAAAATCCGTTGGGTAAATGCCGCGAAGTGCAAAGCGTTTGATTCCATCCGCAACTTGGTTGTGGCAAACACCAAAGCGGATGAATTCCTGGTGGTGCTGGCGTCAGACAGGGTTTCCGTGAATGTCTATCTGCGACGGCTTCACAACTTCGCGCTAGACATGAATTGGTTGCTTGCCCCTGTCATCGCCAAACGAGCTTGGCCTAAAGTTGAATACGGGGAAAAACGCGCCATCACTCACGATGAACACCTGAAAATCATTGAACGCGAGAAAAATTCCGAACGGCGAGCGTATTATGAAGTTTGCTGGCACGTTGGCGCGTCACAGTCAGACATTGCCAACTTGAACGCCGAAAACATTGATTGGCAAAACCGCACAATCAGCTTTGACCGCAAAAAGACGGGGCGGAATTCAAAACTGACATTCGGCAGCGAACTTGAACGGGTTTTGCGTTCACTCCCTGCCGCTGGAAAATTGTTTCCGTATCTCGCCAGCGTGCGTGAGGCTGACCGCGCCACGGAATTTCGCCAGCGTTGCGGTGGTTTGGGAATTTCTGGCGTCACGTTACAGCGTTATTTATGCAAGGGTCGGCCTCGAACGGAACGGCGCGAGTTGTTTCTTCGTTCACGTGCTCCGATTAAGCCCTTGCATCCCGCCTCTGTTAGCGTAGCAAGACGATGGATCGATAAAAATGGTCTGCAAATCAGATCCGTGGGGATACACGCCCTTCGCCATGCTTTTGCGGTTCACCTCCTGCGTCAGGGCGTGTCTACCAAGGCAATAGGCGATACGATGGGACATAGCGATGTCCGCAGCACTGCGGTTTACCTTCGGTTGGCGGTTGAAGATCTGCGAACCGTGGGATTGCCAGTGCCCGAAACCATATCGACTTCGGTGCGTCTTAAATCACTCACGCATTATTGCATTCCTTGCAACAGTTGTGCGGAAAAACCACAGACATTATCTGTTCGATTTTGCAGTGGCTTCAAGACTTCGCTAGAGCGGTATCTAGCAATCAAGCACGCCGTCGGCGTCAATTTTGAAAATGAACGAGCCGTCTTGCTCAAATGGGATGGCTGGCTTCATCAGTCTCAAGACAAGTCAATGACCGTCACTAGGGAGTCGTTTCAGCGTTGGGTCGAAACCTTGAACAGTTTGACGCCGACCAATCGGCGGAACCGGATGCGCGCGGTTAGAAACTTCCTGTTGTTCCATGCGCGAGACAACCCTGTTGAGTTCATTCCAGATGTGGCAACCTTTCCAAAGGCCACTCCGACAAAGCCGCCGCGTTTGGTGTCTGTATCGGAAATGACCCACGTGCTGGCCGTGGCCAGGCAATTAACTCCAGGTATTGACAATCCGGTGCGCGCTCAAACTATCCGCATCGCATTGGTCTTGGCGTTCTGCTGCGGGTTGCGTCGGGGCGAACTGTTGCGGTTGCGGGTGTCTCACCTCGACACGAAACAGCAACTGCTCCGAATCGAAAAAACTAAGTTTCATAAATCACGACTGGTGCCGTTGCCTGAATCTGTAGCTAAAGAACTGCAAGATTATATGGAACAGCGGCGGCGGTTTCGGCTTCCACTTGAATCAAACAGCTTTCTCATCGGCTCTGGACTGCATTCAGACTCACAGTGCGCCTATATCCGGAGCATCTCGATCTGGCTCAACAGGTGCGCAGCATTCCATTCAAACGCGCACAAAACCGAGAGGTTCAGCACCTCGATTCGAGCGAAATCCAAGGCGTCCTGCAAGCGATCGACCGTTTGACTCCCGCTGGCCGACGCGATTTTGCTTTGCTGAGCCTTATGTTTAATACGGGTGCGCGAGTCAGTGAGATCGTTGGTTTGAAAGCGTCAGATCTTCGACTGCAGGCACCGGCCAGCGTGTTACTCCAAGGCAAAGGCCGAAAAGAAAGGATTTGCCCGCTCTGGCCTGAAACCGCCTCACTGTTGAGGGAATATCTGGAGGAATTGGGCGTCCATCCAGACCGACATGAAATCATCTTCCGCAACTGTCGCGGCACGATGCTCACACGTTTTGGCATCCGCGTTATCCTGGCAAAATATGTAAAGTTGGCTGCCAGACAACTGCCCGCCCTAAAAAAGAAACGCCTGCATCCACATAGCCTTCGACACAGCACGGCGGTGCATCTGTTGCGGGCGGGTGTGGATTTGAGCACGATTGCACATTGGCTGGGTCATTCGAGCATAAATACCACAAATAAATATCTGGCCTTAAACCAGGAAGCCATGCGCAACGCCTTGTCGAAAGTAAAACCGCTCGGCCAAACCAGCGGTAAATCTGGAGGCTGGAAACGGAACGAAAATTTAATCACTTGGCTAGAAGCGCTCTGATCCAGTTCTGATCTCCATTAATAATGTGGAGCTGAAAGCTGCGGTTGCCCCGTGTCATTGGGCTAATCTCAGAACACTCCACATTATTTTTTGCTCAACATTATTGCTTGATGGTGTAGCGGTCGCACATGGGACAGGCAGTTAGTTGAGTAATTCTTGAATCTCGTCCCAATTAAGCGACCCAGCAAATGCCTCTTCGCCTTCCAAGGTGGCCGCGATTATTTCTCGCTTGCGGTTTTGCAGGGCCAAGATTTTTTCCTCCACGGTGTCCCGCGTGATCAACTTGTAGCTGGTGACGACGCGGGTTTGCCCGATGCGGTGGGCGCGGCCAGTAGCTTGGTCTTCCACCGCCGGGTTCCACCACGGATCAAAATGGATCACAGTGTCCGCTCCGGTCAGGTTCAGTCCCACACCGCCGGCTTTCAAGCTGATGAGAAACACGGGAATGGTCGGGTGGTCCTGAAACCGCTGCACCACTGCGCCGCGATCCGTCGTCGAACCGTCGAGGTAACAAAACTCAATTTTTTCCGCGCTCAACCGTTCTTTTAACAAGGCCAACATGCCGGTGAACTGACTAAATACCAGCACGCGATGACCGCCGTCCAGGACTTCCTCCAGCAGTTCACCGAACAGGTCAAGCTTGCCAGAGGCGTTCGCGGGATTGACGTTTTCCAGCTTCAATAGGCGGAGATCACAGCACACCTGGCGCAGACGGAGCAGTGCGGTCAGCACCACCATCCGGCTTTTCGCCAGACCTTGCGCGCCGACGGCGTCCAACACTTCCTTGCGGCTGGCCTCGATGACCTGCTGATAGACCGCACGTTGGTCGGTCGTGAGTTCGCAAAACGAGACGTGCTCGAGTTTCGCGGGCAAATCTTTGGCAACCTCCTGCTTGAGCCGCCGTAACAAAAATGGTTTCAGCCGGCGGGCCAGCCGCTGCTGCGCTTCGACGTTTTTCTCCCGGATGATCGGCAGTTCGTAACGCTCGCGAAAATCCTTGGCCGAGCCGAGGTAGCCGGGCATGAGGAAGTCGAAGATGGACCAGAGATCGAGCACGGAATTTTCCAAGGGCGTGCCGGTGAGCACCAGACGATGCTTCGATTTCACAGCCTTGACCGCCTGCGCGTTCTGCGTCTGGCGGTTCTTGATGTGCTGCGCCTCATCCAGGACGGTCGTATCGAAATCCAGCCCGCGAAAGCGGTCCGCATCCCGCCGGATCAACGCGTAGCTGGTGATGACCAGATCGGAGTTGGGAATTTCTGCAAACAGCGCATGCCGGTCGGGTCCGTGCAACACGAGGATTTTTAATTCGGGCGTAAATTTTTTCGCCTCGGCCACCCAATTGAACACCAGGCTGGTCGGGCAGACGATCAACATAGGCGGGCCAGCCGGCTGCTGCTGCCGAATGAAGCGTAGGTAAGCCAGTGTTTGCAGTGTTTTTCCCAGACCCATTTCATCCGCCAGAATGCCGCCGAAACCGTTCACGCGCAGAAATTGCAACCATGCCACGCCATGCTTTTGGTAGGGGCGCAACACATTTTCCAGATCTCCCAACGCAGGGCATTCCAATTTCGCATCGCCACTTTGTCTGGCCGCGCGCTCGCGCCAGGCAGTCGGGGCTTCCACCTGCCAATGGCTGTGCTGCCGGAGCGTTGCATCAAGGAAGCCCGCCTGTTGATGATTGATTCGGTAGCCGGTGGCGTTCTGCTGGGGCGAGCAATCCAGCAAGACCTCCTGCAATTCCTCCACGGACTCGGTGTCGATCACCGCCAGTTTGCCGTTCGGCAGGCGGGTATGATTTTGCCCCGACAAAATCAAGCGCTGGATTTCCGCAGCCGAAAACTTGCCACCATCGCTCGTGGCAAACACCACGCCTAGGTCAAACCATTGCACTCCTGACGACGTAATTTGAAAACGTGGTTCCACTCGCTCTAGATTCTTGAGCGTGCGGTTTTCCAACTGTTCGGCCAGGGTGATGGTCCACTCGCGCTGCAGCTTGGGAAATTCCCGCGCCAGAAAGTTGAGCACGGCATTTTGCCCGGTCAGCTGTAATTTTCCCATGGAATCGGGATCAGAGAAGCCGTGGCGCCGCAAGCGTTCCAGCGCGGCCCGTTCTATCGCCAAGCCGCGCGTGGCATACCGCGTAGGCACCTCCGGATCGGGCAACCAGACATTTTCCTCCGCCTCAGTGACGCCCAGCGTCATGATGCGAGCGCCATAGGCACATTGCAGCCGGGCGGTCAATTGGGTGAGACCGCCTTTCAAGTCGAGAAGGAAGCGCGGAGCCTGCGGTTCCAGAGCAAAATCCTCCAGTTTAAAATTCGCCTCCACTCCGCCGGCGGCTTGCAACTGGGGCCACTGTTGACTGAGAAAACCAGGCACCTGCGAACGCGACACCCGCACCGGCGCTTGAAAAATATTTTGTGCCCACGCCGGCAGACCCAGCGGTTGCAAAGTTCGATCATGCCAGACCCAGTCGCCGACGCGCACGAAGGCCGCCGGCTTGCCGGACAAGCTCAGCACAATCTCGCCATTGGCCTCGAGCGTGGCGCGCAGCGGCAAAGGTAGCGGTGTCTGCGTGACCGTGACGGCGCCTGCCCTGCCCAACGTCAGTTCTTGGTGGCCAACGAGCAGCGGCAGCAAGCCGATGAAATCTTTCGTGGTGAGTTGCAGCAGGGCGGGCGTCTCGCCCTGAGCCAAAGTTTCCAAATGGTCGATGATGGCGTTATCGGCCGGGGAGAATGCGTAGGCGCGGTCTTTGGGTAACGCATTGAGCGGTCCCCTACCACCCGGCCAGCGCGATTCCATAACCAACATCACGGCGCCACGCGCGAGGGTTTGGTCAAAATTGGGCGGGAAGAGAATGCATAATTCAGTCGGAACTCCGGCGGCATCACGCCGCAAGGCGGAAGGTTTACGGACGACGGCTTTGGCCGGAGGCGTGGCACTAGGCGCGGGGTGAGGTGCGGCAACCAACGCTTTACTTTGTGTTTTCAGCCAATGCAAGCCGACGGCCACCACATGGGGGCAAATCCGCCCACTTTCCCGGGACTCGCGACAGGTGCAGAGATTTTCCATATCCGTCTCGTCCTTGATGACCAGTGAGGCACGAAAGAAAATTTCACCGACGCGCACCACCCCACGCAACAACGGCGGCGACCAGTTGGAACTGACCACCTGCCCTTGCGCCAATAAGGCACGCGCCAGTTTGACGGCTTCCCAGCCCGCGATTTCTACCAGGAATTTCTCTGTGATTGCGACCGACATTCCAGCCAGTATGCGGCTTCGCCGAGCCAGCGTTCAAGGAGACAAAAACAGATTGTGCAACGCACCAAGAAAATTATTCAGCCCTGGCCTTGCCTCGATTTGCTGGACAGGCGACAAGTGATTGTGTGAGCTAGGGAAAGCACAAAAGAAAACGGAACAAGCCACCACCAAATCGAGGTAAGGCCACCAGCAGTTATTGCCGCCACCAACACCAACTCACGATAGCCGCGCTGCACTCATCAGGTTGTCCTCGGTTGCGCTTACGACCGGCTGACAGACTGGTATATCCTCACTTGCTGATCTTGTAAAACGGCTTGGAATAATTGCTTGTCGCAGTTGGATCGAGTGAATTTCACGATGTAGCTTGGGCAAATAACGCGGGTAGCTAAAAAGATTTCGCTCCGGACGGAGCTGCGAACCGACGCGCCGAAGCCAAGCGCAAACGGCAGCGCGGGAAAACCGGGTGCTTCACTGTCGCGTGCGATAAAACCGCTTTGAAAAGTTTGTCACGCCGGCGTCTTTCACCGTCAGCGTGTTTGTGGGAATCGCCACCGTCGCCGTGCTCGACCAGCTCGCGAGATTTGTGCTGGTCTGCAATTCATACACGCCCGCCGCGCCGGTGAGCTGCACGTTCGGCACACGATTGCTCACGGACAATATTTTCAATTGCGTCGTCGGCTGCGCGAGATTGAGCGAGCGCACATAATTCACCTCGTTCGTCCAATACACCGGCAGCCGCTCGTAGGGATTCGCTGTGCTCGTATCGTCGGTCACAAAAATCCAGGCGGCGTTTCGGTTAATGGCAAAGTTGATGTAATTCGTCATTGTCGCCGCGTTCGTCACCGCGTAAATCACGTGGCAGAAGTCCCGCGCCAGATGATTCAACGCCGGGCTGAATGATTCAATCACTTTAGGAGTTTTAATTGGTTCCAACCTCTTTTCCCTCCCAACAAGCAAAGCTCGAGGCACGGATGGCCGTGCCGCGCGTTCACTTTTGTCAAAAGGAAAAGCAAGATACGGCAAGCAATAGGCGGCGACCTGCCGAAGGCTGGGTGTAAGATTGAATCATTCCAACCACCAAAGCCATGCCGGCTGCTGGCGTGATGGCGTATGGAAAATAAAGTGAACCTATGAAAACAACCTGCTTGAAACTCTCACGCCTGATCGCTGTATGGTTAGGCATAGGCATCATCCGCCTGCACGCCGCGAATCTAACGTGGGACGCGGATGCCATCACCGTGACCGGCGCGCAAGATGGTGTCGGCAATTGGACAGCGCTGGCCGCGAACACCAACTGGTGGGACGGCGCGGCGAACGTGACTTGGAACAACGCCACGCCCGACAGCGCCACGTTCGGCGCCGGCAGTGGCGCGGCGGGCACGGTGACGGTGCCTAGCAGCACGACCTTGACGGTGAGCAATATCACGTTCAACGCAGCCGGCAGCGGTGGTTACAATCTCGCGGCGGGCAGTCCCACCAGCAGCAAACTTAACCTTTCAGGCACCCCCACTATCACCGTCGCCAGCGGCGTTTTCGCCACGAACGCCGTGGTTTTTGCAGGGACCAGTTTCACCAAGCTCGGCGGGGGCACGTTGGTGCTGAAGCCGGGCGCACCGAATGTTAATATTGGCCCGACCGTCGTCGGTGCTGGCACGTTGGTCGTCATCAGTGGCACCTCCGGGCGACTCGTCATTCCGGGTGATTTGACCATCACGAACGGAGCGACGGTGGTGATGGGAACGGCGGAGCAAATTGCTGACTTTGGAATCATCACCGTGAACGGCGGCACCTACGACTCCGGTGGAAAAAGTGAAACCGTCGGCGGCTTCGTGCTCGATAACAACGGCTCCGTGCTCTCTGCCAGCAGTTCGCAGGCGATCACGAACAATGGCACGACCTACGATTTGCGCAGCGGATTTTTTTATCCCAACCTCGCGGGCCTGGCCAGCCTGACCAAAACCACCGCGGGCACGGTGGTGCTTACGAACGGCGGCGGCTCCGACACCTTTGCCGGGCCGGTGCTCATCACCGCAGGCATACTGGAACTCGGCCACTCCGGCAGCGGCAACGGCTTGCCCGCCACCACCGTCACCATCACGAACAGCGGCACGTTGCGACTGGGCAAAGATACGCAGATCCAATCTAATGCGACCGTCAACGTCGCAGGCGGCACCTTTGAATTGAACGCGCACAACGAATCCGTCACCACGGTCATCCTCGATTACAACGGTTCCATTCTCAACACCGGCAACGCGGCAAAAACCCTGACGGTTCTCACCAATCTGGATTTCCGGAGCGGCAACTGCGCGAGCAAACTCGGTGGTGCGGTCACGCTCATCAAAACCAACGCCGGCACCGTCACGATCAGCGGCGCCAATGTTTTCAGCGGCGGCGCCAGCGTCAATGCCGGCAGGTTGCTCGTGAACAACACCGCCGGCAGCGGAACGGGAACAAATTTGGTCACCGTTAAAAGCACGGCGACACTCGGCGGCAGCGGCATCATCCTCGGTCCGGTCACTGTTCAGTCTGGCGGCAATCTCGCGCCTGGCAATGCCGCCATCGGCACGCTGACCATCAGCAACACCCTCACGCTCGGCGGCAACACCACCATCGAAATCAACAAGGGTGTCGGGCAGGACTTGGTGGCAGTGGATAACGTGAACTACAGCGGCACGCTCACGATCACCAATGTCGGCGGGGCGTTGAGCGCGGGGGATACCTTCACGATCTTCAATGCCGGTGCGCACACCGGGAATTTTTCCAGCATCAGCGGCAGCCCCGGAGTGAACTTGGCGTATGCATTCGACCCGGCCACGGGCGTTTTATCGGTTGTGTCCACCGGTGGCGGCGCACCGACATTGAACGTCGCACAGTCGGGCAATGCGCTGACCTTCTCGTGGTCGGCAGCTGGATTCAAACTGCAATCGCAGACCAACACCCTGCTCGGAACCTGGTCAGATTATTCCGGCGGCGGCACCAGTCCGGTGAACGTGTCCATCAATCCCGCGAATGGCTCCGTGTTCTTCCGCCTCTCACAATAGGCCGCGCATTTTCCGAACGCCAAAAAACCGGAAACGGATTTCTCCGCTTCCGGTTTTTGATTTTTTGGACGGTGGCCGTCCGCAAAGACTTATTTCGCTTTCTTCAGCGCGGTCAAACCGGCATACACGGCGTGCTTGCCGAGTTCCTGTTCGATGCGCAGGAGCTGATTGTATTTCGCCAGACGGTCGGAGCGGCTAAGCGAACCGGTTTTGATCTGGCCGCAGTTCGTGGCCACGGCGATGTCCGCAATGGTCGCGTCTTCGGTTTCGCCGGAGCGATGTGAGAGGACGGCGGTGTAGCCGTGGAATTGCGCGAGCTGCACGGCGTCGAGCGTCTCGGTGAGCGAACCGATCTGGTTCACTTTCACGAGAATCGAATTCGCAGTGCCGGTATCAATTCCCTTTTGGAGGAACTTCACGTTCGTGACAAAGAGATCGTCGCCGACGAGCTGCACCTTGTCGCCGATCTTGTCGGTGAGCTGCTTCCAGTGTTTCCAATCGCCTTCCGCACAGCCGTCTTCGATGGAGACGATCGGATATTTCGCGACGAGCTTCGCGTAGAAATTCACCAACTCTTCGCCAGTGATGGTTTTGCCGGTGGATTTCTTGAACGTGTAAGTGCCGTCGTGGTTGTAGAACTCGGACGCAGCCACGTCGAGCGCGAGATAAATCTGCTTGCCGGCTTTGTAGCCAGCATTCTTCGTCGCTTCGAGGATGGATTCAATCGCGTCTTCCACGCTGTTCAGCTTCGGCGCGAAACCGCCTTCGTCACCGACGGCGGTGGAGAGGCCGCGTTTCTTCAACACGCTCTTGAGCGCGTGAAAAATTTCCGTGATGGCCTGCAAGCCTTCGCTAAACGTGTTGAAGCCGTGCGGCTGGATCATGAATTCCTGAAAATCAATCGGGGCGTCGGAGTGCGCGCCACCATTGATGACATTGGCCATCGGGACGGGGAGAACTTTCGCGTTCGTGCCGCCGATATAGCGGTAGAGCGGCATATTGCGGGACTGCGCGGCGGCTTTCGCAGCGGCGAGCGAGACGGCGAGGATGGCGTTCGCGCCGAGCTTGGCTTTGGTTTCCGTGCCGTCGAGTTTCAACATCGCGGCGTCAATGCCCACCTGGTCGCACACGCAATGACCGACGAGCGCTTTCTTGATTGCGCCGTTGACGTTGGTGACGGCTTTGGTCACGCCTTTGCCGAGGTAAACATTTTTGACGCCGTCGCGGAGTTCGATGGCTTCGTGTTCGCCGGTGCTGGCGCCGGACGGAACAGCCGCGCGACCAATCGTGCCGCAGCACAATTTCACATCGGCTTCAACGGTGGGGTTTCCGCGCGAGTCGAGGACTTGGCGCGCAATAATATCAACGATTTTGCTCATAGTTTGATTTTTAAATTCAGAATAAAAACGAATCGGTATGATAAATTGCAGCGGCGATGAGTCAAGAAAGCGTTGGCACGTCACCAGAACTGTTGAAAGCCAAACCACCGCCGATGGGATAGCTTAGGTTCAATTCACTTGAACATGATTCATCCATTTGCAACGCGTGTGTTGCTGTTGTGCGGACTGTTGCTGTCTTCCACCGCCATTTTCGCAAACCTCCCCGGCGGCGGCACCAACGGCGCGGCCGTCACGCTCACCGACAACGGCACCACTGTGACACTGGCCAACGGCATCATCTCCATCGTCGTGACCAAGGCCGACGCGTCCATCCACACGATCAATTACACGTTCAACAACAACGGCAGTTCGCAAACCATTAACGTGCTCGGCGGCGGCTACAGCGGTGGAAAATTTTATTGGGAGAACAGTTCTGATCTGGGGCCGGCATATACCTACGCGGTGGTCGCTAATCCGGCGAGCACCGGCGGCAATTACGCGGAAATCGCGCTGACGGCGGCGGACGCAGGCAATGTTTCCAACATCATGATGGAAGCGCATTTCTCGCTGCTGCGCGGCAATTCAGGATTTTACGTCACGCCGATCTGGATTCATCGCAGCACGGACGGCGCTTTCAGCATGGGCGAATGTCGCGACAACATTTACTCCGGTTCCATCTTCAACTGGATGAGCGTGGACGCGCAGCGCAACAAGCTGATGCCCGTCTCCGGCGGTTCGGCCATCGGCGTGAACAGCGGGCCGGTGGAGGTTTCGCTGTGGACGAACGGCCTTTACGCCGGTCAATACGAGGACAAATACAAATACACCGCCGACTACTCCACGTTGCGCGCGTGGGGCTGGAGCAGCGTGGGCACCGGTGGGAAAAATGTCGGCCTCTGGGACGTGGCCGGCAGCGCCGAATACATGGCCAGCGGACCGATGCGCCGCGAACTCATCTGCCACATGGGCACAACCATTCTCAACACGCCGCACGGCGGCCACTACGGTTTCTGCTCCGACTCGACTTGGGCGGCAGGCGAAGTCTGGGCGAAAGTTTGCGGACCGCATTTCATTTATTGCAACAACATCACCAACACGATCACGGTGACGAACACGGCGGCGCAGACGCTTTACGTCGATGCGCTCGCGCAATCGGACGCTGAGACTGTTGCGTGGCCGTATTACTGGTTCACCAACTCCTATTATGCGTCCGCCGCGCAACGCGGCACGGTCACGGGAAAAATTGTCATCGCGGACGCTTACAATCCTACCGCCAGTGCATCGAACCTGTGGGTCGGCCTCGAAGTGCAGCCGGCGAACAGCGCCTACGATTTGCAGAAATGGTATAAGCCGTATCAGTTCTGGGTGAAGACGGACGCGAACGGAAATTTCACCATCAACGACGTCATCGCCACGAACAACTACACGCTCTACGCCTTCGGCTCCGGCGCGGCGGGAACATTTCAATCGCAGAATCTCACCGGCGGCAATCCGCCGAACGAGTTGGATATTCCCACGCCGCAGTTCAGCGTGACCGTCACGGCGGGCGCGACGAACAATCTCGGCAACGTGATCTGGACGCCCACGCGCGTCGGGCCGACGGTTTTCGAAATTGGTTATCCCGACCGCACCTCTGGAAAATTCCGGCACGGCGAAGACTGGTGGGTCGGCGACATCGGGCCGAGCGCGACCGCGCCGAGTCCCGTGTGGACAAAATTTCTGGAGTATCCTTTCGATTTTCCAAGTGGCCCAAATTACATCGTCGGCCAGAGCCGCTGGACAAC
>CAIKKJ010000196.1 GCA_903827955.1 uncultured Verrucomicrobia subdivision 3 bacterium
GCTGGAACTTTGACGGTCTCGAATGATTTGCTGACTTCGGAATGAGCGAAAGCATCCCGCGAAATCTGTGCAGCGGAGTGCGGCAGCGAATGCAGAGGCGGCAAACAATCGAGTCCGTCACGGACGCGGGCCGCAGCGGGCCGAGGCTTGGCGCGAGGCACGAGCGCAAGTGTCGGCTCGGTGCCGCCGGGGAAACTAAAATTCAAATCTCCAGGCAAAGCCTCAAATGAAAATCCAAAGGCGACCGCAACCGCGTTCGCCGCCGCGAGTCGCGCAGCGACGAGGTTTCAATGCCTGCCAGCGCGCTGACGCATGGCGAACCTGGACTGTGGATCGCGCTGAAACCGTTCGCGCACCTGAACCGTTCTACGCGTGCGCGCTGGAGCGAAAGGCACGCCGAGTGGGACATTCGTAAACCGGTGAGGCGTGCCGGTGCTGGCGTCGCGGTGGCGTTAGCCGCCGCCGCCAGCATGAGCGTCAGGCTTCCGCGCACGCGCCTGATGTGCGGCTCAATTCTCCGAGCAGAGCGAGCAAACTTTACTCCGCACAACGTGAACCAGCCAATTCGTGTGCCGAAGCGTGTTCTAATTGGTTGAGCACGCTAACGTAGTGCAGCGCGAACATATTTCCCTGTCGAGCAAAGCGAGCTGACATTGGTGTGCGGGCTAATAACGCTTGACGGTATTAACGGGTGGCGTTATGGTTTCCTGTGAAATGATTGAAAGCTTCGCATGTGCGGAGACCGAGCAAATATTCCGGGGCGTGGTGTCGCGGCGGTTGCCAACCGACATCCAGCGGACCGCCCGTCGGAAGCTGTTGCAATTGGATGCCGCCACGCAACTTCAGGATTTGCGGGTGCCGCCGGGCAACCGGCTGGAATTGTTGAAGGGCGGTCGCGCCGGACAACACAGCATTCGCATTAACGATCAATGGCGCATTTGCTTTCGCTGGGAGTCCGGCGCACATGAAGTTGAAATCGTGGATTACCACTAATCGATTATGAAAAACAAGCTGCTGGCCAACATCACGCCGGGTGAAATCCTGGAAGAAGATTTTTTGAAACCGATAGGCCTGAGCCAATATCGGCTGGCCAAAGACATCAGTGTGCCCGCGCGCCGGATCAATGAGATTGTGAAGGGTGAACGTGCCATCACGGCGGACACCGCCTTGCGCCTCGGGCGTTACTTCAAAATGTCCGCGCAGTTCTGGCTGAATCTGCAAACGCATCATGATCTCGAAATCATGGGGGAACGACTTGGCCGGAAACTTGAACGGGAAGTCAAAGAACTGGTGCTCGCGTAACCGGAGATTTTCAACGCAGTCCGTCGGCGACAGCCGACGGGCTTTTCGTTTTCCGCGTCGAAAGGTGCGGAAAGATGAGTCAAGTTATTGGTCAAGTGACCAGCGGCTCACACATTTACACCGCTCCTGTCCACCAAATCGAGGCAAGACCAATCCGGCGTTTTATTTGAGTGAGGAGACGTGACCATCGCCGTAGAGGACGTTCTTGTAGCCATTTGTTCCGCCCATGTGGAAATTTTCGTAGTCATACAAGAGGGGTGCGTTGATTGGTGGGATGGTAAAGCGCGCGAACGGCGGGCCGACCTGGATGTGTTCGAGCACTTGATCGTTGAACATATAATTCCATTCGAAACTCGACCCTTCCGTTTTGAAATACTCGCCCTGTTCTTGAGGGCAGCGGAAAATCGGCGAATTACTCCGGCCGACTTGCGCGATCAAGACATCGCAGATGCGAGGAAGAATATTGTTCGCATCGATTGGTGTTGACGGCCTTTGTTCCGCCGATGGCAGCCGGCCTTGGTTATCATCGGCAAACACTGCCACCGCAAGGCCTATCTGGCGGAGGTTGCTGACGCAATTGATGCTCTTCGCCTTGTCCTTTGTCCGGCTCACCGCCGGCAACAGCAGGCTGGTGAGAACCGCGATGATGGCGATGACCACGAGCAATTCGATGAGGGTAAAAGCACAGGTGACCCAACCCCGTGGCGTGTCTCCATTTGGATTCATACTTGGAAAGCCGTGGCTGAGTTATTGAAGGCTCTTGCGCATTTCATTGAACATGCGACTGCGTTCCACGCGTTGGTCCGGTGTAGAATCCCGCATGGCACCGGTGAACCGCTCCTGCATTTGCTTCTGCATCTGCGACTGCATATCCGGATTTTTTTGCATCACCTGTTGCATTGCTTGCACGCGTTCTTTGGGCGGCAGGCTGCGGATGGCTTCCATCTCGCGGCGCTGCTTCGCCTGCTTCTGTTCTTCGGGACTCAATGTGGCCAAGCCCGCTTCAAACTGTCTGGCTTGTTCCGCCTTTTGGTCCGGCGTCAGGCTCGTCGTCCCGTTGACGCTGCCTGGCCGTCCCATGAACGGCGCGGCGGACAGAACATAGAACACGGTCCAACTCCGCTTCACCTGCCGCGCCAACTGCTCGACGGCGTCAGGCAGCATGGCCTGGGATAATTTCAAACTCACCACCCCGGGCGTGTTGTCTTCGGGCACGACGTGACCCGATGAAACGCGGTTCAGACTTTGCGCAGCGGCAGGAGCGTCCTTGCCTTCAAACTGAAGACTTACCAAACCGTTGTCACTTCGCAATGCATTGCCTAGCATTCCGGCGAAACGAAACGCTGGTTGCTCCTGCCATGATTTCCACGGGCTGTCACCGGCCTTCTTTCCGGCGCGCACAGCGGCCTTAAGTTGCTTGAGTGTGGATTTGCTGGAGTAGATCGGATAGACGGCGATCAAGCGCGAGGCGGTCTGCTCGCCAATGACGCGCAGCACTTCTTCTAGCGGAACCTTGCGCACTTTCAGCGTCACCGTCCCCTTCACGTCTGGGCTTACATAGATATCTTCCCAAGTCTGCCACTCGATCTTGCCAATCACGGTGCGCACGTCGGCATTGCGAACATCAAGCGTGACGAGATTTGAACGCGCACGCATCACGCAGAACACGGCGTAAGCCAACATAGTCCCACTCACAACCAAAACCAGCAATCGCCAATTTTTACTCACTTGATTAATCAATACCTTAATGTTGATGACTTCAGTTCACCAAACCCAGCAGCACAGCCTGAGCTTCCTGTTTTGCGGTGAGAACTTTTTTCAGATTGGCCTGTGCTTCTTCCAGCTTGGCCTGCTTAACTTTCTGTGAAGCCTTGTATTTTGCGAGCAAGTCCTTGATCTGCGCTACAGGCGCGTTGTCATCCAGCGCCTTTTGCAGGGCTTCTTGTTCTGGACTGGGTTGAACGAACATGCCACCACCCGGCCCGCCTTGGTTGCCACCACCATTACGACCACCGCCGAACATCCGGCCCATGCCGCCCCCCGTGCCGACTTCACGGCGCGAGTCCATTACTTTTTGGACTAGCGGTTTCACCGCGTCCCAGTCGGTGTCGTTGGTAAAGGCAAGCTGTTCTTTGATGCGATCCATCATGCGCTGCTGAAATTGGGCCGGATCAAAATTGCCTCCCCCAGGTCCACCACCACCGAAAGGTCCACCACCGGGAGGACCGCCATCAGGGGGACCGCCGCCATTGTCATTTTGCGCCAGAACGTTGCCGGCAGCTAAACACAGGGCTGCCGTAATTCCGCACACCGCTAACAGTTGATTTATTTTCATAGTCTTTGCAGTTCGCATTTTTTGTTAACCGATCATCGTTGCCCCGTAAGTCGGCATTCGTTGCCGGCTCAAGGTTAATAACTCGCCCGTTTTAACAAGGATAGACATTGAGGCAGTTATCATCGTGCTTAGTTTACCAAGACCAACCTTAAGGGAACATGAAGGGCATATTGATTGGGCCCCTGTGAACTAGGCCATTGAGGATGAGATGGTTTTCGGATAACGAAAGGAAAACCATCATGAAGAAGACGCATCATACGACCGAGCAGATTATCCGCATTCTGCGGGAGGCGGAGACCAGCGGGCAAAGCC
>CAIKKJ010000197.1 GCA_903827955.1 uncultured Verrucomicrobia subdivision 3 bacterium
AAACATTGTTGAGCCCCCGCTTGGCGATCGCTTCGCAGCCCAGCTCGAAAACTTTTTTTGATTTCGGACAGTCATACGGCGCGGTGTCGCTGTAAGTGCCCATCACCTTGAGCTGGAGTTCCACCGAGTCCGTCTTGCCCGCCCGCCAGCGAAGCAATGGCAGCTTCCCGCCGCCCTTGTCGCTCTCGGCGGCGGCGATGGCTTTGGCAAAACTAATCCGCGCATCGTAGGAAAAAGGCTGACCACCAACCCCCAGAATGACATCACCATTAGTCAAAATACCATCCGCCGGCGAACCTGTGGCCACGGCGGTGACGAGAATCTGGCGAGCCTCGCTAGTCTGACCCTTGTCACCATAAATCCATCCCCGCATCCCAGTCGGCCCCAAAGTCCAGTCAGCACTCTCATCCGGTTTGCCGCCCTTGGTGAAATCGGGATTTGTGAACGGCACTTTTTTTGGCGGCGCTGATTTTGCAGGCGCAACAACCGTTTTCACGGCATTCGTGGCGGAAAACACATCTGTTGCGCCGAGCAACAAACAGCCGCAAATTATAATCACGGGTGAAAACAGGGACACTTTATTCATGATTCGTTTCTTTATATTCGTTTTATCACGACACCGCCCTACCGGACGATTTATTTCCTCATTGACGACTGCCACCTTTGGGGGGGTAGAATTATGATATGCCAGCCTTAAAACTTCGTTCGGTCGCCGAGCAGGTTGCCGCCCATCTGCGCACCGATCTGCTCCGGGGACGGTGGAGCGGGACGATGCCTGGAGTGGACAAGTTGGCCGTGGAACTCGGGGTGAACCGCAAGACCATTGATGTCGCATTACGACTGCTCGAGCGGCAGGGACTGTTGGCGAGGCAGGGACCACGCCGCAAGCGACTGATTCTCACGCCCGACGAAAAAATAACCCGGCCGATGCGGATTGCCATGCTGCTCTACGAAAGCACCGACAGTCAGCGGGAATACATCATCAAACTCCCTGACGCGCTGACTAATGCGGGCCATACATTCGTCACCACTGAGAAAAGCCTGATGGAACTCAAAATGGACGTGGCCCGCGTCAGACGTTTCGTCAAAAAAACCACTGCCGATGCCTGGGTGGTCATGGCTGGATCGCAGGAAGTGCTGGAATGGTTCAGCGTGCAGCCGTTGCCTGTATTCGCCCTGTTCGGCCGCCGGCAGAACCTGCCCGTCGCCGCCATCGGACCGGATTACCGGGTGGCGATTGCCACCACCGTCCGCCATTTGACCCGCCTCGGTCATCGTCGCATCGTGATGCTGACCCACCGCGAGCGGCGAGTGCCTTATCCCGGCCCCCCCCGAGCGCGTTTTTCTGGATGAACTCGAGGCGCTCGGCATTCCGGTGGGCGATTATAATCTGCCGGACTGGGAAGAAACCCCAAAAGGCCTGCGCCGGCTCCTAAATTCACTGTTCCGAGTCACGCCGCCCACGGCGTTGATCATTGACGAACCCAACCTCTTCATTGCGACGCAGCAGTTTTTAGCCGAGCAGGGTCTCCAGGTGCCGCAACAGGTTTCACTGGTGAGCACGGAAATTTACCCCCAATTCAGCTGGTGCATGACGGAAATTTCTCATTATCGCTGGGATTACAGCAGGGTGATCCCCCGCATCATCCGCTGGGCGGCAACCGTGAGCCGAGGACGCCAGGATGTGAAGCAAACCTTCGTGCCGGCAGAGTTTGTCAGCGGCGGCACCATCGGCCCCGCGCGGCGCAGTGTGCCTAAGCTTGAACAGGACTAGCTGGAGCGGATTATGATAAAAACTCAACCGCGCATAAAAACAACGTAAATATTGGTTAGAATTGCAGCTTAAGAAGTGGTTGTCTGACATGGATTCGAACCATGACTAAAGCCTCCAAAGGGCTCTGTGCTACCATTACACCATCGGACAAGACAGCCGAAGAATAAATATTTTTGCCTGACTGCAAAAGGAAAATCATGTGGCAACAGATGCTTTCTCTGCACTTGATTTATTCGAGCAAACAATCTCTCATTGGGCAGATGCGTTGGCCTCATTCAACGACAGAGGGTTTTTTTTGGTTCCGACTTTTTTTTGTCGGGCTGCTTTTTCTATCGGTCAGTTCAGGTAAATCTATTGACGATAAAAAAGCTTACCAAGTTATCACCAAAAACTCGCCGCCCGCATCGCCTGAAAATTTCAGCCCCGACCCAAATCCAGTGCAGTTGCCGGAGCCGCCGCCCACGAAGTTTCGTTGGACACACAACGTCATTATTGTCACCAACTCGCTCACGCAGCCGCAGTTTAATCCCGATCCCGGCGCGAGCCTCAAGTCGCCGACGAGCGCGCCGACTGCGCTGTTTAACGAGCCGGTCGCGCCTCTGCAATTCACGCCGCCTGCGATTGCGCCGGGCATGGATTTGCCGCGCGAAAATTCGCGGCTTAGCGAAATTGTTCCGTTGGAATCTGAACCTCCCAAGCGTAGCTTCGGTGACGAGCCGTTGCCCGCTGACCAAAAATTACCGCGCAAAAATGTCCGCCGCGAACTGCGCGTGGACAAAGAGTGGCGCGTGGAGCCGACGCTGCGGCAGTTCACGTATCCGAAAAACACGAAGCCGGTTCCCGACCGCTGGCGCATCGGGTTTTCGCCGTGGAAGCGTTATACGAGCGGCAGCATCGAATCGCCATTCGAGTCGCCGGAAACATTTCTGTGGTATCCGTATCAGCGCAGTCTGCTGAAAGGCGACGTGCCGATCATCGGGCAGGATATTTTTCTCGACCTCACCGCGTCAGCGAACACCGTCACAGAATTCAAGCGCGTGCCGACCGCGAGCGGCGTGAGCGCGGCCGTGCCGGGGGCGTATGAATTTTACGGCCAGAGCGAGGCGCTGAGCATCCAGAACAACCTCGCGCTGGAGTTGAACCTTTTCAAAGGCGAAACCGTTTTCCGCCCCGTGGACTGGGCCATTAAGCTGGAGCCGGTTTACAACGTCAACTATCTCTCCGCCGAGGAAACGGGCGTGGTCTCGCCCGACCCGCGCGGTTCGATCTACGGCAATAACAATTCGCCGCCACCGAACAACGGCGGCGTGCAGAACCCCGACGACATCGGCAACCTGCTCAACGGCCAGACCGGCCCGGCGGGAAGTTTCCGCGCGACGCGGCACACGGAGCGGACGAAAGATTTCTTCGCGCTGCAACAGGCGTTCGTCGAGCTGCACCTGCGCGACTTGTCAGACAATTACGATTTTATATCCGTGCGCGCGGGTAACCAGCCATTCAATGCGGACTTCCGGGGTTTTCTTTTCAACGACGTGAACCTCGGCGTGCGGCTCTTCGGCAACTACGCGAACAATCTTTACCAATACAATCTCGCGGTGTTCTCAATGCGCGAGAAGGACACTTACTCGGAGCTGAACACTTTCGACAGCCGCGATCAGGAGGTCGTCGTCGCGAATTTGTATCGGCAGGATTTCATCTGGCCGGGTTACACGACGGAGTTCAGCGTCGTCGGCAATTTTGACCACGGCGGCGTGCATTATGACGAAGCCGGAAATCTCGTCCGCCCCGCGCCCCTCGGCACGGTGCGTCCGCACGATGTGAACGTGGCGTATCTCGGCTGGGGTGGTGACGGCCACATCGGACGCTTCAACATCACGCATCAATTTTATCAGGCAATCGGGCGCGATGATTTCAACGGCCTCGCCGGTCATGCCGTGGACATCAACGCGCAGATGGCCGCGCTGGAAATTTCCTACGACCGCGACTGGGCGCGCTACAAATTTTCCTTCCTCTACGCGTCGGGCGATGACAATGCCACCGACGGCACGGCGCGCGGCTTTGACACCATTCTGGATAATCCGAACTTCACCGGCGGGCCGTTCAGCTACTGGACGCGGCAGGGATTCAATCTCGGTGGCACGATGGTGAATCTAAAAACGCCGAGTAGCCTCGTGACGGATCTGCGCTCCAGCAAAACGGAAGGGCAGGCGAACTTCGTGAATCCCGGCGTGTTCATCTTCGGCCTCGGCGCGGAATTTGATGTCACGCCGAAGCTGCGGACGTTTCTCAACGTGAATTACATCCGCTTCGCCGAAACCGACACCATCAAGACCGCGCTGCTCACCGACAAGGTGGACAACGAAGTCGGCTGGGACTTGAGCCTTGGCATCCAGTATCGCCCGCTACTCACTGACAATATCATTTTCTCCGCCGGCTTTGGCGCGCTGTTGCCGGGCGACGGTTTCAAAGACATTTACAAGACCAGCACGAATCCCGTGCCCGGCTTTGATCGCACCGACCGCACCGGCTCGGTGGATGATTTTCTTTACAGCGGATTGATTGCGGTCACGTTCACCTATTGAAACATGAAAACGAAATTGTTTTTGAAGTTCACCGCGCTTGCCATCGTTGGCGGGTTGAGCGTGAGCCTGTCGCTGTTCGCGCAGAGCGACGGCTCCGGCCCGGAAATTTCCGTTCCAAAAAATTTACCGGCGGACACCGCGCACTCGCTGCCAAAGCCGAACTGGGTGGACCAGTCGCAACTCGACGCGGACAAAAAATCACGCGGCTGCCTGGAATGTCACAAGGGCAGCGAGCCGATGCACGCATCGAAAAACGTCGTCCTCGGCTGCACGGATTGTCACGGCGGCAATGCAACTCCGGGTTTGAAACAAACGCAGGCGCACGTCGCGCCGCGCAATCCGGTCTTCTGGCAAAGCTCGGCAAACCCAAACGACTCGACCGTTCTCCTCAATCACGAATCGCGCGAGTTCATCAAGTTCGTGAACCCCGGCGACCTTCGTGTCGCCGAGGAAACCTGCGGCCCGTGTCACGGCGACATCGTAAAAAATGTCGGTCACAGCATGATGCGTCACGGCGGCATGCTCTGGGGCGCGGCGCTCTACAACAACGGCGCATTCAATCAGAAAAATTATCGCTTCGGCCAGGCTTACGGCGCAGACGGCGTGCCGTTGCGGCTGGAAAGTCCCGTGCCCGTCACGGCCGAGATGACTGACCGCTGGGGCATCTTGCCGTTCATCGAACCGCTGCCGCGTTTTGAAATCGTGCCGCCGAGCAACATCCTCCGCATCTTCGAGCGTGGCGGTGAGAAACAAAATCAACTCGGCAATCCCGATCCGTTTGAAGAATCCGGCAAACCCGCGCGCCGTTTGAGCGAACGCGGCCTCGGCACTTTGAATCGTATTGATCCCGTGTATCTCAATTTGCAAAAGACGCGCCTGCACGATCCGTTGCTCGATTTCATGGGCTCGAACAATCATCCGGGCGATTACCGCAGCAGCGGTTGCACGGCGTGCCATGTGGTTTACGCGAACGACCGTTCGCCGTCGCACTCTGGTTGGTATTCCAAATACGGCAATCAAGGATTGAGCTTTACGGCTGACAAAGCCATCCGCAAAGATGAGCGCGGTCATCCCATCACGCATCAGTTCACGCGCGCGATTCCAACTGCGCAGTGCATGAACTGTCACATGCACCAAGGCAATCTCTTCGTGAATCCGTATCTCGGCTACATCTGGTGGGATCAGGAGAGCGACGGAGAATTCATGTATCCGGCCAAGCAGAAAAATCCAACGCCGGAACAACTCGTAGAATCTCTGCGCGATAATCCCGAAGCCGCCGCCGCACGCGGGCTCTGGGGCGATTTGGATTTTCTGGAAAAAGTTTCCGAGCTGAATCCGAAATTGAAGGAAACGCAGTTCGCCGATTACCACGGCCACGGCTGGATTTTTCGCGCGGTGTTCAAGCACGACCGCGAAGGCAATTTGCGCGATCGCGACGAAAAAATTATTCCGCACGACGATCCGCAGAAATTTGCGAAGGCCGTTCACCTCGAAGACGAACATCTGCGCCACGGGATGCAATGCGCCGACTGCCACTTCGACGTGGACGTCCACGGCAACGGCCTGCTCTACGGCGAGCCGCGCGCCGCGACAACCATCGAGTGCATTGACTGCCACGGCACGATCCAGAAACGCCCGTCGCTCGTGACCAGCGGTAACGGCGGCATCTGGAACGGCACAAACATTGCCGGCGTGGACTTGCGCGCGAACAATACGGCTTACGGCCCGCGCTTTTTCTGGCAGGGAAATAAATTGTTCCAGCGATCTTCGATGGCGCCGGACATGATTTGGGAAGTGCCGCAGACGATTGACACGATTGACCCAACGTCGGCGCACTTCAACGCAAAGTCTGCCTACGCAAAAACGCTCGGCCGCGACGGAAAAACTTGGGGCGCGGTGCCGGAGCCAGCAAAGTGCGCGCGCGATTTGGCGCATGACAATTCCAACGTCGGCTGCCAGGTCTGCCACTCATCGTGGGCGACAAGTTGCTTCGGTTGTCATCTGCCCATGCGCGCGAATCAGCGTGTGCCGGCGAATAAATTTGAAGGCACGACCACGCGGAATTTCACAAGCTACAATCCGCAGGTCGTGCGCGACGACGTCTTTCAACTCGGCGTGGATGCGAGTTACAAGAGCAACCGCCTCGCAGTTCTGCGTTCGTCGAGCGCGGTCATCGTGAGTTCGCAGAACGCGAACCGCGAGTGGGTTTATTCGCAACAGCAGACCATCAGCGCGGAAGGTTACAGCGGCCAGGCTTACAATCCGCATCTGCCACACACGACCAGCGGCGTCGGCACCACGAAAAATTGCGAGGACTGCCACGTTGCCAAAGCCAATGACAACAACGCGTGGCTCACATCGCTCCTCGGTTTTGGCACTGGCACGGTGAATTTCTTCGGCCGCTACGCCTTCGTCGGCGAAGGTAAGGGCGGATTTGACGCCGTCATCTGGACGGAACAGGACGAACCGCAAGCCGCGCTCGGCAGCCATCTCCACAAAATTGCGTATCCCGACAATTACAAAAAATTCACCGAGGAAGATCACGGCGTTTTGCGAGAAGGCGAACACAAGGAAGCGACTGAGATTCTCGACCTCGTCCAGCGCGGCGAATATCTCTACACCGCGAACGGCCCGGACGGCTTCGAGGTTTTCGACATTGCGAACATTGACCAGAAAGGATTTTCCGAACGCATCAGCACCGCGCCGGTTTCGCCGCTCGGCCAGCGCACTTACATCCGCACGAAATACGCCACGAGCGTCACGCTGCCCAGCACGCTCGGCGTGGATCCGCTGCGCTCGCGCAAGCCGGAGAACAAGGAGCAGCCCGTCAGCCCGCTTTATGCGTGGGTGTTCGTCACCGACCGCGAGGAAGGCTTGGTGATGGTCACCGTCGGCACGATGTTAGATGGCAATCCCGACAACAATTTCTTCGACAAAGAAAAAATCTTCCGCTTCAACCCGGACGGCAAACTCACCGGCGCGATGCACTCGTTCATGGCGGGAACAAATCTTTATGTCGTCGGCAAAAACGGCTTGTTCGTCGTCGGCCTCCGCAACGACGCGCTGGAAGCGCCGATGCTCGCGGGCGAATTGTCCGACGGCTTGAAAAATCCGCGTGCCGTCGGCGTGCAGTTCCGCTACGCGTTCGTGACGGACGACGAAGGTTTCAAGGTGCTCGACATCACCGAACCGACGAAACCGAAGCTGATTCCCGGCGCAACCGTGCCGCTGAAACACGCGCAGCGGTTTTACCTCGCGCGCACATTTGCCTACGTTGCCGACGGTGAAGATGGACTGGCGTTCATTGACATTTCCAACCCCGAAAAACCAAAGCTCGAACGGCTCTACAACGCCGATGGAAAATTGAACGACACGCGCGCCGTGCAGATTGGTTCCGTGAACGCCTCGATGTTCGCGTTCGTGGCCGACGGGAAAAACGGCCTGCGGATTTTTCAAATGATCTCGCCGGAAAATGTCCCCGGCCACATGGGTTTCAGCCCGGTGCCGAATCCAAAACTCATCGCAAGCTATCCGACCAAATCGCCCGCCGTTGCCGTGGGCCGCGGTCTCGATCGTGACCGCGTGGTGGACGAAAGCGGAAACCAAACCGTCGTGTTCGGACGCAAAGGCTCGCGTCCGTTCAAGCTCGATGAGATGAAAAAGTTTTACGAGCGCGGCGGCGAAGTTTATTCCGTCGAAAATGTTTTCACACGCGACGGAAAATTGGTGACGCGCGGCGGCGACGAATTGAAACCGATGGCGGAATTTCATCCGGTCGAAACTGAAACGGTCACGCAACCGGCCGATAACGAGAGATTGATGCGCCGGGGCCAATGAAAAAACTGTCTGCCATCCTGATTTTGTTCGCGCTCGCTTCCGCGCTGCGGGCGCAGGATTCCGTGACGACGCTGGCCGGGCAGGCGCTCGTCAACGGTGCGGCGAACGGAACCGGCACAAACGCGCTGTTCAGCGACCCGGCGGCGATTGTCGCGGATACGGGCGGAAACTATTTCATCGCCGATTCTCGCAATCACGCCGTCCGCAAAGTCACGACTGGCGGCGCGGTAACGACGTTCGCCGGGAAGCTCGGCGTTTCTGGAATCGTCAACGGCACCGGCGCAAACGCGCTATTCAATACGCCGAGCGGTCTGGCGTTCGACAGCGGCGGAAATCTTTTCGTCAGCGACACGGGCAACAGCACCATCCGCAAAATTTCTCCGGCAGGCGCGGTGACGACGTTCGCGGGCGTCGCGGGAACCAGCGGCTTTCTCGATGGCGCAAGCGGCAGCGCGTGGTTTAACTCGCCGCTCGGCATCGCCGTTTCATCCAGCGGCGCGGTGTTCGTCGCGGACGGCGGGAATCATTGCATCCGCAAAATTTCCGGCGGCGTGGTTTCAACTTTTGCGGGCAGCCCGCAAATCTGGGGCAGCGTGAACGGGACCGGCACCAACGCGCAGTTCAACGGGCCGTGCGGTTTGAAATTTGATGCGCACGGAAATCTTTTCGTGTGCGACGCCAACAACAACACCATCCGCAAAATCACGACGAATGGAATAGTCACCACGTTCGCTGGCGCAGCCGGTCAAGATGGTGTCGCCGATGGTGATTCGGCCACGGCGCGTTTCCGCAGCCCGGCGGAACTGGCGTTTGACCAGAAAGGAAATCTGTTCGTCGCGGACTCGTTCAACCAGACAGTCCGAAAAATTTCCACGAACGGAATCGTCAGCACGGTTTGCGGCGCGGCGGGAATTTCCGGCGCGGCCAGCGGCACGAACGGCGTCGGCAGATTTTTCAATCCTTACGGCCTCGTCGTCGCGGCGGACGGCTCACTCGTCGTCGCGGACACTTACAACGAACTGGTGCGCGCGGTCATCGTGCCGTTTAAGCTGGCGTTTCAAGTCACCGGCGCGGCGCACAGCGCGACGCTTTCGTGGGAAACTGTCGTGGGGAAAATGTATCAGGTGCAGTTCAAATCTGATTTGACGGCGGCGGCGTGGACAAACCTTGGTGCGCCAATGACGGCAACGGATTTCACCTTGAGCGTGACTGACAGCGCCGCGACTGGAACCAAAATTTATCGCGTGCTGCTGCTGCCGTAAGTGATTTCAAAATTGCGGTGTTCAGAAGCCGTGGCCGGACGGAGGCACATCCACATCCGGGCCACTTTTCCCCAGCAACACGGGCAGAATCGAAAGGCCGTCCAAATCCTTCGCGCGTTTCGCAACGGCGATGTCCAGCACGGTCGGCGCAAAATCTGCGCTGCTCCATTTGAAGGCGCTTACCGACTTGGCGCGCACCATTTCGGGCCACCAAACAATCATCGGCAAGGGCGCGGGAGAATTTTCGGCGGCCATCGCGATGCCGTCGGGCTTGAGTAAATTCATTTTGGCGTCCGCAAATTTTTCCGGCGCGGCGCTACTGCCGAAAAAGATGGCGACGTTGTTGGAGATGCCCAGCTCCTTAAATTTTTCCAGCAGCCGACCGATGCCGCCGTCGAGGCGCAAAATCAGCGAGGCGCGATCCTTCGCAGCCTGCGGCCATTTTTCATCGGTGAACGGCGCATCGCTCGGCACGGGAAATTCGTCCGCGCCGGCACGCGCACTGCGCGGTGCCGGCAGATCCGCCACGAGAAAAAACGGCTGGTATTTGTTCAAAGCTTCGGGCTTGTGGTTGGTCACAAAATTGCACATCGCATTGGCAAGATACTCCGGCATATAAATACCTTTTTTGCCGCCGGTATTTTCGTAAATCTCGGTGTAGCCGTCATAATCCACAAACGTGTTGCTCTCGGTCATCCAGCCGTGCGGGGCGAAACGGCGCAGGCGGGGGGCAAAATAATTCCGCCCCTCGTCCTCGCCAAGAAAGCCGGCGAACTCCTCGAAGCCGCGCGCCCACGGTTTTGTGTCCAGTGTCCATTCGCCGATGAGGCCGGTGTGATAGCCCGCCAGTTGCAGTCGGTCGGCGACGGTGACGGCATTGCGGCCATCAGAATTTTTCCCTGACATCAGTGACGTGAGCGCGTCCGTAAAATTGGTTCCGTCGGGACGGAAATTCGTGAAGCGCATTCCCTCGGCGGCGAGGCGGTCGAGGTTGGGCGTCTGAAAATTCGTCTGGCCGTAGCAGCTCAAGTCGCCGTAGCCGAGGCCGTGGCACTGAATGTAGATGATACTCGTGCGACGTTCCGGCACGGCGCGCAAGTCGGCATTAGTGAAGATAGACGCAAGGCTTTCATTTTCCGCGCGGGCGGCGGACAGCAGCGACAGCAACGCGGCGAGGACGGCGGCAATTTGGTTTGGCTTCATCGTGAAGCTTTGATTCTGCGGACGCGGATGTGTTCAAAGCAATTTTTATTTTGCCCGGCTTTCAGCTCTTCTTCCCGAATTGCGGATCCACTTTCAACATCATCGCCAGCGTGAAGCCCGGCAGCGCCGAGCAGATGACCCAGATGAAAAAATGTTTGTAGCCGATGATGTCCGCCACCCAGCCGCTCCACATTCCCGGCAGCATCATGCCCAGCGCCATGAAGCCCGTGCAGATGGCGTAGTGCGCCGTCTTGTGCGCGCCGTCCGCAAAATAAAGCATGAAGAGCATGAACGCCGTGAAGCCAAAGCCGTAGCCGAATTGTTCCACCGCCACCGCGCCGCAGGTGACGAGAAAGTTTTCCGGCTGCGTCCACGAAAGAAAGATGAACGCCAGCTTCGGCAGATACATCGAGGTGACCATGATCGGCAGCATTTTTTTTAGGCCGTGTTTCGCCGCGAGAAAACCGCCGAGCAGGCCGCCGCAGGTCAGCGCGAGAATACCAAACGTGCCGTAGATCAAACCGACTTGGCTCGTGGAAAGGCCGAGGCCGCCGGCGTCGCGGCCGTCGAGCAGAAACGGCGAAATAACTTTCACGAGCTGCGCCTCGTCAAAGCGGTAGAGCAGGATGAAGGCGAGCGCAAAGAAGATTCCCGGCTTCTGAAAAAATGAGCCGAGTGTCGTGAAAAATTCCCCGAGCAGAGAATTATGCGTGACCACCGGGCCATCGCCGGGCGGACGCGGCAGCATTACGCTGTGCCAGCAACTGAAGCCGAGGAACAGCGCCGCCACCGCGAGCAGCGTGATGCACCACGCGAGCGGGATGTTGCCAGAACTCGTCGCGAACACCACGGTTACGTCGGACTTCAATTTCGGGTCAAGTTGGATGACGGCCATCGCGGGTTGGTCCCAGTTCGTGGCGTTGAAAACAAAACGCTCGCCGGCCATGAGGCGGAAACCTTTGTCGCCCTTGCCAAAGCCGATGTATTCCAAGCCGTGCGGCGGACGCGAAAAATTCACGGCGATTTCTTTTCCGTCCGCCGGTGGTTGCGAGAGCGCAAAATAAATCACGCCTACATTTCCCGCCGTCGCCGCAGCGGCCTGCGTCTTCGGCGGCTTGGGAAAATGACCCGCGAGAAAATTTTTCAACGGCGCGGAAATAGTTTTCGTCCATAGCGAATCTTCTGACGATGCCGGTTTGATCACGGGCTTGTCCTCGGTCACAAAACCTCTTTGCACGTTCCATGCTTTGGCCTGCGCGATGACGGCCTTTGCGGCATCCGCCGTGCGCTCGCTCGGGGCGATGTCGAGCGACGCCGGTTGCGCGAGGACGCGAAGTTCACCCGGCTGTGCTGTAAATTTTATTTCCGCCGGGCTAAAATTTTGCACGGCGGACGCATTGGCTTTCGCGGAAACGGAAATAGCCACCGGCGGCAGGCCGTTCTTACTTTCCAAAACGCCCGCCAGCACCACGAGCAGGCCGCTGCCGATGATCATTGCCGTGCGGTAAAATGTGCTGCGCAGGCCGACCCACCACGCCTGCTCGTGCTTGCTCATGCTCAACATGTAGAAGCCGTCCGCGGCGATGTCGTGCGTGGCCGAGGCGAACGCCATGATCCAAAATAGAAACAGCGACCAGCGGAAAAAATCACCGCCCTTCACCGAGAACGCCACGAGCGCGAGGCCGAAGGCCACGAGAAACTGCATCGTCACCACCCAGAATCTTTTCGTGCGTGTGATGTCCACGAGCGGGCTCCACAGCGGCTTGATGACCCACGGCAGATAGAGCCAGCTCGTGTAGAGCGCGATATCCGTGTTGGAGATGCCGAGGCGTTTATACATCACCACGGACATTGTCATCACGATGACATAGGGAATGCCCTGCGAAAAATAGAGGCTGGGCACCCAATACCACGCGCTGCGGGATTTTTGGTTGGACATATATTATTTCTTTGTAGTTAAAACAAACTCCGCCGTTACGGGGAAGTGGTCGGTGAATAGTTTTTTTTCCAAACCCTTGCCATGGCTGTGCGCATGCGCAAAAACTTTTTCAAACCGCCAGCCCGCCGCGCCCGTTGCCAACGCCGCAGAAATCAAGATGCGGTCGTAGGCTTTGCCGCTGGCGTGGGTGCGAAAACTTCCGCCTGTCAGCACAAATGAATCACGCAACGGCCCGGACGGTTGCACCAGCGGCGCGCTACCGGCGTCCGCGTCTCCAGGATTTTTCGTCTCATTGAAATCACCCAGCACAATGACGTTTGCGCGCGGATTTCTTGCCAGTTGCGCATCGGCCCAGGTTTTCAATGCCTTGCTTTGATCCTGCTGCGCGAGCCGTCCGTATTTGCCGAGACTGCGTTTGAGATGCACGATACAGACGGCTAGCGCCGAGGACTGATTGGTCAGGTGGATAACCAGATGTTTCGACAAATCTTTGTCGAGCTCCGGCACGCGGCCCGGCCGACCGGAAATTTTCCAACCCTGATTTAAATCCAGCACCGCGCCGACGGCTTGTTCCGTGAACGTATCCTTTGTCTCCGCAAACACCGGCTGGAACGTGTGCCCGTAACGCTTTGCCGCAAGCTGCCCAAGATACACCGCCTCGCGCTCGCCGCCGATTTCCTGAAGCGCCACGGGCAGCGGCGCGTTCGTCGGCCAGAGGTTCACGAGATTCTGCGCCTTCGTCCAAAATTCCGGTGCGGTCTCCGGCTGGCCAAGCTGCCGATGCGTCTCGCCACCGCCGAAGAATGCATAGCAATTCAACGTCGTGATAAAAAAACTTTCCGCCTGCGCCGCGCATGAAAAAACGGCCAGCCACACGGAAAAAATCATCAAACCTTGTTTGGACACACGGAAAATCTAAATCGCCCGCCGCCGGAAAGGAAAACTTTTCTTCATTTCCTTTACCCCGCGTCCACGCCATCCTTGGCAGGTGATCGGCGCATTTCTCAACGCCCTCGGCATCCTCGCCGGCGCGCTTTTCGGCCTGACGGCCAAAAAACCGCTGTCTGCCCGCACACAGAATTTTTTCAAGACCGCGCTGGGCGTATTCACCATCCTCTACGGCGCCCGGCTAGTCGTGGAAAATCTTCACGGCAACCTCATCGCGGCCACCAAACAACTTTTGCTGGGCGTGCTGGCCGTGTTGCTCGGCTTCTGGCTTGGCAAAATCCTGCGGCTGCAAAAAATGTCCAACCGCGTGGGCCATCACGCCGCCACGCTACTCAACGCGGCGCAAAAAAATCCGCCCGGCCAGCCCGCCGCCGGGTTCACCGCCGCCACCATCCTGTTTTGCGCCGCCCCGCTCGGCTTGCTGGGAGCGGTGGCCGATGGACTTTCCGTTTCTGGATTCCTTTTTCTGCTGCTCATCAAAGGCGTGATGGACGGGCTGGCCACGGCAAGCTTTGTTAAAATTTTCCGCTGGCCCGTGGCACTGGCGGCGGTGCCGGTGTTTCTTTTGTTCAACGGCCTGACGCTCGTCGCGCATTTCGGTGTCCAGCCGTGGCTGGACGCCCATGCGCTCACCGCGTCCGTCAACGTCGCCGCCGGATTGGTGACCTGCATCGTGTCGCTCGTGATCTTTGAAGTTCGCCGGATTGAACTAAACAGTTACTTGCCGGCAATTTTTATCGCTCCAGGGTTGAAACTTTTTCTAGGGTAAATTACTCTTAATGGCATGGGGAAAAAACGGCGTCCATCGGCACATCAGAGGCAGATTCGATTTCTGACTTTTTTGTTCGGCACCATCATGGTTGTCGTCGTCGTCGCCTTGTTGCTGCTCTTCAACCGTCCGCCCGGTGCCGCTCACTGAATCAGCCCGCGCTTCCGCAGCATCGCTTCCATCGCCTTGTCCATCAGCAAATCCGCCAGCGGCTTCGTAGCCTCATCCAGCGTGGCAACGGAAGTTTTCAATCGGTTCAAATCACCCGCATCCGTTGCCGATTCTTCCGTGGCCAGCGCGGTTTCAACTTCCTTCGCCGCGGCGGAAACTTTTTCAACGTAGTCCGCCTCCAGTTCGCCCGCGCAACCAGCCAGCGCTGATTTCGTCGCGGCTAGCGCCTCGTTGGCCTTCAGCTTGGACTCAATCCAGCGGCGCGCGGCGAGGTCGTCGAACGCGTGCTCGACGGATTCCTCCACCATTTTTTGCACGGCGGAATCGTCCACGTCCACGGCGGATTTCATCTCCACGATTTTTTCCTGGCCGGTCTTCGTGTCCCGCGCAAGGACATGCAAAATTCCGTTCGCATCAATTTCAAACTGCACGCCCACACGCGGCACGCCACGCGGCGCGGCCTCGAACTCCAGCGTGAATTTTCCTAACGTCCAATTGTCCTTCACCCGCTCGCGTTCGCCTTGCAAAACATGAATCAACATTGAGCGCTGCTGATCCATCGCCGTCGTGAACAACTCGCCGGCCTTCACTGGAATCGTCGAGTTGCGCGGAATCAAAACATTCATTAGCCCGCCAAACGTTTCGAGGCCGAGCGACAACGGCGTGACATCCAGCAGCAAAACATTTTTGAAACCGCCGCTTAAAATTTCCGCCTGAATCGCCGCGCCCAGCGCCACGGCCTCATCGGGATTTTGCGAGGTGTTCAATTGCGGCCCGCCGGCTTTGTGAAAATCTTGGCCGAGCCGCAAACTCCCGCGCGTCTCCTCGAAATCCGCGCAGCCAAACAGTTCGCCGACAAATTTTCGCACCAGCGGCATCCGCGTCTGCCCGCCGACCAAAATGATTTGATCCAAATCCTTCGCTTCGAGCTTCGCGTCCGCCAGCGCGCGCAAGCAATGCGGACGCGTGCGGGCGATGATGTCACGCGTCAGATTTTCCAAATCCACGCGCGTGAGCTGGTAGCTGAACGAAAATTCCGGAGTGAGAAACGGCAGCGCGATTTCCACTTCCGTTTCCGTGGATAATTTAATTTTCACCTGCTCCGCAGCTTCGCGGATGCGCGACAGCACAGGCAATGAGACTGTTTTGCTACCTGCTGCCTGGATTTTATCCACGAGAAAATCCACGAGCCGCCGATCCAAGTCATCGCCGCCGAGCCGCGTGTTGCCGTTCGTGGACAGCACCTGGAAAACACCCGCGTTCAATTCCAAAATCGAAAGGTCAAACGTGCCGCCGCCCAAATCAAACACGGCGACTTTGGATTTCTCCTGCAGCTTGTCCAAGCCGTAGGCCAGCGCGGCGGCGGTCGGCTCGTTGACAATGCGCTCGACGGTGAAGCCGGCCAGTTCGCCCGCGTGCTTGGTGGCATTGCGCTGCGCGTCGTTGAAATAGGCGGGGACAGTGATGACGGCGCGCGTGACGGCCTCGCCAAAATAATTTTCCGCATCGCGCTTCAACTTCTTCAAGACCTCGGCGGAAATTTCCTCCGGCGAATAATTTTTTCCGTGGATCGGAATTGTGACCGCGCCAGAATTGTCAGCGTTGACGGGGAACGTCACGGATTTTTCCTCATCGGAAATTTCCGCGCCGCGCCGGCCCATGAAACGCTTCACGGAATAGGCCGTTTCCGCCGGCTTGACGAGCCGCACGCGATTCGCCTCGTGACCGACCATCGCGTCTGAATTTGCCGCCGCAAAATGCACTACGGACGGCGTGAGCCGCCGACCGTGCGCGTCGGCGATGACGAGTGGAATGCCCGAATCCACCGTGGCAACGAGTGAATTCGTGGTGCCCAAATCAATGCCGACAATTTTGCTCATGTGCGGCGAAGATTGAACCACGAATGGACACGAATGAACACGAAATCTTGTCGCCATTGATTTTTTCAACAGTGCATTGTTTTTATGAATTTTCAGATTTGGAACAGGTCTGGTATTTAATCGTTATGCGCAAATGTCCGCCAAAGCTTCACGCCATTCGCGGCATCATGGGCTGCTGTTTTCTTTTGGAGGACGGCGAGCAGAGCGTGATGATTGACACCGGAATGTTTGGTGAACCATTTTTCATCCGCCGCCTGTTCCGTCGCCTGAACCTGAAGCCCAAATCGCTCAAGGCAATTCTCCTGACACATGGTCATCTCGATCACGCCGGCAATCTTGCGTGGCTCAAGGAATGGAGCGGAGCAAAAATTTATGCTCACGCCAATGAGCAGGCCCACATTGACGGCAATTATCCTTACCAGGGCGTCAATCGCTGGTGTGGCCGACTTGAGTCCGTCGGGCGAAAAGTTTTCGGCTATCGTTCCGCGAACATTGATGAATTTCTCAACGATGGACAGCAATTGCCATTTTGGGGCGGGCTGCAAGTCGTCCATTTACCGGGACACACGCTGGGGCATTGCGGCTTTTTCAACGCCAAGCATAACCTGCTTTTCAGTGGTGATATGTTCGCCAGTTATTTTTTCAACGCACACAAACCTTGGGCGATTCTTAACAGCGCGCCCGACAAACTTAACGAAAGCGCGGAGAAGATACGCCGAATGAAGCCGCGCTGGATTTTGCCCTGCCACTTTGATTTTCTGGACGGTGACCTGCACCGCCGTCGATTTGCAAAATTGTATGGCATGGACGATTGGATACAGCCATCTTCAAGTCCATGAACTGCATCGTCACCGCTGGGCCGACTTACGAGCCGCTGGATGACGTGCGCCGGCTCACGAATTTTTCCACGGGTCGGCTCGGCACGGAGCTGGCCAATTTTCTCGCCGCGCGCGGCCACAAAGTCACGCTGCTCATCGGCGAATCCGCGACTTGGCCGGGCAAGCGCAACGCGAAGTCGGTCATCGGCTTTTCCACCACGGCGGATTTGCACGCGAAGCTGAAATCATTTCGCGGCAAAAAGGTGCACGCTATTTTTCACGTGGCGGCGGTGAGCGATTTTACTTTTGGCAAAATTTTCACGCGCGCGACGAACGGAACGTTGAAACCGTTCCGGCCGTCCAAAAAAATTTCCACACGCGGCGGCAACTTGTTCGTAGAACTGGCGCCCACGCCAAAAATTATCGCCGAGCTGCGCAACTGGTTTCCGAAAACTAAAATCGTCGGCTGGAAATTTGAGGCGGACGGAAAACGCACCAACGCCATCGGCGCGGCGCAGCGGCAGATTGTGGATTGCGCCACGGACGCCTGCGTGGCCAACGGCCCGGCTTACGGCAAGGG
>CAIKKJ010000198.1 GCA_903827955.1 uncultured Verrucomicrobia subdivision 3 bacterium
CCGCCGTGGTTTTTGCCAAGACGTTTCACAGCATTCAGAAAAACGGGTTGTGAGCCTTTTCCTCGGCGACGGTTGTGAGCGGGCCGTGGCCGGCGCAGAGCAAGGTTTCGGCGGGGAGCGTCAAAATTTGTTCGCGGATTTTTTGTTTGGCGAGTTCCCACTGGCCGTTGCCGTTGCACATTGAGCCGGCGAGAATCGTGTCACCGACGATGGCGACGTGCGGGGCGTCTTCCTGCCAGTTACCGATGAGATAGGTCACGCCGTCTTCCGCATGGCCGGGCGTTTCGCGGTGGGTGATGCGCAGGCCGCCGAGGTGGATGATCTCGGAATTTTTATTGTGCTGATCCACGGGCGCATTTTTGGAACCAGTGTGGACGCGCGCCTTGGGAAACGCTTCGCGGATTTTCGGTAATGCCTGAACGTGGTCGTAGTGCGAGTGCGTGATGAAAATATGCTGCAGCGTCAAGCCTTCCGCCGCGATGATGTCCAGCACGGGCTGGGCGTCGAGGCCGGTGTCGAATAGCGCGGCGTCGCGCTGGACTTCGTCCCAGATGAGGTAGCAATTGACGGACATGCCATCGGTGTCGCGCGTGTTGATGACGCGGATTTCGCGCCAGCCGGATAAATCTATTTTGGCGGGAAGCCAGCCGCCAGCGATGGCCGCCAATTTTTTGGCGTCGAGGCCGAGCGCTTTTGCGAGCGCGTCAAAATTAATTTTTTTTGCGCACTGGCCGGAGGTTTCGAGCGCGGTGAGTTCGGTTTCGGAAAGGCCGGCGGCGGTGGCGGCGGCGGCAGGGGTGACGTTGGTCATCACGCTGGCTTTGCGGATGATGTCGCCGATATGGTCTTCGAGTTGCACGGCGGAGACGTTACCGGAAATTTTCGCGGCGGCAAGCGCGCGGCTTGAGTCGCCGGGGCGGGTCTGGTAAAAAGCGTGGTGATTTTTGGAAGAAAAAAACGTCCGCGCGAACGGTTTTACCTGCTGCCGGGGCAGGGCGGGCGCAATTTTCATCGCAAACAAATGCTCATCCTGCGGTGGTCGGTGGGAGTGGCGCTGGTGTTCGGGGCATTGCTGGCGGTGGTGATGTGGTTCGTATCCAAACCAAAACCATGAGCGGCGCTTGACCGCGCGGCGGCGGTTGTTACCATGCTGAAAATTCGATGAAATTTTTCCGCTTCATTCCTGTGCTGGCCGTGGCGGTGTGCGTGCCGGTTTTTTCCCGCGCCGAAGTGGCTGATGGCATCAAGGCCGTCGTGGCCGACCGCGTGATCACGTTCGCCGAGGTCGAGGACATAACGCGTCCTGCCGCCGATGCGCTCCGCCGCCAGTTTGCCGGGCAACCGGAGACCTTCCAGCAGAAACTCAACGAGGCGCTCAACGACAGTCTCGAATTGCTGGTGCAACGCGCGTTGATTTTGCACAGCTTTGAATCGGACGGCTACCATCTTCCTGACACAGCCGTGGAGGATCAGGTGCAGACGCGCATCCGCGACCGTTTTGGCGACCGGGTGACGCTGATGAAAACGTTGCAGCAGCAGGGCATGACGTTCGAGCAGTTCCGCAAGCAGGTGCGCGATCAGTTCATCGAGTCCGCCATGCGCAACCAGAACGTGCAGCGCGAAGTGGTGGTGTCGCCGTTTAAAATCCAGAATTATTACGACCATCACGCCGACGATTTCAAAATTGACGACCAGGTGAAGCTGCGGATGATCGTGTTAAACAAAGCTTCCGCAGCGGACACGAACACCTTGGCCCTAGCCCGCGAAATCCAAAGCAAACTCAAGGACGGCGCGACCTTCGCCGAGCTGGCCGCTGTCTATTCGCAAGGTTCGCAACAGCATCAGGGCGGCGACTGGGGCTGGGTAGAACGCTCCGTTTTGCGCAAGGAACTAGGTGAGGTGGCGTTCACGCTCGCGCCTGGTCAGGTTGCTGATCCGATTGACACGGCTGACACGGTTTACGTCATGCTCGTTGAGGAAAAGAAACCCGCGCACGCCAAGCCGCTGCCCGATGTGCGCGGCGACATCGAAAAAACTCTCCGCACCCAGCAGCAGGCGCAGTTGCAAAAAGACTGGATGGACGGCTTGAAGAAAAAAACCTTCATCCGCTATTTCTGAAGCTGCCGTGTCACCTGACACGATGAAAAACTGGATCGGCATCTCCCTCGGCGACGTCACCGGCGTCGGCCCAGAAGTCGCGCTCAAAGCCATCGCCGCCGAAGCGGCGTCGGACCACACCAAATATCTTCTCATCGGCGATGGAAACATTCTCGCCCGGTTAAATAAAAAACTCTCGCTGAATCTGCCGCTAAAAAAATTCACTAGCTACGCCGACGCTGGGAAATTTTTTGTGGTGAATCCGTTTGCGGAAACGCTGCCGGACAATCTTTCTGCTGGTGCGCCGGAAGCGGCCCGCGTTTCCGTTGCTTGTTTGCACGACGGCGGCCAACGCTGTTTGCGTGGTGAACTAGATGCACTTGTTACCGTGCCGGTGAATAAATCTTCCATCATCCGCGCTGGATACAAATTTATCGGCCAGACGGAATTTCTCTCCGAACTCGCCAATGCCAAACGCACCGCGATGATGTTGCTCGGCACCGACGAACGCGGCCGCTGGCTGCGCGTGGCGCTGGCCACGGTTCACATCGCGCTCAAAACCGTTCCTGAAAAATTGACGGCGGAAAAAATCACGCTGGCCATCGAGCTTGCCGCGCAGTCGTGTCGCGATCTCGATTTGTCGCGCGCCAAAATTGCCGTCGCCGGCTTGAATCCGCACGCGGGCGAAGGCGGAGAATTCGGTGATGAGGAAATCACAACCATCAGCCCGACCGTTGAACTGATGAAGGAACGCGGCTTCGATGTCGTCGGACCATTGAGCGGCGACACGGTTTTTCACTACGCGCTGAAAGGAGATTTTGATGCGGTCGTAGCGATGTATCACGACCAGGGCCTCGCGCCGCTGAAGGCCGTCGCCTTCGACAGCGGCGTGAAT
The DNA here is from genome assembly GCA_903827955.1 of uncultured Verrucomicrobia subdivision 3 bacterium. Taxonomy (GTDB): domain Bacteria; phylum Verrucomicrobiota; class Verrucomicrobiia; order Limisphaerales; family UBA11358; genus UBA11358. The sequence goes on from CAIKKJ010000198.1 coordinate 2,993, forward strand.
TGGACGCTCGGCCTGCCATTTATCCGCACCTCGCCCGACCACGGCACCGCTTACGACATCGCGGGAAAAGGAATCGCAAATCCAGGCAGCATGATTGCCGCCATACGCTTGGCAAAACAGTTGGCGAAGAATCGGAGTTAGCCGAGCAACTCGTGAACTTTCGCACCGATATCTCCCTGCTTCACGAGTGACTCGCCGACGAGGATTGCGGCTGCGCCACATTTCTGAACCCGCACCACATCAGCGCGCGTGTGAATGCCGCTCTCCGCGACGAGCAAAGAACCGCTCTTGATGATGCGCGAAGCGAGATTTTCCGTTGTGGCTAAATCCACTTTGAAAGTTTTCAGGTTGCGATTATTCACGCCGAGCAACGCTGGAGAAATTTTTAGCGCGCGTTCCAGCTCTGCTTCGTCATGAACTTCGACGAGCACAGCGAGGCCAGCTTCAACCGCTAGTGAATGCAATTTTTCAAGTTGCTCGTTGTTCAAAATGGCGACGATGAGCAGGATGGCATCGGCACCCCATTCGATGGCTTCAAGAATCTGGCGCTCATCAATGATAAAATCCTTGCGCAGCAATGGGATTTTCACGGCGGCGCGAATCTGGCGGAGATAATCCAGCGAGCCTTGGAAAAATTTCTCGTCGGTCAAAACGGAAAGACAGCTTGCGCCCGCCGCCTCGTATTCCTTCGCGATGCGGACGGGATCGAAGTTCGGACAAATCACGCCCATGGATGGCGATGCCTTTTTAACTTCCGCAATCAAGCCGATGTTGCCTAAGCGTGGACTTTTCAACGCGGCAACAAAATCACGTCGCTCCCCATGCTCCAGCATCGCATCGAGCAAATCACCGGCGGCAATCAGGCGCGCGGGCAGTTGCGCGACTTCGCGTTTCTTTTGTTCAACGATGTTTTCTAAAATATTTGCCACAGAGTCACAGAGAACACAGAGTTAAAGCACCAATCGCTTGATGCCATCTTTGAGCAGGCGCGAATTGAAATTCAACAGCAATCCGCGTTTTAGCCCGGTTATTTTTAGATACGTCAATAACTGCGCTTCAAAAATGGGATCAAAACGCTCAACGCTTTTGATTTCCACGATTACGGAATTTTCAATCACCAAATCCAAACGATAATCGCCGACCGGCTGTTTTTTGTAAGTGACTGGAACCACAAGCTGCCGCTGAAATTTTAGTCCGGCCAGTTGCAACTCGACACAAAGCGCGGATTCGTAAGTTTGTTCCAACAAACCCGGCCCGAGTGTCCGATGAACTTCTATCGCGCTGCCGATGATTTTCTCGGTCAGCGGATCGCGTTCCTCTGGAAATTCCAAACTCATGCTCTGTGTTCTCTGTGCCTCTGTGGCAAAACTTATTCCTCCTCATCCTTCACGCCTTGCATCCGCTTGAGCGGGCAGCCGGCGCGGAGCCAGGCGTTCACGAACGGGTCGAGCGCGCCGTCCATCACGGCTTGCACGTCGCTGGATTGTTCGCCGGTGCGCAGGTCTTTCACCATGCGATAGGGCTGGAAAACGTAGCTGCGAATCTGGTTACCCCACGAGATGCTGCCTTTGTCGCCGTAAAAACGTTCCATCTCGCTTTTCGCCTGATCCAACTTCAGCGCGTAAAGTTTGGAGATCAGCATCGCCAGCGCCGTCGCTTCGTTTTGCACCTGGCTGCGCTGGGCTTGCGACGCGGCGACGAGGCCGGTCGGAATGTGCGTCAGGCGCACGGCGGTTTCCACTTTGTTCACGTTCTGGCCACCCTTGCCGCCGGAACGAAACGTGTCGCGTAAAATTTCCGTTTTCGGAATCACGATGTCTGTTTCCACCAAGTCGCTCAATTCGGCGACGGTGTCCACGCTGGAAAAACTTGTATGTCGGCGTTTGTTGGAATCGAACGGCGAGATACGCACGAGGCGATGCACGCCGCGTTCGGCTTTGCAAAAGCCGTAGGCGTTTTCGCCCTCGACGCGGAAGGTGACGGTCTTTAATCCGGCGGTGTCACCTTGCAGCGCGTCGGTTACATCCCACTTCCAGCCGCGTAAATCGAACCATCGGCCATACATACGCGAGAGCATTTCCGCCCAGTCC